>CP144779.1:0-8749 GCA_036689265.1 Candidatus Stammera capleta | reverse complement strand
TGATTTATTGTTATATTATATTTTTAAAAAAAGTTTATTTATATTTAATTTTATAAATAAAATGTTTGTTAAATTGTATTTAAACTTAACATTTTTTTTCATATAAATAAAAATGGTATTTTTTTTGTATTTTTTTATTTTTTTTTTATTTTTCTTGTTAAAAAATAATATTTATACTTGATCCGTTTCTGGAGGATTATATAATTAAATTAATATATATATGTTTTTTAACATCCCCCGCAAATATATATATAATTGGCAGAAATATATATGCGGGGAACATTTTATATATATCTAAAATAAGATTATATAGAATGTTATGAAAAATTAAAACCCCTGATTCTGCCATAAGTGCAGGAAAAATTGAATATTTTTAAAAAAGTTAATAAAAGTGAACGCAAAAAAACATTATTTTTTAATTTACAAAAAACAGAAAAAAATATTTTAAAAAATAAAGGTAAAATACATAGAAGATATATTCCTAAATTATCTTGTCGTGTTCCTAGAGGAATAGCTTCCAAATTAGTTGCTAGAGTAAGTAATCATAATTGGCATAGAAATTATGATCTTATTAAATTTCGTCGTAGTTTAGGTATGAGAATTCATGCTAGATCAGAATTATGTGAAACATTAACTATTTTGTCAGCTGTATTAATTTCTCATTGTAGTTATAGTTTATACAGAGAATATTTTTTTGAAATATCTGTACCCTTTGAAATTATTGCTTCTTCTATGAATATGTTACATATTTATGATAATGGCCGTAAATCATATGACCCTCCTTTACATGCTTTACGTGTTTTAGAGAAATTAAAGTATGTAATTGTTTTTCGTGATATTAATCCTGATACTGGTCAATATAAACCATTACGTATATGGTTAACTAAAAAATTTTTTACTTCTAGAGGTATAACATTACATGAACTTAGAATTAGTTTATGTAAATTTGAAGAATGGGTTGTACGTAAAAATTTAACATCTTCATTAATGCATTCTAAAAATAAACATGCAATGAAAATGAAAATAATAGGTATTGATTTATTAAAATTCCCATCTTTAAGAAATTTATTATTAAAAAATAAAAGCATTATTTTAGGATCTAAACTTATAGATAAAGTACAAAATAATATTAGATCATTTAATTATAATAAAAATTTTTCAAATTTAATTAATAAATCTAACTGTATTAGTTCTAAAAAAAATTCTTTGATAAGTAAACCATTAAATTTTTGGTATTGTAAATTTATAAATTGGAGTATTACTAAAATGCCTTATCAAATATTTTTATTAGAAAAGTCTTTAAGAATAGAACAACCTGAATTAATAAAAAATGATTCCGAAAAATATTATAAATTACTCTTACAAAGAGGAGAAAATATTTAAATATTAATTAATTTAATGTTTAATATTAAATAATTTTAAAAATTAATAAGGGGGATGTTTTTTTTTGTATTTTTATAAACTATAAAATGTAATTTTTTATGTTATAAATTGATATTTATATTTTAATAAATTTATATTTATATATTTTTTAGTATTTTTCTTTTTTTTATCTTATATCAAAAATATTTTTATATGTTTAAATTTTTAAAATTTTATTAAATTCGAATTTTATTTCTGAACTAAAGTATTTATAAATAAATAAGTGTTTTAAATAAAATAAAAACTAAATATTTAAATAATTTATATAAATAAAAAAAATATAAAAAAACAACAAACTAATAAAGGGAAAGATATATAATAAAAATAAAGATACTTTTTTGATTAAAAAAGCTGCAATAAACGAAAATATTATTTTTGATAAACTAGCAATAGAATTACGTAAAATAATAAATTTACCTAAATTATTATATGAAAATAATTTATTTATTTTTACTTGCATACAAATTATGTTACTTGATAGTAATGCGAAACATAAAGAATTTAAAATTAATAAAATTATAAAGTTAGTATTTATACTTAATAATAATATTAATAATGAACATATTAACATACTGTATTTTTCTATAAATTGTTTAGATAAAATATTTTTAAATAATAAAATACCTACTATTGAAGAAAAAAATGTTGATGAAAAGTTTAATAAAAAAAAGTATATACTTTTATTACAATAAAATAATGTTGTTAGAAAAGGTAAAATGGTATTTAGATATTGATATATTCCACTTGGTGGTATAGATAATATTAATAATATTAATGATGGTTTTTTTTGGAATGTTTTTTTTAACCAATATAAATCTTTTTTAATATTAATTTTTGTTTTTTTACTATGTTTTTTATGATATGAATATCTATTTTTTAATAGTTTATAGCTTAATAATAAATTAATTATATATAGTATAAATATACATATAAATCCTAAAATAATATTATTTTTTATAATGAATATATTTCCAATAAGATTTCCTATAGTTTGAAATATTTGTATTAAAGAAAAAGAAATTTGTATTGTTTTTTCTATTTTGTAAAAGGGAAAAACAATTTTTAAAATTTTATTTAAAATAATTTTATTTAATGTTTTTGTACAAGAATAAGTTATTTGTAATATAAATAATATAAATATATAAATATTTATATTTTTTTTTATTAAAATAGAAAAAAAAACCATTAAAAAAGAATTAATTAATAAAAATAAATTAGTTATGTTAAATTGATATATTGGATTTATTAAATCAGCAATAAAAATATATGTTATAGCATAAATAAACATTGGAAAATAATTAACAAATGTAATTAAACTTATAGCTAATGAATTATTTGTATATTTATATATTAACCATGTTAAAACAATATTTTGTATACTTTCTGATATAGAAAGTAACGAAATATTTATTTGATAATTAAATTGTTTGTTAATTTTTATAAACCTTAAATATATATTTTTATTTATAATAATTTTTTACTAAAAATAATTCACTTGTAAAATCTATTTTTATTGAGTTATTTTTTTTATAATGTTTTTTAATAAGATTTTTAATTTTTTTTTTAAATAAATTATTATTAATATTTTTAACTTTTTGAACTTGAGTAGAAGAATAACTCATACCTATAAATTCTTTTTTAGTTAAATAATCTTTCCATAAATAATTTAGATAAATATAAATGCTATATTTATCATTAAATATTAATTTAATTTCTTTTTTATATTTAAATTTTCTGTATTTTCTAGAATATTTTGAATTTATTTTTTCTAATATATGTTCATATTTATTTAAAAAATCATTTATTTTATAATTTCTATTATTTTGTAATATGCAAAATATACCTTTTAAATTTAATTTTTTTTTAATTATTTTCAGCAATTTAATTCTATTCATCCATTGAAAAGATTGTGCTGAAATTATTATGTCCATTTTAGGTAATTTTTTAATTTCATTTTCTGCTTTACCTTTTATCCATTTTACATAAGGATACTTTTTTTTACCTACATTTATCATATCTTGTGATAAATCTATAGCAAAGAAATTGTTTTGTTTACCTAATATTTTTATTAATCCTTCTAAAGCTATTCCAGTTCCTGAACCTATATCTAAAATATTTTTTTTATTTTTTTTAATACTCCAATTATTTATTTCTTTGAATAATAAACTAGGATATCTAGGACGATATAAATCATATTCTTTGGCTAATCCATCAAATTTATTTTTTCTGTTATTTAAAATCATATTTTGTCTCTTTTATATAATTAATAATTCCTTTATGTTTAATTAGGTTTATCATGTATTTTGATGGAGGGTTAAAAAAAAAGGTTTTTTTTTCTATTTTCATAAAACCTTTTTTTAAATTAATTTTTATAAAATTATCATCTTTAATTTTATCTATATTGGATTGTAATACAATTAATCCTAAATTCCATGAATTTCTAAAGAATATTCTACCAAAATCGTTAGATATTATTATTTTTATACCTTTTTGCAATAAAGCATCTACTGCTTGTTCACGTGAACTACCTATTCCGAATATTCCATTTGATATTATTGCCTGGTAATTTTTTAATTTTTTACTAAGTTTTGGATATTTATTGTAAAATAAATATTTGGATAATTTTTGTCCATCTGTATACATATGTTTAAATTTAGCAGGTAAAATATCATCGGTTGATATTAAATCATCATTTATAAATTTTGCTTTTAAAACCATGGTTTTTTTCATAACTTTAAATCCTCAATTTTTGGTATTTTACCTAAATATGCTGTATATATAGCTACAATAGGTGAACAAATATAAATATTTGTTTTAGGATTACCCATTCTTCCAATAAAATTTCTATTCATTGTAGTCATTATTTTATCTTTATCTGATGGTATAGATCCTTGCGTTCCTACACATGGACCACATCCTGGTGGAGTTATGATAACACCAGATTTAATAAGTGTTTGTATGTAACCTTTTTTAATAGATTTTAAATATATTTTTTTTGATCCAGGTGTTAATATACAATGAATATTTTTGTGTATTTTTTTATTTTTTATTATTTTAGATACTTCTTTAATATCTTCTAAACTGCTGTTTGCACAGCTTCCTATAAAAACATAATTTATTTTTGTACCTGATAATTTATCTATATTAGTTACATTGTTAGGATAATGTGGTTTAGCAATTTGAGGAACTAAATTATTTATTGAAATAGATAAATTATAATCACCATTGTTTTTTTCTATTTTATACATTCCTTCGGGTCTGTATTTACCATAAGGTAAAAATATACATTTTGCTCCTAATTCTACTGACATATTAGCTATTGTTTTTGCTGAATCTATAGATAAATTTTCAATCCATTCTCCAGATATTTCTATAGATTTATATAAAAACATTTGTATTGGATATTTTTTTAATATAAATAACATAACATCTTTACTTCTAACAGTTTCATGAGGAGTTCCAATGATGTTAATATTAATGGTTTCAGGTATTTTAATCCAAATTTTACCAGTTATCATAGATGCTACGATATCAGATGCTCCCATTCCTAAAGATAAACATTGAAATATACCTCCTGTACAAGTATGTGAATCTGATCCTAAAATAATTTTTCTAGGCATAAAAATTTTTTTTTCAATAGCTATTATATGGCTTATTCCTTCACCTCTGTAGTAAATGTTTGCTTTTATTTTTTTAGCAAAATTAAGTGCATTTTTTATTTGCCATGATATTTTTTTATTTATTGATAATACTGAATGGTCAAAAAAAAAGCTTATTTTATGTGAATTAAATGTTTTTTTTAAATTATATTTATTAAAATAAGTTGCAATAGTTGGTGAATTACCATCTTGTATGTAAATATGATCTATATATACTTTAACTATATTACCAGTATATATTTTTTGATTATTGCTATGTAACTTTATAATTTTATTTACTATTGGTTCATTTTTTTTAATATTCATTATCTATTTTTTTTTTTGCTAAAGTATATAAATTGTATAATTCTTTTTTGTTTACTTTTTTTACTTCAGATTTTTTACGAACTAATTCTAAACATTTTTTTAATATTTTTATTTCTGTTTTTATACCATTTTTTTCTAGATAATATTTTAATATATTTGTTCCAGAATGTTTTCCAATTATAAATTTTCTTTTTTTTCCTAATATTTTTGGATTAAATGGTTCAAATGTATTATTGTTTTTTAACATACCTTTAGTATGTATTCCTGATTCATGTTTGAAAATATTTTTTCCTACTATTGGTTGCCAAGGATATATATTTTGATAGGTAGCTTTTGCTACTTTATAAGAAAGATTAATTAATTTTTTGGTATTAATTCCTAAATCTATATTGTAAATTTGGTGTAATAAAATAACCATTTGAGCTAAATCTGCCATACCAGCTCTTTCTCCTATACCATTAACACAAACATGAAAATATTTAGCTCCTGCTTTTAAACCGGATATAGTATTAGCTACTGCTAAACCAAAATCGTTATGACAATGACATTGTAAATCTATATTGGATATATTTTTAATTTGTCTTATTTTTTCACCGTATTGTTCATAATCTAATATACCTATAGTATCTGATAAACGTAATCTATCAGCTCCAGCTTCTTGTACAGATATTGCATATTCTTGTAATAAATTAATATCAGTTCTTCCTATATCTTCTGCACTAATTGAAACAAATAAATCTTTATCTTTACAAAATTTAATTAAGTTAGTAGCTGTTTTAATTAACCATGTTTTGTCTTTGTTTATACTATATTTTAAATGTATTTTTGATGTTGGTAATCCTATATGTATACATTTAAATCCTAATGAAATGCTGTATTTTATATCTTCCAAAACTCCTCTATTCCAGGCAATTATATTTACTTCATTTTTTCTTTCTAACATAATTTTAATAGCTTTTACTTCTTCTCCTTTCATTGCTGGAGTTCCTGCTTCTATCCATTTAATTCCTGTATTTACTAATAAATTAAAAATTTTTATTTTTGTTTTTTTATTAAAAGCTATTCCTGGAGATTGTTCTCCATCTCTTAATGTAGTATCTTCTATTATAATATTGTTATTTATATATGACATATTTTAATAATTTTTTTTATTTAATATTTATGTTTTTTGGTTTAGGTATATTTAATTTTTCTCTTAAGGTTCCAGAAGAATATTTTTTTTTGTATATTCCAATTTTTTGTAATCGTGGAATAATATTATTTATAAATTCTTCTAATGATTCTGGAAGTACAGGTGGCATTATATTAAAACCATCACATGCATTATTATTAAACCAGTTGAATATTATTTCAGTTACTTGGTCATAAGAACCAATTACATTTAAATGTCCCCTTGATACTGCAATTTTTTTACTTATCTCTTTAATACTAAGATTTTCTTGTTTAGTAATATTTTCTATTATTTTTTTTCTACTTTGATTAGCATTAGAATAAGGTATTTTAGGTAAAGGTTTATTGATATCATAATTAGAAATATTTATTTCTCCACCTAATAAATCTTCTAACATATTTAATCCTAATTCAATAGGTATTGAATTTTGTAAATCATTAAATTTTTCATATGCTTCTTTTTCAGTTTTACCTATATAAAAACTTAATCCTGGCATAATTAATATATTTTTAAAATGACGATTATATTTTTTTATTTTTTTGTTTAAATATTTGTAAAATTTTTTTGCACTTTTAATGTTATTTTGAGCTGTAAATACTATTTCAGCATTTTTTGCAGCTAATTTTTTTCCTGGTATTGATGATCCTGCTTGTACTATTATAGGATGTCCTTGGGGAGGTCTAGATACATTAAGTATAGAATTAAATATTTTTAGATATTTACCTTTAAAATTAACTGGATAACATTTATTTTTTAGGTAAAAAATACCTTTATTTTTGTCTCTTATAAATGCTTTATCATCCCAACTATCCCATAATTTTTTAATTATATTACATGATTCTTCTGCTTTTATATATCGTTCATCATGTTCTAAATGTGTTAAATATCCAAAATTTCCAGCTGTATTTTTTTTCGATGATGTAACTAAATTCCATCCAGCTCTACCATTACTAATATGATCTAATGATGCGTATTCTCTTGCTATATTATATGGATGTTTATATGTTGTAGATGATGTTCCTATTAATCCTATATTTTTAGTTACACTAGATAATGATGACAACAATGTAATTGGTTCAAATAATATTATTCTACTACCATATCCACTACCTTTATCGTCTTGAAAAACAGATGGTGTATCAGCTAAAAATATAAAATCAATAAATCCATTTTCAGATATTTTAGATAAATAAAAATATTTATTTATATCTTGTAATTTTTGTTTTTTATAATTATTATATTTCCACGATGCAGGATGATGTCCTGTACTATAAGCTATATATGCTCCAATTATTAATTTACGCATTTTATTTTTTTTATTTTAATTTAAAATTTTTGTTGTAATATTTAAAATTTTTTTAACAGAAATACATTTATTTTCTATATCATAAGTTCTTTGGTTTTTTAAAATTATTTTAGAAATTTTTTCCATAATTTTATATGATGATCTAATCATATGATTTGCATATATAATTATATTAAAACCTATATCTCCTAATTCTTGATATTTAATGTAGTTATAAGTAGTAGGAATACATATTAATGGTATAGAAGGGTATTTTTTTTTGTATAATTTACTAAAATTAATAATTTCTTTTGGAGTATTATGAATACTATGTATTAATATTCCATCAGCTCCAGCTTCTGTTGCACGGAATGCTCTTTTTAAAGTTTCTGAAATAGATTTTCCAGCAATTAATCCTTCCATTCTAGCAATTATTAAAAAATCATTTTTATAAATATTTTTTTTTCCTACGTAAATTTTATTACAAAATTTTTCTATATCTTCTAAATTTTGTTTTACCTTTAATCCTAAAAGAGAGTTTTTTTTAATACCTGTTTTATCTTCTATAACAACAGCATTAATACCTACTTGTTGCATAATATTAATATAATAGGAAAAATATTCTGTATTTTTTCCTGTATCAGCATCAATAATGATGGGTAATTTAGTTACTGATCTTATATCAAAAATATTTTGTATTCTTTCTTTTAAATTTAAAGTTTCATTATCAGGTATACCTTTAGTTAGTGAATCTGCTAAGGAACTAGACCATATTCCATCATATTTATAAATTACATTATTTTTTTTATCTTTATAAAAAGCATTATTTACTATAATTGCTGATAATGGATTATGTGCCTCCATAAATATTAGTGTTTTTTTTGTATTTATTAACTTTCTAAGCAT
>CP144778.1:0-4440 GCA_036689265.1 Candidatus Stammera capleta | reverse complement strand
ATGAGAAATAAATATAGAAGATTTGTTAATTATTTGTTCATTTTTTTAGCAGGAATATTTTTAAATATTAATTTATTATTTGCTTCAGGAGATACACGTTATGTTTCAGAACCTGTAGTTCCAAAAAGTTGTAGTACATTAAAAGCTAGTGATTCTGACAAAACTGTATTAATTCAAAATGAAATTAATCGTTGTGCTAAAACAAAAGAATTTGTAACATTACAATCTTCTGATAGTAAACATTTTCATTTTTATTCTGGCCCTTTAACAATTCCTAGTAATGGTGGATTAATTTTAGATAAAGGAGTTATTCTTTCTGCAACTCCAGATCCTTCATTGTATGATAATGGTCATCATACTTGTGGTACTTTAGATGATTCTGGAAAAGGTTGTAAACCTTTTATATTAGTTGATAGTACTTCAAATAGTGGTATTTATGGAGAAGGTGGAATTATTGATGGTCAGGGGAATTCAGTTATGAAAGGAACAAATAAAACTTGGTGGAATTTAGCAAGTGAAGCACAAACTAAAAGTAAGCAACAAAATGTTCCTAGATTAATAGAAATAAAAAATTCTAAAAATTTTATAATTTATAATTTATCATTAAAAAATTCTCCTAATTTTCATGTTGTAACAAATAAAGTAGATGGATTTACTGCTTGGGGTGTTAAAATTAATACTCCATCTGATGCACGTAATACTGATGGTATAGATCCTGGTTCTTCTTCTAATGTGACCATAACTCATAGTTATATTAGTTCTGGTGATGATAATGTAGCTATTAAAGCTGGTGGAAGTGGTTCTACTAATCATATAACTATTTCAAATAATTTATTTGGAAAAGGTCATGGTATGTCAATAGGAAGTGAAACTTATAGTGGTGTGAATGATGTTTTAGTTTCCAATTTAAGTATGGAAGGAACTACTAATGGTTTAAGAATTAAAAGTGATCGTTCTAATGGTGGATTAGTTAATCAAATAACTTATAAAAATATTTGTATAAAAGATGTACAATATCCTTTATATTTAGATATGTTTTATAATAAAAATGCTAATGGAAATAAAATTCCTCAATTTAAAAATATTGTTTTTAATGGAATTAAGGTATTAACACCAGGAAAATTTATTCTTAATGGAATGAAAGGAAATAATATTCAAGTTACATTTGAAAATTTTAACATAAAAAAAGGTTCTACTTGGTTAATAGAAAATGTTAGTAAAACTGGTAGTGTTGTAGAAAATGCTACAGGAAATATTTGTCCTGATTATAACAAATATTTTAGATGTTAATTAATTAATATAAATCCAGATAATTTAAATATGTAATTTATCTGGATTTTGTTGTTGATTTTTTTTAATTTTATAAGTAATTTTAAAACTATAAAAATTTTTATAGGAAAAAAAAATGATTGGTGAAAATTATTCTAGATGTTGGTTGCCAGACATAAATAATACTATTTGGTTTGAAAAGATATGTAATTTGAAAATATTTAAAAAAATATTTTTACCAGAATCTGAAAATATAAAAATAAATACTTTAAAATATGAGATTAATTTTTTTGTAAAAAAACAAAATTATTCTTTTGTTAAAGATAAGTCCATAGCTAGTTTAATTTTTGATTATGATTTAAAATATTTAAAAGAAGAATATTCTATAAAATATTTAAATAAAAAAATTTTTATTTATTCTAAAAGTAACACCGGTTTAATATATGCTTTTTTTAATTTACTAAAATTAATACAGTTGAATTATATTATTTACAATAAAGATTTTTATATTAGAGAAAATCCTCAATTAAAAATAAGGATGTTAAATCATTGGGATAATATAGATGGAAGTATAGAACGTGGATATTCAGGAAATTCTATATTTTTTTTAAACAATAAAGTTCATTTTAATTTAAATAGAATTAGAGATTACTCTAGATTATTGTCTAGTATTGGAATAAATTCTTTATGTATAAATAATGTAAATGTTACTTTGAATGCTTCTTATTTAATAACTAAAGAATGGTTATTTCAATTATATGAAATATATAGTATATTTTGTGAATATAATATTAAATTATTTGTTTCTATTAATTATAAAAGTCCAGTAATTGTTGGTGGATTATCTTCTTTTGATCCTTTAGATAAAGATGTTAAATTATGGTGGTTTAAAAAAATAGAAGAAATATATGAGTATATGCCAAAATTTGGAGGTTTTGTTGTAAAGGCTAATTCAGAAGGAACATCTGGACCTTTAGATTATGGAAGAGATCATGCTCAAGGTTCTAAACCAATAGCTAATGCATTAAGTCATTTTGGAGGCATATTATTTTGGCGTTGTTTTGTGTATAATAATAAACAAAATTGGAGAAATAGAAATATAGATCGAGCTTGTTCTGCTTATGATCATTTTAATCATTTGAATGGTTTATTTGAAGATAATGTTATTTTACAGATAAAAAATGGTCCTATGGACTTTCAGGTAAGAGAACCAGTTTCTCCATTGTTAGGATCTATGAATTTAACATCTCAAGTTATGGAATTACAAATAACTCAAGAATATACTGGTCAGCAAATTGATTTATGTTGGTTATTTCCACAATGGAAGTATATACTTAATTTTGATACTTTTTATTTAGGTAATGGTTCAACTATATCTAAATTATTATCTGGTAATTTGTATAAAAATAAATATTATGGAATTACTGCTGTATCCAATATTGGTGATAATTTTAATTGGACAGGAAATGATTTGGCTCAATCTAATTTATTTAGTTATGGTAATTTATTGTGGAATTTAAATATAACTTCTAATGATGTATTAACTTCATGGATTAGATTAACTTATAATGATAATCCTTTAGTAATAGAGAATATAAAAAGAATTTTATTAAATAGTTGGGAAACATATGAAAATTATACCTCTCCTTTAGGTATAGGATGGATGGTTAATCCAGTAAATCATTATGGTCCTAATGTAGATGGTTATGAATATTCAAATTGGGGAACTTATCATTATGCAACTAAAGATAGTTTAGGTATAAATAGGAGTGTAAATGGAAGTAATTTTGTAAATCAATATTTTATTAAAAATAAAAATATTTTTAATAATTATAAAACATGTCCTGAAGAACTGTTATTGTTTTTTCATCATTTGTCATATGAATTTTTGTTAAAATCTAATAAGACTATTATTCAGCATATATATGATTCTCATTTTTTAGGTGTGGATAATGTATATAGTTGGATTTCGTTATGGGATAAATTAGAAAAATTGATACCATTTGATGTTTTTATAAATGTAAAAAATAGATTACAAAAACAATATTTAAATTCTTGTGAATGGAGAGATCAAATTAATACCTACTTTTTTAGAAAATCGGGAATTAAAGATAGATTAAATAGAAAAATATATTTATAATAAATCGATAGTAAATTAAAATAAAAATCTTTAACATTTTTTTTTTAAATTTATTTTTAATAAAAAAATTGAATAAACAGTTTTGATATGATTTTTATTTAATAAAATTTTTAATTATAAAAATAAATAATCAATAATTTTTTTTAATTAGTTTTCAGTTTTTTAAAAAAAATAAACAATATTTTTTTATAATATTGTATTTTTTGTTTTTATTATTTTTTTCTGTTTTGTTTTCATAAATTTTATTAAAATTTAAATTTAAAAAGGATAATTTTGGAGTTTTTGAAATTATTGAAATATTTTTTTTTTTAATTGAAATCAATTTTTTATAAAATATAATTTTTTTTAAATTAAACATGAATAAAACTTTTCTTAAAAAAAAATTATTAATAATATTTTTTTTTATTTTATAAAAATATTTTATGAATTTAAAAATTATATTTATTTCTTTTTTTATATGTTTTGTTTTCATAAATTTTAATATTTTATTTTCTTAATTTAATTAATATTTTTAATAAAAACTTTATTATAATTGTTTATTTTTTTTATGTCAACTTTTCCACCAAAAAAAAACCATCCATAACAAGAAAATATGTTTTAAATAAACCCAAATTATTTTTTTCTTTTAATGTAGTTCATGTAGTTCAGTTATTATTATTTAATTTATAAAAAATAAAATAAAAATAAATAAAATAAAAAAACAACTAATAAATAATAATAATAAAGAAATATAAATAATTTATTTAAAAAACAACATTTATTTATACATCTAAATATATTATTTATATTAATTTATTAAACAATATATATTTAAAATAGAGTTGCCTTTATCTTTTAAAACTTATTATAAAAATGTGCAAAAGTTGTTTATATTTTTTTGATAAAGCCTTTATAAGTTCGGATTTTAAAATTTATTTTCAGTTAGTACTTGTTTTTTTTAATTTTGACCCCATATATAATATATGGTAGATTGAAATTTTTTGGAGTAATTTATTTAATTGTAAATATTTATAAAAAAGGAGTAAATTTTT
>CP144777.1:152386-312276 GCA_036689265.1 Candidatus Stammera capleta | reverse complement strand
AAATATGTAATTCAAAAAATTAAAATATTTAATGAAGATAAAAAAAACATTTTATAATTATTATTATTAGTTAATTAAAATAAAAATATTATTATTATTATTATTATTATTATAATAATAAAAATATAAATATATATATAAAAGACTATTTAATTTATATATATTTTAAATATAAATATATTTATTAATAACTAGTATTAGTTAATATATATCATCATCATTTCCTCAATTATATAGTTTTTTTATTAAAAATTAAATATATTTATTGTTTTTTTTTATTTTTTTTTTATTTATTAACATATTATAAACAAGTTATAAAATATTTTTGAACAATTTTAATAAAATATTTATAATATGTATTTTTTCATACAATAATATTTTAGTTTTATTAATTTTTAAATTATCTATATTTTTATTTAACATGAGTATATAAATGTATAAAAAAATTTTTGACATTATAGTAGTAGGTGGAGGTCATGCAGGTATAGAAGCAGCCTATATATCTTCTTGTATGAATAGTAATGTTTTGTTAATTACTTATAATATAAAAAATATTGCTAAATTATCTTGTAATCCTTCAATTGGAGGTATAGGAAAAAGTAATTTAGTTAAAGAAATAGATATGTTAGGTGGTTTAATGGGCAAATTGGCTGATTGTTCAGGAATACAATTTAAAATTTTAAATTTTAGTAAAGGTTATGCTGTAAGAGCAACTAGAATTCAAGTTGATAATATAATATATAAAAGAAAAGCAATTAATTTTTTAAAAAATAAAAATTTAACAATTTATCAAGATGAGGTTATTAGTTTAATTATTAAAAATAAAATTGTTAAAGGTGTTATAACAAAAAATAAAAAAATCTTTAGTGCAAAATTTGTAATTTTAGCTTTAGGAACATTTTTAGATTCTAAAATATTTATAGGAAATAATTTTTGTTATGGAGGAAGATTATTTGATCATTCCTCTATATTATTAGCTAATTTTCTTAAAAAATATTTATTGAAATATGGTTATTTAAAAACAGGAACACCCCCTAGATTAAAAACAAGTTCTTTGAATTTTAATGAATTTCAAAAACAAAAAATAGAGAAAAAAAAAATTTTGTTTTCTTATTTAAATAAAAAAAACAATATTTTTTTTGAAAATTTATTACCTCAAATGAGTTGTTATATGTCTTATACAAATAGTTTAACGCATAAAATTATAAGAGATAATTTACATAATTCACCATTATTTAACGGTTCTATTATAGGTGTTGGTCCTAGATATTGTCCTTCTATTGAAGATAAAATAATTAAATTTTCAGATAAAAATAGTCACCATATATTTTTAGAACCTGAAAATTTAATGAATAAAATTACATATCCTAGTGGTATTTCTACTAGTTTACCTATAAACATACAAAAAAAAATGATTAGATCTATTAATGGTATGGAAAAAGCAAAAATAGTTTATCCTGGTTATGCAGTTCAGTATTTGTTTTTTAACCCAAAATATTTATATAAAACATTAGAAAGTAAATATATAAAAAATTTATTTTTAGCAGGACAAATAAATGGTACTACTGGATATGAAGAAGCTGCTGCTCAAGGATTAGTTGCTGGAATTAATGCATGTTTAAAACTATTTAATAAAAATGAATATATTCCTTCAAGATCTAATTCTTATATTGGTGTTTTAATAGATGATTTATGTTCAAAAGGAGTTACTGAACCTTATCGCATGTTTACTTCTAGATCTGAATTTAGATTATATCTTAGAGAAGATAATGTAGATTATAGATTAATGTCAATATCTCGTAAATTTGGTTTAGTTAATGATTATTATTGGAAAAAATTTAAATATAAAATGAAGAATATAAAGAAAATATATAATTTTTTTAATAATGTTTTTTTCTCAATAAAAGAATTACCAAAAAATATAATTAAATGTATAAAAAATAAAAATAAAAAAGTTAATTTTAAATATTTACTTTTGAATGAAAATATAAGAAAAAAATTAATTATTGATTTTATAAAAAAGAAAAAATTATTTAATTATGATCTTAAATATTTTAAAGAGGTGTTTATATTATTAAAATATGATATTTATTTAAATAAACAAAATTCTGAATTTTTTATGTTAAAATTTTATCAAAAAATATGTATACCTAGTAATATAAATTTTAATAATATAATAGGTTTATCAGATGAAATTAAAGAAAATTTAAGTAAATCGAAACCTAATTTATTAAGTGATTTATATAATATTTCTGGAATAACACCTTCTTCTTTAATAACAATATTAATTTATTTGAAAAAAAATAAATTAATAAAATATAAATAAAATTTATTTTTTTATATTATAAAATTTATTTATTTATCTATATGATATAATATTAAATATTAATATACTAAATTTAATTTTTATTATTTAATTTTAATAGGAATAGAGTTTTTTTGTAAGATCATTATTATGATTAATAATTTTGTTTTTATGTTAAATTTGCCAATCAATTATATTACTCATCATTTAACTCATTTACAATTTGATATTTTTAAATTAAAATTTATTAATGATATTAATCATATAGGTTCATTTTGGATATTAAATTTAGATTCTATTATAGTATCTTTTTTTTTAGGTTTTATATTTTTATTTTTTTTTAAATATTCAATAAATTCTGTTAAATATAATGTGTTACCTAGTAAATTACAATTATTTTGTGAAATTATAATAATATTTATATTGAATAATGTAAAAGATATTTATGGCAAAAAAGATAAAGTTGTTTTTTCGTTATCTTATTCTGTGTTTACTTGGATTTTTTTAATGAATTTAATGACTTTATTACCAATGGATTTTTTTTGTTTTATTTTAAAAAAAATATTTAAAATAGATAATTTTATGTTAGTTCCTTCTGCTGATGTTAATATAACTTTAGCTATTTCTTTAAGTGTTTTATTAATAATAATTTATCATAAAATAAAAACAAAAGGATTTTTTTTATTGTTAAATGATTTTTGTTTTCATCCTTTTAATTCTAAAATTTTTATACCGTTAAACATTTTTTTAGAGATTATAAGTTTTTTGTCAAAAATATTATCTTTATCTTTGAGATTATTTGGTAATATTTATTCTGGAGAAATTATTTTGATATTGATTATATATTTTATTCCATGGTGGATACAGTGGTTTATTATTTATTTATGTTCAATATTACATACTTTTATTTCTATGTTGCAATCTTTTATATTTATGATATTGACGTTAATTTATATATCTTAAAATTTTTAATTTAAATTTGTTTTTGTATTTTTAAAGTATTTTAATTTATAATTAATATTAGTTGAGGTTTAATTTTATGCAAAGTAGTGTTTTATATTCTGCATCAATAATGATGGGGTTATCAGCAATAGGAGCATCTATAGGAATTGGTATATTAGGAAGCAAATTCGTAGAAAGTATTTCTAGACAACCTAGTTTAGTTTCTTTATTACGTAATCAATTTTTTATTGTAATAGGTTTAATAGATGCAATACCTATGATTGTTATTGGTTTAAGTTTATATATTATTTTTAATGTATCTAAATAGTTTTTAAATATATATTTTAAAAAACGGTTATAATAATAATATTATGGAAATTAATGTAACTTTATTAAGTCAAATGGTAGCTTTTGTTTTTTATGTTTTTTTTTGTATTAAATTTATTTGTCCTTATATAAATGAAATAATTGAAAAAAGAAAAAGTGATATTTGTTTAGGATATTCTAAAGTTGAAAAATTAAAAATAAAGTTAAAAAATATTAAAGAAGAAATTGAATTAAAATTAAAGAATACAGAAAAATTAGTTTTAAATATTATTTCTGAATCTAAAAAAAAAGGTGATTTGTTAATACAAAATTCTAAAATTAAAGCTGATTATGAGTATAAAAAAATTATTTTAGATGCTAAAATTAAGATAGATAATGAAAAAAAAATAATGTATGAAAATTTTAATAAAGATATTTCAAAAATAATAAATTTAATTTTAATAAAAATATCAAATAATGTTTTTACTAAAAAATTAGATGATAAATTTATTAGTAAAATAATTAATAAATTTTAAAATTATAAAAAATGTTTAATAAAATCAATTTATCTTATTCTTATTCTTTGGCTATATTTAAATTAATTAAAGATTATAAATTAGAATTTGATAATTTAATATCTATTTTTAATTTATTAAATTTAGTTGTTAATGATTATTCATTAATTAAATATTACAAATTTAACAAAAAAAATTTCATAGAAAGTATATTACATATTATAAATATGTATATTATAGATAATTATATTATTAATAAAATAGTTAGTGTTATTTTTGAAGATGATATGTTTTTTTTTATTAAATATATATTTTTATTTTTAGAAAATATGTATGAAAAAGATAATAATATATTAAAAATATATATATATAGTAGTAATAAAATTAGTGATAAAAATTTAAATATTATTAAAAAAAATTTTTCAGAAAAATATATTAAATTTAAAGTAATATTTATATTAAAGATAAATAAAAAATTAATTGCTGGATTTAAAGTTTTAGTTAATGATTTAGTTTATGATTTTAGTTTATTGAATAAAATTAAAAAAATAAATTTTATTTTTTAATTTTGAAGAGAACAAAATGTTATCTAAATTTGATGAAATTAGTAAATTAATAAAAAATAGAATATCTAAAATAAATAAAAATATAGATATTTATAATGAAGGATCAATAATTTCTATTATTGATGGAATTATAAAAATTATTGGTTTATCAAATATAACTATTAATGAATTAATTGAATTACCTAATGATATGGGATATGCTTTAGTTTTTGATTTAGATAAATATGTTGTTAGTGCAATATCTTTAAATTCATCTTTTAATTTGAAAATGGGTATGAAGGTAAAAAGTACTGGTAATTTTTTAAGTGTTCCTGTAGGAAAAAATTTATTAGGTAGAGTAGTTGATTCTTTGGGTAATCCATTAGATGGTAAAAAAGATATAATTTCTGAAGATTATTATTTTATTGATTATGATTCTCCTTCTATTATGGACAGAAGATATATTAATAGACCATTATGTACAGGTTATAAATCTATTGATGGAATGATACCTATTGGTTTGGGACAAAGGCAATTAATAATTGGTGATAGAAAAACTGGAAAAACCAGTTTAGCAATAGACATAATTATTAATCAAAAAAATAAAAATGTAAAATGTGTTTATGTATCTATAGGTCAAAAATTATCTTCAGTTTTTAATATTGTAAATATATTAAATTATTATAATGTAATGAGTTTTACAACAGTTGTTGTTGCTTCTTCTTCAGATAGTGCTATTATGCAATATATATCTCCTTATTCCGGATGTTCTATTGCTGAATATTTTAGAAATCATGGAAAAGATGCTTTAATTATATATGATGATTTATCTAAACATGCTGTATCTTATAGGCAAATTTCTTTATTATTACGTAGATCTCCTGGAAGAGAAGCATATCCTGGAGATATATTTTATTTACATTCTCGTTTATTAGAAAGATCTTCTTATGTTAATTATAAATTTATAAGGAAATATAATGTTAATTATTTAAAGGATAATAAATGTGGATCTTTAACTGCTTTACCTATAATAGAGACATATGAAGGGGATATATCTTCTTTTATTCCAACTAATGTTATATCAATTACAGATGGTCAAATATTTTTAGAAACTAATTTATTTAATTTAGGAATTAAACCTGCAATAAATCCTGGAATATCTGTTTCTAGAGTAGGTTCTTCTGCTCAAACTGAAATTATGAAGTATTTTTCTAGTTCTTTGAGAAATTTATTATCTCAATATTATGAATTATTAAATTTTTCTCAATTTTCGTCTGAATTAGATGATGACACTACATTTCAATTAAAAAAAGGAAAAATAATAGTAGAAATATTAAAGCAAAAACAATATAAACCCCTATCGTTATTTAGACAAATTTTAATATTTTTTTCTTTTCATGAAAATTATTTAAATGATATTGAAATAAATAATTTATTTAATTTTGAAGAAAAATTATATTTTTATGCTAAAAATAAAAATTTAAATTTAGAAAAAAAAATAAATTCTTTGGGAATAATAAATAAAGAAATAATATTTGAGTTAAAAAATATAGTTACTGATTTTAAATTAAATAAGTTTAAAAAATTAAAATAAATATATTAATTTATTAGGAGATATTTTTTTGTGTTAAATAAAAAGAATATAAAAGATAAGAAAAATAGTGTAAAATATGTTAATAAAATTATTAAATCTATGGAAATGATATCTGTTACTAGATTTAAATTTTTACATAAAAAACTATTAAGTAATTATTTTTATAATGATTTTTATTTAGATTTAATAGAAAATAAATTTAATTTTAATAATATAGAACATATTTTTTTTTATAAAAAAAATATTTTTTTTGAAAATATATTTTATTTGTTAATATCTACAAATCAAGGTTTATGTGGTAATTTAAATTCTAATTTATTTTCTAAAATAATAAATAATATTAAAGAGAATAATTTTATTAATAGAAATATTTATTTATATATTATAGGCAAAAAAGGATTATCTATTTTAAAAATATTAAATAAATATTCTATTAATTATTTTTTATATAAAAAGAATTTATTAATTAAAAATATTTTTGATATATTAAAAAATGATATAGTATCAGATATTATTAATTTTTATAAAAATAAAAATAATACATTAATTTATATTGTTGGTAATATTTTTGTAAATAATTATAAGTTTGTTCCTGTTTTAAAAAAATTATTACCAATTCATTTTTCAAAAAATAAATTATATAATATTAATTATATATATGAAGATAATTTTTATTTTTTAGTTGATAATTTGTTAGTTAATTATATAACTTCTCAAATTTTTAATATTATGTTAAATAGTATGGTTTCTGAGTATTCTTTTAGAATTTCAGTGATGAAGAATGCTTCAAAAAATATTGATGATTTGTTTAAAAAATTGGATTTAATGTATAATAAATTACGTCAATATAATATTACTAAAGAAATTATAGAGTTAGTATCATTTTTAAATAAATAATACATTTTATTTATATGAATAATAAAAATATTGGTTATATAATAAGGGTTTTTGGTGTAATTGTAGATGTTAAATTTAATGAAGATTGTGTTCCTAAATTATATAATTCTTTGAAAGTTGTTAAGAAAAACAATGATATCCTTATATTGGAAGTTCATCACCATTTAGGTGATGGTATTGTTCGTTCTATTGCTATGGGTTCTACTAAAGGTTTATATAGAAATTTGGAAGTTAATGATTTATTAAAACCTATATCTGTTCCTGTAGGAAAAAATTTATTAGGTAGAATTATAGATGTTTTAGGAAATCCATTAGATGGAAAAGGAGATATAATTTCTTCTGAATTTAAATCTATTTATAGAAATCCTCCTAGTTATGTAAATTTATCATCATCTCAGAAAATTTTAGAAACTGGAATAAAAGTTATTGATTTAATTTGTCCTTTTTTAAAAGGAGGAAAAATTGGATTATTTGGAGGAGCAGGTGTAGGTAAAACTATAAATATGATGGAATTAATAAGAAATATTGCTATAAAATATTCAGGATATTCTGTTTTTGCTGGTGTTGGAGAAAGAATTAGAGAGGGTCATAATTTTTATTATGAAATGTGTTCGTCTAAAGTTATAGATAAAGTTTCATTAATTTATGGTCAAATGAATGAACCGCCAGGTAATAGATTTCGTGTTGCTTTAACAGGTTTAACTATAGCTGAAAAATTTAGAGATGATGGGTATGATGTATTATTTTTTGTGGATAATATATACAGATATATATTGGCTGGAACTGAAGTTTCTTCTCTTTTAGGAAGAATACCATCTTCAGTCGGTTATCAACCAACTTTATCTGAGGAAATGGGTATATTACAGGAACGTATTTCTTCTACAAAAGATGGATCTATCACTTCAGTTCAAGCAGTTTATGTTCCAGCTGATGATTTTACTGATCCTTCAGCAATAACTACGTTTTCTCATTTAGATTCTATAATTGTTTTGGATAGGAATATAGCTTCTACTGGTATATATCCTGCTGTTGATCCTTTGAATTCTAGTAGTGATCAGTTAAACCCAGTTATTGTAGGTGAAAATCATTATAATGTAGCTCAATCTGTTAAATTAATATTACAGAAATATAAAGAACTTAAGGATATAATTGCTATATTAGGTATAGATGAATTGTCTGAAGAAGATAAGTTAATTGTTTCTAGAGCAAGAAAAATACAAAAGTTTTTATCTCAACCTTTTTATGTTAGTGAAATATTTACAAATTTATCTGGAAAATATGTTTCTATAGAAAAAAATATTGAGGGATTTAAAGGTATCATTGAAGGAAAATATGATGATTTTCATGAAAATTGTTTTTATATGATAGGTGAAATTGAAGATATATATAAAAAATAAAAAATTATAAATTTATGTTATTTAAATTGAATATTTTTTCTAAAAATAAAATTTTATTTACAAATAATGTAAGTTATGTGAAAATTTTTAATTATAAAAATGAATTAGAAATATATTTTAATCATAGCCCTATAATTTTTGTATTGAAATATAGTATAATTTGTATATATAACAATATAAATGAATTTTTTTATGTATATAATGGAATATTGGAGTTTAATAATAATAAATTAACTATTTTAATACATGATTTAGTTTTTTTTGATAATTTAAATATTACTAAAATAAAAATTAAGATAAAAAAAATTATTGATAAATTAAAGAAAAAAAAATATAATAAATTTTCTATTAAATTTTTATATTTAGAAAAAAAATTATTAAAATATAATAGTTATTTATTTTTTTTAAATTTAATAAAAAAATAGGTTAAAATAATTTTTATTAAATTTAAAATAAAATAATTTTTTTATAATTATGTTTATTTTTTAATAAAATAAATTGGGGTTATAGCTTAATAGGTAGAGCATCTGTTTTGCACACAGAAGGTTAGCGGTTCAATTCCGCTTAACTCCATTTTATAAAAATTTATGTGCCGGTTTAGCTTAATAGGTATAGCAACTGACTTGTAATCAGTAGGTAACCAGTTCGATTCTGGTAACCGGCAATTAAATTTTAATTTATTGGTGGGATTCCTGAGTGGTTAAAAGGGACAGACTGTAAATTTGTTGTCATTAGACTTCGAAGGTTCGAATCCTTCTCCCACCATGTGTTTATTTATATATTGCGAGTATTTTATAATGGTTATTATTTTATCCTTCCAAGTTAAAGATGCGGGTTCGAATCCCGCTACTCGCTTTATATATTTAATAAAAATAATAAATAATACCGAAAGCCGGATTCGAACCGGCATGATTTTTTATCGGTTGATTTTGAGTCAACTGTGTTTACCAATTTCACCATTTCGGTTTTAAAAAGTAAATTATATTAATTTGTAATATAAATAAATATTTTTAATTAATAATGTTTTTTTAAAATTTAAAAAAATATGTTTGTTTTTATTATTTTTTTTACATAAAACAAAAATTTTATTTATATTTTTGTTTTTAAATAAAAAATAATTTTTTAATAAAATGTATTTTTTTTTTAATGAAATATTAAATATTATTAAAGTTATGGTATATTTTTTATTGTACTTTTTTGAATATTTTAAATTTAGTTTTCTAAAAAAATAAATTATTTTTTTTATTATATTAATAACATATATTTTTTTATGATATTTTTTTTGAAATTTTTTATATATTGGAAATTTTTGTTTAATTAATAATGTGTGTTTTTTTTTGTTTTTTTTAAATTTTTTAATTTTACCCCATAAATATTCTGTAATAAAAGGTGTTATAGGGTGTACTATTTTTAAAATACTTATTGTTGTTTTTAATAATATTGAAAATATTAAATTTAAATTAATAATATTTTTATTTTTTATACATATTTTTATAAATTCTAAATACCAATCACAAAATTCATGTTTTATAAATTTAAATAATGATTTACATAGTAAATCTAATCTAAATTTATTAATATTTTTTTTAAATTTTTTAATTAATATATTTATTTTTATAGTTATCCATAAGTTTATTAAAGAATATTTTTTGTTTTTGCAATTTTTATTTATATTTTTATTTTTTTTAAAAATTAATATAATATATCTACATGCATTCCATAATTTATTACAGAAGTTGTAATTATTTGATAATGAATTTATATTAAAGTTTATTTTTATATTATGAGTTGCTATAGAAGCTAAAGTGAATCTTAATGTATCTATACCATATGCTTTTATTCCATTTGGAAAATATCTTTTTGTATTTTTATAAATTTCTTTAATATTATTTGTTTTTATTAAATTTTTTGTTCTTTTTTTTATTAAATTTTTTAGTGAAATACCATTTATTATATCTATTGGATTTATTACATTTCCTATAGATTTTGACATTTTTTTTCCATTTTCATCTCTAATTAGTCCAGTAATAAATATTTTATAAAAAGGTATTTGTGATATATTTTTTTTTTTTATTGAATATAATGTAATCATTATCATTCTAGATATCCAAAAAAATATTATATCGAAACCACTAACTACTAAATTTATTGGATGAAATGTATTAAATTCAATAGTTTTTTTTGGCCATCCTAATGAAGTAAATGTCCATATAGAAGAAGAAAACCAAGTATCTAAAACATTTTTATCTCTTTTTAAAATAATGTTTTTATTTAATTTGTATTTTTTATAAATCTCTTTTTTATTAAATCCTGTATATATTTTTTTGTTTTTTTTGTCATACCATATAGGTATTTTATGTCCCCAATATATTTGTCTTGATATACACCAATCTTTTATGTTATACATCCATTTTAAATATATTTTTTTATATTTTTTTGGAATAAAATCAATTTTATTTTTTTTAACAACATTTATAGATTTTTTAGCCAAATTTTTTATTTTTAAATACCATTGATTTGTTAACAAAAATATTATTAATGAATTACTTTTATTGCTATATAATATTTTTTTATTTTTATTTTTTATTTTTTTTATTAATTTTTTTTTTAACAAAATAAAAACAATTTTTTTTTTTACTTTTTCTATATCTATATTTAATAAATTATATGGTGGTTTTAAATTTATATTATTATTTTTTATTTTTTTTCCTAAATAATTGTAAAGTATGAATTTTTTTTTTAATGATCCATCTTTATTTAATATATTTATAATGTTTAACTTATGTTTTTTGGCTAATTTATAATCATTTACATTATGTGCTGGTGTTATTTTTATACAACCTGTCCCTTTTAATGGATTTACATAACTATCTGATATAATTTTTATATGGTTTTGATTTATTGGATTAATTACATATTCATTTATTAAATTTTTATATCTTTTGTCATAAGGATTAACAGCTATAGCTGTATTACCTAATATAGTTTCGGGATTTGTTGTAGGTATTAATAAATATTTTATTTTTTTGTTTTTATTTAATAAATAATATTTTATATAATAGTTTTTTTTTTGTATTTTTTTTTTGTTTATTTCTAAATCTGAAATTACTGTTTTTAGTTTTTTATCCCAATTGACTATTTTTTTTTTTTTATAAATTAATTTTTTTTTATATAATGATATAAATATTTTTTTTACTGCATAAGAAAATTTTTCATCTAAACTAAAATTTTTTTTATCCCAATCTATTGAATTGCCTAATAATTTAATTTGTTTATTTATTTTATATGTATACTTTTTATTCCATTTCCATATATTTTTAATTATGTTTTTTTTAGATATGTTTTCAATTTTTTTAGTTTTGATATTTTTTTCTACAATTATTTGTGTAGATATACCAGCATGATCTGTTCCTGTTATCCATAAAGTATTATAACCAGACATTTTTTTGAATCTTATTATTACATCCATTATTGTTTGTTGAAAAGCATGACCTATATGTAAACTTCCAGTTATGTTAGGTGGTGGCATAATAATAGAAAATCTTTTTTTCTTTTTATAATTTGCTTTAAAACATTTATTTTTTTCCCACATTAAATATATTTTTTTTTCTATTTTGTTTATTTTAAGTTTTTTACTTATATTCATAATAAATACTATTTGTTTTTTATTAAATTAGAATAATTTATTAAAAATTGTGTTATAAGTTTTATTGGTTTACCAGTATAACCTTTATTATTCCATGCAGTTCCAGCTATATCTAAATGAGCCCATTTATATTTCTTTGTAAAGTTTGATAAAAAACAGGCTGCTGTTATAGCTCCTGCAAATGGTATTTCTGAACAATTTTTTAAATCAGCTATATTTGATTTTAAAAAATTGTTATATTTTTTAATAATTGGTAATTCCCATATATAATCTCTAGATTCTATTCCAGATTTTATTAGTTTTTTAGAAAGTTTTTTATTATTTGACATTAAACCACTGAATTTATTTCCTAATGCTATTTTACATGCATTTGTTAAAGTAGCTATATCTATAACTATTTCAGGATTAAATTTTTCAACATATGATAAAATATCACATAAAACTAATCTTCCTTCTGCATCTGTATTTATTATTTCTATAGTTTTTCCTGATAAAGATTTTATTACATCTCCTGGTCTAGTTGCATTACTATCTGGCATATTCTCACTACATGCTAGTATTCCTATGATGTTTATGTTTAATTTTAATTTATTAACAATAAACATTATTCCATATATTGCTGCAGCACCAGACATATCATATTTCATTTCATGCATTAAATTGGATGATTTAATAGATATTCCTCCTGAATCAAATGTTAATCCTTTTCCAATTATTATTATTGGTTTATCGTTTGATTTATAAGAATTTTTGTATTCTATTATTGATACAATAGGTTTGTTTTTTGAACCTTTTCCTACTGATAAATAAGCATTCATACCTATTTTTTTTATATCATTATTTTTTAAGAAACATAATTTTGTATAAGGTTGTTTTTTAAATTCTTTTTTTATTAAATTATATATATATTTAGAATTACATATATTAGGTGGCATATTATTTAAATTTTTAGATTTTTTAATTCCTTTTGAAATAATATATCCGTGTTTTATAGATAATTTTACATTTTTGTATTCATTTAAATCATTTAAATAAAAGTTAATGTTTATTTGTTTTTCTTTTTCTATTTTATAAGTTTTAAATATATTAAATTTATAATTTAAATTTTCTAAAACATCAATAATATTTTTTATTTTCCAATGTATATTTTTATTTTTTAATTTTATATTATGTAATAGATATATTATGTTTTTATAATTATTTTCTTTTATTATTTTAAAAGAGAATTTAATTAATTTAATGAAAATATTTTCGTTTATTTTTTCTTTTTTTCCACATCCTAAAAGGATAATATCTTGTAATATATTATTTTCATAAGGTTTTATTATTAAATGTTTATTTTCTTTAGCAAAAAATTTGTATTTTTCTTGTTCTTTTTTTATTAATTCTTTGTTTATTAAATTTGAATTAATTATTTTATTTTCAAATATATTTAATAATATACAATCATATTTGTATTTTTTAAGTTTATTATCTGTTAAATATTTCATATTTTTATATTATGTTTTTATATATAAATTAATGTATTAAAATTGTTTATTTTATTTTTTTATTTTTATGTTTATTATATAATAAATATATTATTAATATAAAAATAAAGAATTTTATTTTTAATTTTTTATTATATGTAATTGTTTTATAATATTTATTAATATAAATCAAATTATTTTTATAAAAATATATTATTATATATATCATTTTTTAAGTTTTTATTATGATTAATTCTATAACAGATATTTATTCAGGTATAAATTTATTATATTTAAATAATTTGTATAATGTTGAGTTTGTAGATTTTATTAAACCTGGAAAAGGTCATCCATTTATACGTGTAAAATTACGTAACTTGTTTAATAAAAAATTAATTGAAAAAGTGTTTAAAAACACTAATTCTTTAAAGAAAGTTGATATTAAAAGTTTTTATTATATATATTTGTATAATAATGAAATGTTTTGGTTTTTTTTAAATAAATCTACATTAGAACAAATTTGTTTAAAAAAAAAAATAATAAAAAACAGTATTAAGTGGTTTCAAGAAGGATATATTTATAAAATATTATTTTGGAAAAGATTACCTATTAATGTAATAATACCTAATTTTGTTTATATTTCTGTAGTTAATGATTTTTTTAGCTTAAAAGGTAATACTATTAAAAATAGTAGTAAAAAAGTATTATTAAGTACTGGTTTTTATATAAAGGTTCCTTTTTTTATAAAATCTGGCGATATTATTAAAATAGATACTAGAAATAATTTATATGTTTCACGTAAATGAATATTAATTAAAAAAAAATATTTCATAATAATTTTATTTAATTGATTTATTGTTTTTGTAAAAT
Source organism: Candidatus Stammera capleta (assembly GCA_036689265.1). Lineage (GTDB taxonomy): Bacteria > Pseudomonadota > Gammaproteobacteria > Enterobacterales > Enterobacteriaceae > Stammera > Stammera capleta_AF. The sequence continues at coordinate 297,790 of CP144777.1, read as the reverse complement.
AATTTTAAAAACAATTAATTTTATATTAAATATAAATATTTAATGTTATTTTTATTTTTATAATTCGTCTTTTTGTTTTAATTTTAAAAATTATTTTTATATTGTTTTAAATAATTAATTTTTAATTTTATTTTATTTGTTATCTATAAATATTAATAAAAATAATTTGTAATATTTTAAAATACTTATTTAAACATAGTGAATATTTTTTAATATTTATTAGTTTTTTTTAATTTATAATATAAATTAATTATTTTGTATTTTTTTATTAAGTAAATATTTATTATAAATTATGGAGTTAAATTTAATATGAAAGATAATTATAAAATTTTAGTTGTGGATGATGATATAAAATTAAGATCTTTGTTAGAACGTTATTTAAATGAACAAAAATTTCAAGTAAGAAGTGTTTCTAATTCAGAACAAATGGAAAGATTATTAACTAGAGAAACATTTAATTTAATAGTATTAGACTTAATATTGCCTGGTGAAGATGGATTGTCTATATGTAGAAAATTACGTGGTCAAAATAATTTTATTCCAATTATTATGGTAACTGCTAGAAATGAGGAAATAGATCGTATTATTGGATTAGAAATAGGTGCAGATGATTATATATCTAAACCTTTTAATCCTAGAGAATTATTGGCTAGAATTAGAGCTGTTTTAAGAAGACAAATTGTTGAACTTCCTGGTGCTCCTTCTCATGAAGAAATAATTGTTAAATTTGGTAAATTTAAGTTAAATTTAGCAACTAGGGAAATGTTTAAAGAGAATAATTTAATAATTTTAACTAGTGGTGAATTTGCTGTTTTGAAAACTTTAGTTAATCATGCAAGAAAACCTCTTTCTAGAGATAAGTTAATGAATTTAGCTAGAGGTAGAGAATATAGTGCAATGGAACGTTCTATAGATGTTCAGATATCTAGATTACGTAAAATTATTGAAGAAAATCCTATATGTCCTAGATATATACAAACCGTTTGGGGTTTAGGTTATGTTTTTATTCCTGATGGAATTTAACAGTGATTAAATATTATTATTTATTTCCTAAAGGTTTGTTTAGTAGGTTTTTATTAATAATAAATATTTTTCTTTTTTCTAATTTTTTTATTTTTTATATTTTTATATTTAATTTTATTTTTTTTCCTAGTTTTAAAGGATTAAATAATAATATTATTTATAAAATGTATGATTTTGTTTTTAGAAGAGATTTTTTTAATATAAAATATTTATTAATTACATTAAGAAAAAATAATATTTTATATGATAAAAAATTAAAAATATATTTTAATTTTAAATTAAATTATTTTTTGAATTTTAATTTTTTTATTGTTAATAAAAATAAATTATTTTTCTATTTTTTTTTATTAAATGAAAATATAAATATATTGTATAATTTTTTTTTATTTTCTAATATTTTATTAATATATAAATTATTTTTTTTAAATAAATATCAATTTGTATATATTTTTTGGTTATTAGTATTATTTTTTAATATTTTAATATTTAAATATTTTTTTTATTTAGAATTGTTTTTTTTTAATTGTTTGGAAAAATTAAATTTTGGTTTTAGAAAAAAAAATATTTGTTTGTTAAATTTAAATAGATATGAAAATTTAGAAACTATTTATTTTTTTTATAAAATAAATAAAATTATTTTTAGTGTAAAAAAATATTTTGAAAAAAAAATATTTTCTATATCAATTATATGTCATGATTTACGTATTCCATTGACACGTATAAGATTGATTATGGATATTATGAATATTAATAAAAAAAAACAATTTTTAGAATTAGTAAAATTAGTTAATGATGATATTAAAGAATGTGATTTATTAATTACATATTTTTTAAATTTGTTAAAAAATAAAGAAGGTATTTTTTCTAGAAATATAGATTTAAATTTTTTAATTAATGAAATAATTAATAAAGAAATGTATAGATTTAAAAATATTGTAAATAATTTGTCTTATGAGAAAATAATATTAAATATTGATATTTTATCAATTAAACGTGTAATATTTAATATTATTGATAATGCTATTTATTATAGTAATAATTGGATTAAAATTAGTAGTGGTTATGATGTTATAAATAATAAAAAATATGCCTGGTTTAAAGTTGAAGATGATGGTTGTGGTATATCTAAAGAAAAAATTAAAAATATATTTAAATTATTTGTAAAAGATAATTATAATATTAAAAGTTTTGGAATAGGATTATTTATTGTTCATAAAATAGTTAAAGAAAATTTTGGAAAAATTGAAACGGGTGTTAGTGAAAGAAATGGATTTTTAATAAAGATATATTTAGTTATTAAATAATTATAATATTAAAAGTTTTTAAATAAATATCAGGGGTAAAAGGATTTGAACCTTTATTCTTTGGTTTTGGAGACCAACATTTTTCCAATTAAACTATACCCCTAAATTTAGGTCTAAGTGGATTTGAACCACTGACCACACCCTTATCAGGGGTGTGCTCTACCACTGAGCTATAGACCTATAATTTAATTTTTATTTTATTTAATTATATACTTTATTTGTATAAAATAAAATTGTTAAATATTTTTTATTACATTATTTATTTTTATTAAAAAAATATTTATTTTATACAATTTTTTTAATTATATTTATATAGGGTGTTAAATGATTAGAACTGATGTTTTTTCAAAAATAATTGATGGTAAAATTAAATCTGATATTGTTTATAAAGATAAATATGTTACAGCTTTTAATGATATTAAACCTAAATCACCTGTTCATATATTAATTATTCCTAATGTTTTTATAAAAAATATGAATCATGTAAATGATGATCATTTATTTATTTTAGGTAAATTATTATTGGTTGCTTCAAAAATTGCTTATATAAAAAAAATAAATAAATTTGGTTATAGAATAGTTATTAATTGTAATAAACATGGAGGTCAAGAAATAAATTATTTACATTTACATTTATTAGGTGGGTGTTATTTAGGTAACTTTTTAAATTAAAATAAAAAGTTGATTTTATTTTTAATTTGTATAGTTTTTTAATAAAATAATTTTATAAATATATTTTTTATGTTTTATGAAAACTACTAACTATTTTTTATTTACTTCTAAAAATAATATTAGTGATAATGTTGTTTATAATCTTATGTTTAGAGGTGGAATAATACGTCGTTTGTCTTCTGGAATATATATATTATTACCAAATGGATTACGTGTATTAAATAATATAATTTATATTATAAAAGAAGAATTAAGTAAGTTAGATTCTATTGAAATATTGTTGCCTGTTATTAATTCTTGTAATATATGGAAAAAAAGTGGACGTTTTTTTAATTATGGTGATGAATTATTTAAATTATATGATAGAAATAAAAAATTATTTATTTTATCTCCTACACATGAAGAAGTAATATCTAAAATAATTTGTGAAAATATAATTAATTATTGTGAATTTCCAAAAATTTTTTATCAAATTCAAATTAAATTTAGAGATGAAATTAGATCTGTTTTAGGTTTAAATAGAACAAAAGAATTTTTTATGAAAGATGCCTATTCTTTTCATAAATCTTGTAAATGTTTAAATAAAATTTATTATTTAATGTTGAATATATATTCAAGTATATTTAAAAAATTAGGTTTAAATGTGTATTGTAAAAAAGCTGATTCTGGAAATATAGGTGGTTCATTATCTCATGAATTTCATGTTTTATCTTATTATGGTGAAGATAAAATAAATTTATTTAAATATGATGTAAATTATTCATATTCATATTTTGTTGATAAATCATTTAATAAAAAACATTGTAAATATAAAAAAATTAAATTATTTTATTTAAAAAATAATAATAATAAAATTAGTTTAAATAAATTATTAAATATAAATAAATTTGTTAAAACTTATTTAATAAAAATGGTTAAAGATAATGAAATTATTTATATTTTTGTTTTATTACCATACAAAAAAGAATTGTGTTTAAAAAAAATTAGGTTAATATATTTACAATGTAAAAAAATAGAAATATGTAATAATGATGAAATTTTTAATATGTTTGGTGTTGAAAATATATTTTTAGGACCATGGAATTTAGAATATTTAATTATTGCTGATAATTCTTTAATTAATTTTAAAAATTTTATAATTGGTTCTAATATGGAAAATAGTTTTTATGTTGATGTAAATTGGAATTTGAATATAAAAGTTAACAATTTTTTTTTTATATGTAAAAATACAATTATTTTTTTAAAAAAAAAAGAAAATAAATTAGAAAAATATAAAGAATATAAATCTGTTGAAATAGCTCATTTATTTAAATTAAAAGAAAAATATACTAGTATTTTTTGTAAAAAAAATAATAAATTAAATAAAAATAATTTATATATGGGTTGTTATGGAATTGGTTTAACTAGGTTATTATCAGTAATAATAGATAATTATCATGATAATAAAGGTATAATTTGGCCTAATTCTATTGCTAATTTTAAAATAGGATTAATACCTGTTAATATGTATAATAATAATGATTTAATGAAATTAACTTATGATGTATATAATTATTTATTAAAATTTAATATAGATGTGTTGTTAGATGATAGAAAATTACATATTGGTTCTATGATAACTGATTTTGAGTTGATTGGTATACCAAATTTAATTATATTAAGTAAAAAAACTTTATTAACTGGTTTAATAGAATATAAAAATAGATTAAATAATTATACTGTTTTTATAGATAAAAAAGAAATATTATCTTGTTTAGTAAATATTTTTTCTAAATAGTTTTTTTTTTATATTTATATTCCATGAAGGTAAATTATTAGGTTGTCCCTCTTTAGTTATAAATAAATTAGGTGATAAAATAGCTTTTTTGTTGTAAAAAATTATTGGTGTTGTATTTCTTTCCCATGGAAGAACTTTATATTTTTGCCATATTTTTTTTATTGATAATTTTTTGTTGTTTAAAAGTTTTATTTTTTTTTTTATTCTGAATTTTATATATATTTTTTCATTTTTATATGGTTTTCTAATTAAATTTAAATTATTTTTTTCTTTTTTTTTTGTAATAAATAAATATCCTAATTTATTTGGTAAATTAAATATGTATTTTTTTTTATCCCATAAAAATTTTTTTTGTGTTATTTTTTTTATTTTGTTAACAATAAAAATAATTTTTTTATGAATATATATAGAATATTTTTTAAAATTTAATAATTGTTTGTTGTTTTTATTTTTTAATTTCAAAATGTTTATCCATAGTAAATTTATTAATTTATTTGATAACATTTTTTTGTTATTGGTTTCTAACCATTTTCTTAATAAGAAAAATATTTCTTCTTTATCATAATTAATTAAATATTTTAAATTAATTGCTTTTTTTTTGTATAATATTTTTTTAAATTTATTTTTTAATAGTTTATTTAATAAAATTTCTTGTTTATAACAAATATTTGCACTTCTTTCTATGTTATGTAAAAAATAAGGCCATCTTTTTAATATTTTTGGAATTATTAATAAACGAAAAAAATTTCTATCGTAATTATTATTATAATTATTTAAATCATTTATCCATATTAATTTATGTTTTTTAGCATATTTTATTAATTTATTTTTTTCTATATTTAAAAAAGGTCTAATAATTATTTTTTTATTTATTTTAATGTATTTTTTAATTCCAGATAATCCTTTTAATCCACTACCTCTTTTTATAGATAATAAAATTGATTCACATTGATCATTTTTATGATGTCCTGTTAATAATATTTCGTTTTTTAATAAATTTTTATGAAAAAAAAAATATCTTTTTTTTCTTGCTTTATGTTCTATATTAGATTTTTCTTTTCTTAAGTACATTTTTTTTATTATTAAATTAATTTTCAGTTTTTTACATATTTTTTTACAATGTTTTTCCCATTTGATGGAAACATAATTTATATTATGATTTATATGTATTGCTCTTATATTAATGTTTTTTTTTTTTTTAAATGTATTTAATTTATATAAGAGTACTGTTGAATCTAATCCGCCACTAAATCCTACTAAGAAGTTTTTGTATTTATTTGTTAATAAATTTATATTTTTATTAATTGACATTTTTTATTTTTTTTATAAATTTAATTTATATATTTTATTATATAATTTTTAATGTTAATTTTTTGTATTTTAAATAATATAATTTTATTATTAAATTAATATTTATTAATAAAAAATAAATAATATTTTATTTGTTTTGTGATAAACTTATTATGATATTTATGGGTTGTTAGCTCAGTTGGTAGAGCAGTTGACTTTTAATCAATTGGTCACAGGTTCGACTCCTGTACAACCCATTATATTGTTTTTTATTAAATTTATTTATACATAAAATCAATATGTATTATTTTGTTTTTAATTGGATGTTTTTGAATATTTTTTATTTTTACTTTTATTTTTTTTTTTGCTAAAGATATAATAATTTTATTTTCATTAAATATATTTTTTTTATTTAATTTATATATATTATTATTTTTTATTTTTATATGTAAATTTTTTTTTCCTTTAGAGTAAATTACTGCTGGTATTTTATTTTCAGATCTTATTTTTCTACTATTTTTAGTTCCTAATTTTTTTCTATATTTAGCTTTTATTTTAATTGTATTCATAATTATGTAATTTTTTAAATATATTTTATAATTAATAAATTATTATATAATATAAATTAATTTAAAAATTTTTATTAATAAATTTATTTATATGAAAAAATTAAAAAATAAATATTTAGGTATAAATATTAATATATTTTATAATTTAGAAAAATATATGTTGTTTTTAAAAAAAATACATGCAAAATCATTTTCTTTTTTATTTAGTAAAAAACTTAATAAATTTATTAATAAAAATTTTATTAATAAATTTATTTATTTATGTAACAAATATAATTATTTAGAGAATCAAATTTTACCTCATAGTAATTTTTGTATTAATTTAGGTCATTTCAATAATAAAATTTTATTTAAAAATATATTTTTTTTTATTAAAGAAGTAAATTATTGTTTTGATTTAGGTTTAAAATATATTAATTTTCATCCAGGATATCATTTAAATATTATTTCTGATAAAAAATGTTTGAATAGAATAGGTAATTCTTTAAATTATGTAATAAGAAAAACAAAAAAAATAATACTGTTAATAGAAAATATGTCTGGATCTGGAAGTAGTGTTTGTTCAAGTTTTGAACAAATTTCTTATTTAATTAATTTAATTGAAGATAAATCTCGTATTGGTGTTTGTTTTGATATTTGTCATGCATATTCTTATGGTTATGATTTAAGTAATATTAATTTTTATAAATATTTTTTTTTCTATTTTCATAAAACCATTGGTTTAAATTATTTAAAAGCTGTACATTTAAGTAATAGTATAAATGTCTGTAAAAGTAGAAAAGATAGACATTGTTCTTTAAAAAAAGGAAATTTAAGTGAAGATATTTTTTTTTTAATTATGAATAATGATTATTTTAATAATATTCCTATAATATTAGAAACAAGAAATATGTTTTTATGGAAAAAAGAAATTAATTGGTTATATTCTTTGCAAAAATGAATTATATTAATTTTATTAATAAAATAAATTATTTAAAATTTAAATTTACTATTTTAAATATTAAAAATGTATTAATTATTTAATTTTTTTTTTTTTAATTGTTTTATTATAGAATTGGATAATTCATCTAATGATGGTTGGTCTGGATGTTCTTTTTGTAATTCCCAAGATAATTGAGCTTCAGCTAAATATGTATGTATTGGGTATCCATTATCATCTTCTATAATTACATGGTACCAGGGTGATTTTTTTAATAATTCATTATTTGTTAATTCATTTAGTTTAATATTATTTAAAGAATATTCTGGATCTATATCTATTATTACTCCTAGAAATCCTAATAATTTATGTCTTACTTGTTGTCCTATGTTGAATTTACTTGAAATCATTTTATTAATTCCTTTCTATTTTTTAATATTTTGTAAAAATGTATTTTTTAATTTTTTTTAAATTTATTATTAATAATATATTAATATTATATTAAAAAATTTTTTCAATTATAACCATTTTTTAAATTTAAAATATGTATAAGATGATAAACTAAATATAAACATCATTATTATTGTTATTGGATAACCATAACGCCATTTTAGTTCTGGAATAAATTTAAAATTCATTCCATATGTTGAAGTTAATAGTGTTGGTGGCAAAAATACAACAGATATTATTGAAAATATTTTTATTATTTTATTTTGTTCAATATTTAAAAAACCCATTGCAGATTGCATTAAAAAATTTATTTTTTGAAATATAGATTCATTATGTGGTAATATTGATTCAATATCTCTTAGTAATTCTTTTGCTTGTTCATATAAATATTTTTTTAATTTTATTTTTCTTATTAAAAAATTTAATGCTCTTTGTGTATCTATTAAACATAATCTTATTTTAGAGGTTGTGTTTTCTTCTTTTGATAAAATAGATATAGATTCGTCGAAATCTTGACTACTTTTATTTATTAATATTATTTGTGTTAAATTTTCTAAATTATTACATATTTTTTCTATTTCATCAGCTAGTTGTTCTATTTTAATTTCAAATAAATCTAATAATAATTTATATGAATTTATATCTATAAATATTTTTTTCCTAGATTGTATTTTGTATAATCTAAAACAAGATAACTTTGCATCTCTTATTGAATATAATTTTTTTTTTTTAATAATGAATATTACATTTGAATTTTGTATATAGTTATTAGAATCTTTATATATAAAAAATGAATGTATATGTATTTTTTTTTGGTATTTATAAAATCTTGCTGATGATTCTATATTAAATTTTTCTTTAATTAATTTAAAGTTTAAAATATTTTGTATATATTTTTTTTCATTTTTATTTGGATTTATAATATCTATCCAAATATAATTTTTTTCTGTTTTGTTTTCATTAAATTTTATTTTTATAATATTGTTATTTTTTATTTTAAATATATTTAACATATTAAAATATATTTTATTTTTATTTTATGTTTTAATTAATTTATTATTTATAGAATTATTTTTATTTAAGTTAAATTTTAATAAATATATTGTATAATTTTTCTTTTGTTTTTTTGTATAAAATTATTTTTTTATAATAAAAAAATAATTATTAAATTTATTTATAAATTATGTTACACTTTATATTAGTGTGAGTTATTATAATTTTTATTAGAAATATTGTAAAGTTTAATATTATATAATTTTTATATTATTTGTTTTAATTTTATAATTTTAACAAATATATATTTTTATATATTAATATTTGAAGGTTTTTATGGGTAAAAAAATATTGAATGTTACTGATCTTTCTTTTGATAAAGAAGTTTTAAATTATGAAGGTTATGTTTTTGTAGATTTTTGGGCTAAATGGTGTGGTCCATGTAATACATTTAATAAAACATTATTAGATTTGTTTAATGATTTTTCTAATAAAATTAAATTTGTTAAAGTTGATATAGATTTGTCTTCTAATTTAGTTGAAAAGTATTTTATTAAAAGTGTTCCTACATTATTTTTATTTAAGAATAGTAAAATATTATTTAATAAAGTAGGTTTATTTAGTAAAATAGATATAATTAATTCTTTTAATTTAAATAATATATTTAAATAAATATAAATATTTTTATATTAGTTAGTTATTGTAATAGTATAATTTTATATAAATATTTTTTTAATATTTTTATTTGTTTTTATTTGTTTATTTAATTTTTATGGATCTTACTGAATTAAAAAAAAATTCTGTTTCTGATTTGATATTTCTTGGAGAAAAAATTGGTTTAGAAAATTTATCTAGAATGCGTAAGCAAGATATTATTTTTTCTATTTTAAAACAGCATTCTAAAAGTGGGGAGGATATTTTTGGAAATGGTGTTTTAGAAATATTGCAAGATGGTTTTGGTTTTTTAAGATCTTCTGATAGTTCATATTTAGCTGGTCCGGATGATATATATGTATCTCCTAGTCAAATACGTAGATTTAATTTAAGAACAGGTGATACTATTTCTGGGAAAATAAGACCTCCAAAAGAAATCGAACGTTATTTTGCTTTATTGAAAGTAAAAAAAGTTAATTATAATAAACCGGAAAATGTTAGAACTAAAGTTCTTTTTGAAAATTTAACACCTTTACATGCTAATTGTCGTTTAAATATGGAAAAAGGAAATGGAACTATAGAAGATATTACATCTAGAATTTTAGATTTAGCATCCCCTATAGGTAAAGGACAAAGAGGTTTAATTGTTGCTCCACCTAAAGCAGGAAAAACTATTTTATTGCAAAATATAACTCAAAGTATAAGTTATAATCATTCAGATTGTGTATTAATAGTTTTATTAATAGATGAACGACCTGAAGAAGTTACTGAGATGCATCGTTTAGTTAAAGGAGAAGTAATAGCATCCACTTTTGATGAACCTCCTTCAAGGCACGTTCAGGTAGCTGAAATGGTTATTGAGAAAGCTAAAAGATTAGTTGAACATAAAAAAGATGTTGTTATTTTATTAGATTCTATAACCAGATTAGCTAGAGCATATAATACAGTTGTTCCAATATCAGGAAAAATATTAACCGGAGGAATAGATGCAAATGCTTTACATCGTCCCAAAAGATTTTTTGGTTCAGCCAGAAATGTTGAAGAAGGTGGTAGTTTAACTATAATTGCTACTGCTTTAATTGATACTGGATCTAAAATGGATGAGGTTATATATGAAGAATTTAAAGGAACTGGAAATATGGAATTACATTTATCTAGAAAAATAGCAGAAAAACGTGTATTTCCTGCTATAGATTATAATAGATCTGGAACTCGTAAAGAAGAATTATTAACATCTTCTGATGAATTAAATAAAATGTGGATTTTAAGAAGAATAATTCATCCTATGAATGAGATAGATGCAATGGAATTTTTAATAAAAAAATTATCTATGACTAAAACTAATGATGATTTTTTTGAAATGATGAGAAGATCTTAAATTGTATTTATATTATTTACATAATTTACATATAAAAGTATGTACATTATATAAATATTTGGTGGTTATAGCTCAGTTGGTAGAGCTCTAGATTGTGGTTCTGGATGTCATGGGTTCGATTCCCATTAACCACCTTAATAAAAAATAGATAGATATATTATTTTATAATTTATCGGTGAGTGGCGCAGTTTGGTAGCGCAACTGGTTTGGGACCAGTGGGTCAGAGGTTCAAATCCTCTCTTGCCGATTTATTTTTGATTATTTTATGAAAGAAATATTAGTAACTTGTGCATTACCTTACTCTAATGGTCCTATACATTTAGGGCATATAATGGAACATATACAGGCTGATGTTTGGGTTAGATTTAATAGATTATTAGGTAATAATGTATTTTTTATATGTTCTGATGATTCACATGGTACTGCTATTGATTTAAAATCAAGACAATTAAATATTGATCCTGAAATAATGATAAATAATATTTTAAAGGATCATAAATGTCAATTTAAAAGATTTAATATATTTCATGATTTTTATTATACATCTCATAATAAAGATAATTATTTATTAACATTATATGTAATTAAGAAAATAAAAAATAAAAAAATACTTATTAGAAAAAATATTTATCAATATTATGATGTTGAAAATAAAATATTTTTACCTGATAGATTTATTAAAGGAAAATGTCCAAAATGTTATGCTGATGATCAGTATGGAGATTTTTGTGAAAGTTGTGGAAAAATTTATAATTCTATTGATTTAATAAACCCTATTTCATGTTTATCTAATACTGTTCCTAAATTGTGTAAATCTGATCATTTATTTTTAAAAATAAATAAATTTAAAAATATATTAATAGAATGGATTAATAAATGTAATTTACAAAATGAAATATCTTCTCAATTATTTTCTTGGTTAAAAAATGATTTGAATGATTGGTGTATATCTAGAGATATGCCTTATTTTGGATTTAAAATACCAAATAAATATATTGTTGGAAAATATTTTTATGTTTGGTTAGATGCACTTTTATCATATATAAGTACTTTTCATTGTTTTTGCAAAGAAAGGAAAATAAATATATTTAATGATTTTTGGTTGAAAAATAGTAATTGTGAATTATATCATTTTATAGGTAAAGATATATTATATTTTCATGGTTTATTATGGCCTGTTATATTACATATTTCTGATTTTAGGAAACCTACAAATTTAATTGTTCATGGTCATTTGCTTATAAATAATAGTAAAATGTCTAAATCTCGTAACAATTTTATTACTGTTAGTAAATGGTTAAAATATTTTGATTCAGATAGTTTAAGATATTATTTTTGTACTAAATTATCTAGAAATATAAAAGATATAAATTTATGTTTATTTAATTTTGTTCATATATTTAATTCAGATATTGTTAATAATTTTGTTAATTTAATTTCTAGAACATCAAAATTTATTGAAATTTATTTTGAAAAATTATTAGCTGATAAATTATCTGATTATGATTTTTATTTTTATTTTGTTAATAAATCAAAATTAATAAAAAATTTATTTTTAAAATTTAATTATTCATTAGTATTAAATGAAATTAATTTGTTGTTGAATTTATCTAATAAATATATTAATGATAAAAAACCATGGTTAATGTTAAAAAATAAAGAAATGAAAATGTTACATAGATTTTGTACTACTATAATTAATGTGTTTAAAATTATATCTATTTATATATCGCCAATTATGCCTGATTTATTTTTTAAAATAGAAAAATTTTTTAATATAAAATTGAGTTGGAAAGATTTAAATAAACCAATTTTGAATCACAAAATTTCCAAGTATAAAAAATTATATGTTAGAATAGATAATTCTGTTATTTATAATTTTTTAAAAAATATTTAGAATATGTTTATGTAAATTATTAAAAATTTTTTTTGTTTATTGTTTAATAAAAAAACAATTTAGTATAAATATATTTTATATATATTAAATATTTTATTTTTTTTTGATATATTATTTTATGGCCAGAATAACTGTTCAAAAAGCTGTTGAAAAAATTGGAAATAGATTTGATTTAATTATAATTGCATCTTTTAGATCTAGACAAATTCAATTGTCTATTAAAAATACTTTGTTAGATAATATTAATAATGATAAACCCACTATTTTATCTTTAATAGAAATTGAAAAAGGTTTAATAGATGAAAAAATTATAAAAAATAATTTTTTTTAAAACAAAAATATAAATATTATTTTTAATATTTATTGGATTTATTTAAATGAAATTTTATCTTGTTGGTGGTGCTGTTAGGGATAATTTGTTAGGTTTACATGTTAGAGATAAAGATTGGTTAGTAGTAGGTTCTACTTATAAGAAAATGATTAGTTTAGGATTTAAACCAGTTGGTAATTATTTTCCTGTGTTTATTCATCCTGTAACTAAAGAAGAATATTCTATGGCTCGTACTGAAATAAAAAATGGTCATGGATATAATGGTTTTATTTGTTGTTTTTCAAAACATACATCTTTAAAAGAGGATTTATATAGAAGAGATATAACAATTAATGCTATAGCTATAGATAAATATGGTTTTTATTATGATCCATATGGTGGAATTGATGATCTTAAGAATAGAGTTATTAGACATGTTTCTTTGTCTTTTTTAGATGACCCTTTAAGGGTATTAAGAGTTGCTCAATTTTTTTCTCGTTTATCAATATTTAATTTTTATATACATAAAAATACTTTTTGTTTAATGGAAAATATTTCTAGTACTAATGAATTATATTTTATTTCTTCTGAGAGAATTTGGAATGAAACTGAAAAAGCTTTGAATTCTTTAAATCCATCTTTATATTTTTTAGTTTTATATAAATGTAATGCTTTAAAAAAAATATTTCCTGAAATATCTTTTTTTTATAATAATAAAAAATTGTATTATTATTTTTCTTCTTCTTTGAAAAAATCCGTATTAATAAATTCTGATATAGAAGTACGTTTTGTTTTAATGTGTTGTTTTTTTTATGAAACAATATTTTCTGATATATTTTATAAAAATAAAAATATTTTGAATAAAGTTCTTTTTTTTTGTAAAAGATTAAAAGTTTCAAATAAATTTTTTAATTTATGTAAATTATTTTTTTTAGTTATTTATAAAATATACTTTTATAAAGGAAAAGATTATTCTTTTATGTTAATTGATATATTAAATTATATTGATATTTGGAGAAAACCTAAATTAATTTATAAATTTATAACTTTAATGAAAATAATTAAATATTTGCCGTTGAAAAATAAAAATATATATTTTTTTTTAGATGATCATTTATTAAATATATTTTTAATTTTTTTTAGAGTGGAAAGTAAATATATTGTATCTAAAAAAGATATTAAAGGTTTTATAATAAAAAAGAAAATACAAGATTTCAGATTAAAAATAATAAGGAAATATTTGATTTTAAATGTTATAAAGACTTATTAATTTTCCATTTAGAGTTTATTTTTATTTTAAAATCTTTAATGAATTTATAATTTTTTTTATTTAGTTTTATTAATCCTATATAAGCTATCATTGCTGCATTATCAGTACATATTTTTTTAGGTGGATATAATGTTTTAATTCCTAATTTTTTTGTCATTATTTTCATTTTTTTTATTAGTGTATTATTTCTTGCTACTCCTCCTGAAATTGCTATTTTTTTTATTTTGTATTTATTTAGTGCTTTTTTTGATTTAGTAACTAAAATTTTTGCTATAGTGTTTTCTAGGGAATATGCAATATTGTTTTTGTTTTCTTGTGTTAAAGGTGTATTATTTTTAATAATTTTTTTTATATGTGTTTTTAATCCTGAAAAACTAAAATTAAAATTTTTTTTGTTTATTATTGGTTTTGGAAAAATAAAATGTTTTTTTCCAAATTTAGCTAATTTAGACAATTCGTTACCTGTTGGATATTTTATATTTAACATATAAGCTGTTTTATCAAATAATTCTCCTGCTGAATCATCTAATGATTTTCCAATTATTTTATATTTTTCGAAATTATAAACTATAGTTAATTGTGTATTTGCTCCTGAAGCAACTAGTGACAGAAATGGAAATAATGTTTTTTTTCTGTTTAACATAATAGACATTATATGACCTTCAATATGATTTACAGGTATATGTGGTATATTATATAAATATGATAATGTTACTGCTGTAGTTGCTCCTATTAACAATGAATTTGATAATCCTGGTCCTGCTGTATAAGCTATTGCATTTATTTTATTTATTTTTATTTTAGATTTTTTTAATGTTTTTTTTAATAATGGAATAATTATTTTTAAATGATTTTTTGCAGCTAATTCAGGAATTATTCCTCCATATTTGTAGTGTATTTTTTTTTGACTATATATTTCGTTTATTATTATTCCATTTTGTTTTTCATATATTGCAATTCCTGTTTCATCAAAAGATGTTTCTATTCCTAATATAATCATTTTGTTTAAATTATATATATATATATAATATATTATATGTTAATGTATATGTTAATTTAGTATTAAATATATGTTAATTTTAATATATTTTAATAAAAAATAATATTTTTATATTAATAAATATTAATTATATGCCAATAATAAAAATTAAAGAAAATGAACCGTTTGATATTGCTTTGCGAAGATTTAAAAGATTATGTGAAAAATCTGGTGTTTTATCTGAAATACGTAAAAGAGAATATTATGAAAAACCTACAACTAAAAGAAAAAAAGCTAAAGCTTCTGCAGTAAAAAGATATATAAAAAATAAGTATAAAAAAAGAAATTATAAAATAAAATATTAAATATATGTTATTTATTATTTTTTTTTATTTTTTGTAAAATATTTTAGTGAAAATTAAAATATATAGTTTATTATGGTTAAATATATATCTAAAAAATTTATTATAGATTTAATATCATCAAGTGATATTGTTAAAATTATTTCTTCAGAAATAAATTTAAAATTATATGGTAATAAATATAAATCTTATTGTCCTTTTCATATTGAAAATAACCCTTCTTTTATAGTTAATAAAGAACAAAAATTTTATTATTGTTTTGGATGTAAAGTTCATGGAAATGTAATTGATTTTTTAATGAATTATTATAAAATTAATTTTATAGAAAGTGTTAAAAAATTAGCTTATATAAATAATACAGTTATATTGTATGAAAATAATTTTAATTATGATTTAAATTTATTTAAAGTTTCAAATAATTTTTTTTATGAATTTATGAAAGATATAAATAAATTTTATAATAATTGTTTATTATTTAATGAAGATTCTAAATTAGCTAGAAATTTATTGTTTAGTAGAGGATTAGATTTAGAAATTATAAATAAATTTTCCTTGGGTTATTCTTCTGTTTTTTCTATAAATAAGTTTATTTATTTGTATGATAAAAATAAACTTGATAAGTTATTAAATTTTGGAGTTTTAGCAAAAAATAGTGAAGGAAAAATATATGATAAATTATATGGTAGGATAACATTTCCAATATGGAATTTATATGGGAAAATAATTGGGTTTGGTGGAAGATCAGTAAAAGAAAATATTATATCAAAATATGTTAATTCTTCTTCTAATATTTTTTTTTCAAAAAAAAAATGTTTATATGGTTTGTATAATATAAAAAAAAAAAATCTAAAAAAATTATTGATAGTTGAAGGTTATTTAGATGTTTTAACATTGAATAAATTTGGAATATATTATGTTGTGGGTTTGTTAGGAACAAATATATATAATGATCAAATAAAAATTCTTTTTAAATATACTAATAATATTATATTTTGTTATGATGGTGATAATGTAGGTATAGATTCTTATAAGAAAATTATAATGATAATATCTTCTTATTTAAGTGAAAAAAAAAAAGTATATTTTATGATAATTCCGAAAAATTATGATCCTGATACTTTGATTAGAAAAGAAGGTAAGTTTAAATTTGAAGATAGAATAAATAAATCTAAACATATATTTGATTTTTTGTTTGAGTATATATCATTAGAGTATAATTTATTTACATATTGTGGAAAAATAAAATTTGCGAATTTTGTATTAAATTTTATTTCAAATATAAATTCTAATTTATTGAAAGTGTTTCTTTGTCAAAAATTAGGTGATATAGTAGGTATTACTGATTTTAATCAATTAAGCAAATTAGTTGTTTCTAATTTTAATATTAATAATAGAATAAATATTAAATTTAAGGTGTTAAGATATTTAATTTTTTTGTTATTAAACAATCCATATTTATCTAATTTAGTTAATTTATCTGATAATTTATTTTTTGGAAAAGTTAATATTTCTGGTTTGTTATTATTTTTAGATATTGTAAATATTTGTATATATAATAATAATATTTTATTTAAAAATATTTTAAATAAATATAAAAAAAAAAATATAAAATATTATCTTAATATTTTATTTAATTGGAATTATTTGAATTTAAATAAAAATATAGAGTTAGTTTTTATTGATAATTTAAATAGGTTAAAGATTTTGATTATAAATAAAAAATTGGAAAAAATGATTTTGAAAGAAAAAAAAATAGGTTTAAATGAAAATGAGAAAATTAAAATATGGAATCTTTTAAAATTAAAAAATTTAAAAATTAATAGTAATTTTTTAATTAAAAATGTAAATTAAATGATTTTTATATTTATTTTTTTAATATAAATTATTAAAATATTTATTTTATTTTTATTAAAATAATTAAATAAATAACTAATTTATTTAATTATTTTATAAACATTAAAATTGTTTATTTATATATAAAATAAATTTAAAGTTATGTAAAAAAAAATGTACAAATGATTAATAATTTAAATATTACAGTTATTAAAGATATGGCAGATATAGATGAATCAATAGTTATTAAAGATGATTTAAATAATAATAGAAATATTGTTAATATTGTTGATGATAATGATATTTTATTTAAATTAGATGTTAATTCAAGCAAAACAACAGATCCAGTAAGGATGTATATGAGAGAAATGGGTACTGTTGAATTGTTAACTAGAGAAGGTGAAATAAATATAGCTAAACGTATAGAAAACAGATTGAATAAAATTCAATTTTATTTATCTAAATATTTTAAGTCTATAAATTATTTTTTAAATCAATATGATCTTGTAAAACGAGGTGAATTACGTTTATTTGAGTTAATATTAGGTTTTGTTGATTCTGATAATACTTATTTTTGTAATTATTCTGTTTTTAATAATAATTTTAAAGATAATTGTTTAAATAATAATATTTGTAAAAATAAAAATATTAATAATGATATTATTAATATGAATTTTTTAGATAAAAAAGTAAATATTTTACGTAATAAATATAATATATTTATTAATTATAAATATAAATATGGTATAAAACATCCTTATTCTAAATGTGAATTAAATAAGTTAATTAATTTATTTATGAAATTTAAATTAGTTCCTAAACATATTAATTTTTTATCTTTACAAGTGAAAAAAATAATTTTAGATATTAATTTAAAAGAAAAATGTTTAATGGATTTATGTGTAAATAAATGTTTAATGCCTAGAAAAATATTTTTAAATTTTTTTTTAAAATATAGATATAGTAAAATTTGGGTTATTAATGCTATAAATATGAATTGTTCATGGTCTTATAATTTAAAAAATTATTTATCTATAGTTAATTCGTTATTAAATGATTTATTATTTATAGAAAATGAAATTGGTATTAAAATTAATGATTTAAAAAATATAAATAAACATATTATATATAATGAAAATAAATCTAAAAAAGCTAAAAAAGAAATGGTTGAAGCTAATTTAAGATTAGTTATATCTATAGCAAAAAAATATACTAATAGAGGTTTACAATTTTTAGATTTAATTCAAGAAGGAAATATAGGATTAATGAAAGCAGTTGATAAATTTGAGTATAGACGTGGTTATAAATTTTCAACATATGCAACTTGGTGGATACGTCAAGCTATTACTAGATCTATAGCTGATCAAGCCCGTACTATACGTATACCAGTTCATATGATAGAAACTATAAATAAATTAAATAGAATATCTAGACAAATATTACAAGAATTAGGAAGAGAACCTACTCCTGAAGAGTTATCTAATCGTATGTTAATATCTGAAGATAAAATAAGAAAAATATTGAAAATAGCTAAAGAGCCTATTTCTATGGAAACACCTGTAAGTGAAGATGATGATTTATATTTAGGTGACTTTATTGAAGATCAGTCTTTAGAATTACCTTTAGAATCAGCTACTACAGAGAGTTTACGTAATGTTACTAATAATATATTATCAAGCTTAACTCCTAGAGAAGCTAAAGTATTACGTATGCGTTTTGGTATAAATATGAGCAGCGATCATACTCTTGAAGAAGTTGGTAAACAATTTGATGTTACTAGAGAACGTATAAGACAAATTGAAGCTAAAGCTTTAAGAAAGTTAAGACATCCTAGTAGATCTGAAATATTAAAAAATTTTTTAGATAATTAATTTGAATTAATAATGTATTTAAGGATATATTTAATTATGTTAGTTTATATTTGTGAAAATGAAATAAAAAATGAAATGGAAAAATGTATTTTAAATTTTAAAGAAAAAATAAAAATTTTTCGTACTAATTTTATTGATATAGATATTATTTCTAATTTATTAGTCCATTGTTATGGAAAATATATTTCTTTAATGAATTTATCTAGAATTATTTTAGATAATAATCATACAATAAGAATATCTTTGTTTGATAAAAATATTAAAAATATAGTAAAAAAATCTATTTTGTTATCTAAATTGAATTTAAACCCTGTAGATTGTAATGATGATATAATTATTTATTTTCCTCCTTTAAATGAAGAAAAAAGAAAAGATATTGTTAAAAAATTAAAGTGTGAGTTAGAAAAAATAAAAATTTCTATTAGAAACGTTAGAAAAATTTTTAATATTGAAAATAAATGTTTATTAAAAAAAAAATTAATAAACAAAGATGTTGAAAAAAAAAATTATAAAAATATACAAGATATTACTGATTTTTATATTAAAAAAGCAGATTTAACTTTTATTAGTAAAAAAAAACAAATACTTGTTAGTTAATTTTTTTTTTGTAAAATATATTCATGATTTATTACATTTATATATATTTATATATATTTTTTATTTAATTATTTAAATAATTTTTTTTTTATTTTTTAAAAAATGAATGAAAAAAAGTAGTTTTATTATTTTCATTATTATATATAATATGAAAAAATGTTTTTTAAAAAAGATAAATATATATTTTATATGTTGTATATTAATTAAATTCATAGTTTTTTTATTAAATATTATTTATAATTTATTTGGACAATATATATTTTAGTTTAAATTAAATTTGTGTAAAATAGTAGTTTTTTATTTTTATTTTTTAAATATTTGTTAAATATTTTTAGTTCTATGAAAAAAAAAGATATTAAACATATTGCAATTATTATGGATGGTAATGGTAGATGGGCTTTAAATAAAGGAAAATCTCGTATATATGGTCATAGAAAAGGTATAGAATCTGTTTTAGAAATAATTAATTTTTCGGTTAAATATAATCTTGAAATATTAACATTATATGCTTTTAGTAGTGAAAATTGGAATAGACCTTATATTGAAGTTAATGAATTAATGAGATTGTTTTCTTTGATTTTGGATAATTATATGTTTAAATTACATAATTATGATATATGTGTGAAAATAATTGGAAATAAAATAAAATTTCCTTATAATTTAAATGATAAAATAAAGAAGGTAGAATGTTTAACAAAAAATAATTGTGGTTTGAAATTAAATATAGCTTTAAATTATGGAGGTAAATGGGATATTTTGTATGGTTGTAAAAATATTTTGAATAAAGTTCATAATAATTTACTTAACATTAATAATATTGATGAAAATATTTTATTTAATAATTTATATTCTAAAGATATTCCTGATATAGATTTAATTATAAGAACTGGTGGAGAAAAAAGATTGAGTAATTTTTTTTTATGGCAAAGTGTTTATTCTGAATTTTTTTTTACAGATATATTATGGCCTGATTTTAAAAGTAGTGATTTTTTATTTGCCATAAATTATTTTTATGGAAGAAAAAGAAAGTATGGATCAATTTAAAATATATTTAAATAATTTAATATTTATTAATTAAATTATTTAATTGTTAAATTATTTAAGTTTTTTTATTAATTTAATTAATAGTTTATTAAAGTATATTTATTTTAATAAATATTAATATTTAAAGTTTTTATATATTTTTATAGTTATTTATTTCATTAAATTTATTTTTTGGAATATATATATGAGTATTTTAAAAAAAAAATGGTTATTTTTTTTGTTTTTGTTTAGTATAAATATTTTTTCTATGAATAATTTTAAGTTGAATAATATTATATTTCCAGAATATATTAATTATAAGTTAAATAGTAATATTTTGTTTTCTAATATTGGAAAAGTAGTTGATAGAAAAGATATATTAAAAATTTTAAATTATTTGTCTAGAACTAAGTTATTTAATAAAATAAATATATATAAATTTAAAAATAATATATTTATAGATGTAAAAAAAAAAAATATAATTGAAAAATTTATTTTTGTTGGTAATAAAATATTAGATTATAAATCTTTATTAAATATTTTAAAAAATTTTAACATTAGTATAGGTGGTTTGTTTGATAGTAAAAATATTTTAAATTTTATAAAATATATAAATTTTTATTATAAAAATATAGGTAAGTATTATTTTCATTTAAGTTATAAAAAAATTTTATTAAAAAATAAAAATTTTTTGTTAAAATTTAAATTTAATGAAGGTAATTATTTAAAAATAAATGAGATAAAATTATTAGGTAATAAATTAAATATTAATAATAATTTATTTTCTTTTGATTTTTTTAAAAAAATTAACCATATTAATAGTCCTTTTATTTTAAATATATTAAATTTAAATTATTTATTAAAATATTTTGAATACATAAAAAGTATATATTTTAATTATGGTTATTTAGATTTTGATTATGTAATTAAAGATATTAAAATAATTAAAAAAAAATATATTAATTTATTTTTAAAATTAAATGAAGGTAAAAGATATAAGATATATAATGTTAATATAAATATTAAAAATAAAAAATTTGAAAAGTATTTTAATTTAATTAAAAAAGATTTTTTTTTAGATAATTATTATAATATTGAAAATGTTAAAAATATTTATGATTATATTTTATATTTTTTGAAAGAAAATGGTTTTTATAAATCTAAAATAAATGTTAAAGTAATTAAAAAAAATTTTAATAATGTAAATTTAATAATAAATGTAAATTTAGATAAAATTTTTTATTTTGGAAAAACAATATTAAGTAATATTTATTTATCTAAGCAAATAGATTTAAACAAAGAAATACCTTATAAATTTGGTTCAGTATATAAAGAAAATTTAGTTTATTTAGGCAAAGATAATTTATTAAAAACTGGTTTTTTTAAAAATATAATAATAAAAAAAAAAATAATAATAAAAGATAAATTTTATCAAGTAAATGTTATTTATTTTTTATATAAAAATTATAATGGAATATTGAATTTTAATATTGGATATGATAATAAAAGAAAAATAAATTATGAGTTGTTGTTTTCTAGAGAAAATGTTTTCAATGTAGGTAATAAGTTAATATTTAATATTAAAAAAAATAATTATTTTAAGTCTGGTTATATTTCTTTGTTATATTTATATAATTATGTAAAAAATATTTATATTAATAATAAATTATTTTTTAATGTTTTATCTGATATTAAAAATAATAATTATAGTTATACAAATTTTGATTTTGGTATTAAAAATAATATTATATTTAATATAAATGATTTTACTAAATATAATTTTGGAATAAATTATATTTATAATTATTTTTTTAATATAAAACCACATTTGTCATTATTAAATTATATTAGTTCAATAGATAAAATATATTTAAGTAATTTAAATAAAAAGTATGTTTTTAATGATTTTTTTATTAAAAATAGTTTTATAATGAATTCTTTGGATGAAAGTATTTTTCCTTTATTTGGGTATTACATTAATTTAAATAGTAAAATTTCTATTCCTTTTTCTAAAAATTTATATTATAAATTTTTAATAAATTTATCAAAATATATTTATTTAGATAAAAATAAATATTTTTTGTTGTTTTTAAATAGTTATTTTGGTTATGGTAGTGGTTTTAATAATAAAGTTTTTCCTTTTTATGAAAATTTTCATTATTTTGATAATAGTTTAAGGGGATTTGATTTAAATAGTATAGAACCAAATATTGTATATTTAAATTCAAAATTTAATGTTTGTAAAAATAATAATAAAATATGTTTATCCAATGATTTATTAGGTGGAAATGTTTTATATTCTTTAAATGCCGAATTTATTTTACCTTTATATAAAATTTTAAATGAAAAATATTCTAATAATTTTCGTGCATCTTTTTTTTTAGATAGTGGTTCTTTATTTGATACTACATGGATAAATAATAATGATACCATTAAACATGGTGTTCCTAATTTTAGTAAAAATTTATTAAGATTATCTACTGGTATATCATTAAAAATAAATACACCTATAGGTGTTGTAAATATTTCATATGGATATCCATTAATAAAATATTTTACAGATAAAGTAAATAATTTTAGATTTAGTATTAGTAGTAGATAAAAAATTTAAAAATATTAAATAAAAAAAATTGTTTTTATTTTAAGTAAATATAATTATGTCTAAGTTTGTACATTTGAATATTCATAGTGATTATTCAATAAAAGATAGTATTTGTAAAATACATGATATTTTATTAAAAGTATATAAATTAAATATGTCTTCTGTTGCTATAACAGATTTTTTTAGTTTATCTGTAGTTATTAAATTTTTTAAATATGCTTTTAAGTATGGAATTAAACCTATTGTTGGTTCTGATATGAATATTTATTTATGTAATGAAAATAATAGTGATTTTTTTTCAGTTACTGTTTTGGTGATGAATAAAATAGGTTTTGTTAATTTAATAAAATTAATTTCTATATCATATAAATGTAGTTATAAAAAATTTATTCCATTTTTACATTATTCATGGTTATTAAAGTTTAATGAAGGTTTAATATTTTTATTTTCTATAGATAAATATAGTAATATAATTAAATATTTAATTAATGGTGATTATACAAGAGCCAAAAAAATAATATTTTTTTGGGAAAAGTATTTTAATAATAGATTATATTTTCAAATTTTTAGAGTAAAAAATAAAGATGAAAATAAATATATAAATATTGTTATAGATTTGTCTATTGAAACAAATATACCTTTGGTTGCTACAAATAAAGTATTATTTTTAAATAAAGATGATTTTTATTTACATAAAATAAAATCGTCTATTTATTATAATTGTACTTTTAAAAAAGTTAAAAATATTATTGATTATACAAATCAACAATATTTGAAAAATGAATTAGAAATGTTATCTTTATTTAGAGATATACCTGAATCTTTACAAAATACTGTAGAAATATCTAAAAGATGTAATTTTTTTTTAAAAAAAAGAAAATTTAATTTACCTAAATTTAAAGAAAATAAAAATATAAATAATTCTATATATATTAGAAAATTAATTTATAAAAATTTTTCAAAAAAAAATATAAAATTTACTTCTGTTTTTACTAAAAAATTATATATTGAACGTATTAAATATGAATTAAATATTATTATTAGTATGGGTTTTGTTGATTATTTTTTAATAGTTATGGAATTTGTAAATTGGGCAAAAAAACATTATATTCCTGTTGGGGTAGGTAGAGGATCCGGTTCTAGTTCTTTAGTTTCTTATTTATTAAACATTACAGATATAGATCCTATAAAATATGATCTATTTTTTGAAAGATTTTTAAATCCTAATAGAGTATCTATGCCTGATTTTGATATAGATTTTTGTATGTATAGAAGAGATGAAGTTTTTTTACATATAAAAAAACTTTATGGTAAAAAATCTGTGTCTAAAATTGTTACATTTAATACTATGACTGCAAAATCAGTTATTAGAGATGTAGGTAGAGTATTAGGTTATCCTTATTATTTTATTGATAAAATTGCTAAATTAATACCTTTTGATTTAGGTATTACTTTAAAAAAATCAATTTTAGAACCTAAATTAAAAGATTTATATAATACGGATAAAGATGTTAAATATTTAATTGATATATCTTCAAAGTTAGAAGGACTTATTAAAGGTATAGGAAAACATGCTGGTGGTATAGTAATTTCACCTTCTAAAATTACAGATTTTTGTTCCATTTATTATGATTTAGATAATGATTTTTATATAACTCAATTTGATAAAAATGATATTGAATATGTAGGTTTGATTAAATTTGATTTATTAGGTTTACGTACATTAACAATTATAGATAATACTATTAATATGATAAATGATTCTAAATTAATTTTAAATAAAATTAATATATCTAATATTTTATTAAATGATAAAAAGAGTTTTGTTTTATTAAATGATGCAAATACAACAGCTGTTTTTCAATTAGAATCTAATGGAATGAAAGATTTAATTAGACGTTTAAAACCTGGTAATTTTGAAGATATTGTTTCATTATTAGCTTTATTTAGACCTGGTCCATTACAATCTGGAATGGTAGATAATTTTGTTAATCGTAAAAATGGTAAAGAAAGTATATATTATCCTGATAAAAATTGTCAACATAGTTTGTTAGTACCTATATTAAAAAATACATATGGTATTATTTTATATCAAGAACAAATTATGAAAATTGCTATAGTTTTAGCAAATTATAGTTTTAGTGATGCTGATATGTTACAAAGATATATTAGTAAAAAAAATTATAAAAAAGTTAAATTGTTTAGTAGTAAATTTTTACAAGGTTCTAAAAAATTAGGAGTAAGTTTAAAAATTGCTTCAAAAGTATTTTTTTTAATAGAAAAATTTTCTCGTTATGGATTTAATAGATCTCACTCTGTTTCATATGCTTATTTAGCTTATAGAACTTTGTGGTTAAAATCTAACTATCCTTCTGAGTTTATGTCTTCAGTGATAAATTCTTATATAGATAATACAAATAAAATTATGGTATTAATTAATAATATAAAAAACATGAATATAAAAATAATACCTTTAAATATTAATATTAGTTCGTATTATTTTTATGTTAATGAAAAAAAAGATATTGTTTATGGTATTGGAGCTATAAAAGGTTTAGGGGAAAAATTAATTAATTATATTTTAGACATACGTAATAAAGTTGGTAAATTTAAAAATTTTGTTGATTTTTGTGTATTAATTTATAATAATAAGATTAATAAATCTACTTTAAAAAAATTAATATTATCTGGATTATTTGATGTTTTTAATGTAAAACGTTCTATTTTAATAGATAAATATAAATATATATTAAATTTTGCTAAATATAAAAAAGATTGTTTTAATTTTACTCAATTAAGTATGTTTGATGTTAATAATTTATATTTATTAAATGAAAAGTCTTTTTTTTCTAAATTTGACGACCCTTTGTGGACAAAGGAATATGAATTAAATAAAGAAAAAGAAGTTTTAGGATTATATGTTTCTGATCATCCAATAAATATTTATAATAATTATATTGATAAATTTAATGTTATTAAAATTAAAAATTTAAATTTAATAGAAAATAAAGTAAATATTAATTTATTAGGTTTAATTATTTTGATTAAATTTTTATTAACAAAAAATAATAATAGAATTTGTTTATTAAAAATAGATGATGGTACTGGATTTTTAGATATTTTAATTTATAAAAAAATATATCTTAAATATTGTAATTTTATAGAAATAAATAATATTATATTAATTAATGGTTCTTTAAAATTGAATATTATTAGTGAAAAATTTCTAGTGTTAAGTAAATTAAAATTAATTAATTAATATTTATTAGAAAATAAAAAATTAAAGGTTTTTAAATAATATTATGTCTAAGTTTTGTTTTATTACAGGAAAAAAAACTGTTTTTGGAAATAATAGATCTTATGCAATGAACGCAACAAAGAGAAAATTTTATCCAAATGTTCATAATCATCGTATTTGGTTATCAAATAAAAAAAAATTTATAAAAATAAAAATATCTGCTAAAGCTTTGAGAATAATAGATAAATGTGGTATAGATAAATTTTTAAAAAAAATAAATAAAAATAGTGTTTAATTATGTCTAAAAATATAAGAGTTAAAATAAAATTAGTTTCTTCAGCAAATACAGGTCATTTTTATACTTCTACAAAAAATAAAAGAAATACTCCAAAATTATTATGTATTAATAAGTATGATCCTGTATTAAAAAAACATGTTAAATATTTTGAAAAAAAAATAAAGTAATTAATTTTTTACACAAATATTTTTTAAATATTTTTTTTACGTTATTTAAAAATTAATCTAAATCTTTTATATTTTCGTTTAAATACTTAATTATACCTTCGTTGTTAGGTTTTATTGATTTTTTTTCTGTATTCCATTGAGCTGGACATACTTTGTTATATTTTTCATTATGATTTAATGCATCTATAATTCTAAGTATTTCATCTATATTTCTTCCTATTGATAAATCATATATAGATTGGTATCTTATTATTCCTTTTTTATCTATTAAAAATGTTGCTCTTAATGAAACTTCTGTGTTAGGATCTTTAACATTATATAAATTTTGTATTTTTTTTTTAATATCAGAAACCATTATAAATTTTATTTTTCCTATCCCACCTTTTTCTATTGGTGTATTTCTCCATGCTATATGTGTATAAATTGAATCTATTGATATACCTATAATCTTTGTATTTTTTTCTTTAAATTTTTTATATCTATTATTTAAAGCTATTATTTCTGATGGACATACAAATGTAAAATCTAAAGGCCAGAAGAATAAAATGGTATTTTTTTTTTTAATGTTATTTTTTAAATTAAAATTTGTTATTATATCTCCATGTTTAGATATTGCTTCTGATTTAAAATTAGGTGCTTTTTTTGTTACTAACATATTTTTTACCTTTAGTTAAATATTTATGATATAAATATATTTTTGTATTTATATTGATTATATATTAATTTTTTTTTTAATGTTATTTTTTGTAGTATATTTTTATTTTTATATATTTTTAGTATTTTTCTTTTTTTTATTTATTTAAGAGGTATTTGTTATGTTTAATAATTTTTCTTTAAAAGATTATCCTTGGTTGTTTGATTTATATAAAAAGATTATTTTTTCAGGAAAAATAAAAAATAAAAATTTTAATTTAATAATACATTCTTTTTATAAATCCAATGTAAATAATTTAGTTTTATATTTATCTAAATGGATATTATGTACTAATTTGAAATTTAATAAGTGTTGTAATAGTTGTTGTAATTGTAAATTATTTAAAAAGAAAAAAAATCCTAATTTTTATTATTTGAAGTGTAAAAAAGATTTAGTTCCGAATATAGATGATATAAAAAGAATTAATTTAAATTTATTAAATAATTTAAGTTATATTAATTTACAAAAAGTTGTTTATATTTCTAATTTTAATTTGTTAAGTAGTTTATGTTTTAATTCTTTGCTTAAAATAATTGAAGAATATCCATATAAAATTATTTTTATATTTTCTTGTTTTAATATGTTTAATATACCTTCTACTATAATAAGTAGATGTCAATATTATAAAATTTTTCCACCTAAAGAAAAAAATATAATTATTTGGTTAAATAAATATTTTTCTTTAAATAAAAATATAGAAGTTATTACTTCTATACGTTTAAGTAATAATTCTCCTTTATTAACAATTTATTTATTAAAAAAAATGTGGGTTTATAGATTAAATTTTTTAAATAAATTAAATAATTTATTTAATATGAATTTTTTAGATATTTTAAATTTATTAGATAATAATTTTTTAAATTATAATTTAGACTGGTTATTATTTTTATTTTCTGATATTATAAAATATTTATTAGGTATTAATAAATATATTGTTAATTTAGATAGTATTGTTTTAATTGATTTTTATTCCAAAAAAATATCTATAAAAAATATATTTGTTATTGTTAATAAATTATTTATATTTATACATGATTTAAATAATGTTGTTTATATTAATAAAAATATTTATTTATATGATTTATCATTTTTTTTATATTCTAAAGTAAATAATTTATGATTTTAATAGATTCTCACTGTCATTTAGATTTATTAATCTATAAAAAAATATATAGAAATATTTTTGAATTAATTAATTTTTGTAATAATAATTATATTAAATATATTGTTTCCGTTTCTATAACTATAGATAATTTTTTTGATATTTTAAAATTAATTAATAAATTTGATAATGTTTTTGTTACATATGGAGTACATCCTTTATATTTTAATTGTTTAAATGAAAAAAAATTATTTAAGTATAAAAATTTTATTTTTAATAAAAAAGTTATTGGTTTAGGTGAAACTGGTTTGGATTATATTAAAAAAGATATTTATTATAGAAATATACAAAAAAAAAATTTTATAAATCATTTATGTTTGTCTGAAAAATATAATAAACCGATAGTAATACATTCTAGATATTCTTGTGAAGATACTATTTGTATATTACAAGATTTTAATATAAATAAATTTGGTGGAATAATTCATTGTTATAGTTATAATAGTAAAAGTAATTTGTTTAAGTTTTTAAATTTGGGTTTATATATATCAATTTCTTGTTTAATTACTTTAAATTCTTTTTTTTTTTTAAAAGATATAATAAATTATTTGCCTTTAGATAGGTTGTTAATAGAATCAGATTCTCCTTATTTATCTCCAAAATTTTCTAAAAGTAAAATAAATAATCCATCCAATATTATTTATATATTAAAAATTATTTCTAATATTAAAAATGTTAGTTTAACTAAAATTAGTAAACATATATTAAATAATTTTAAAAGATTGTTTAAGATAAATTTAAATTAATTTTTTTTTTTTATATATAATAAACCTTTTCCTTTTGTTGTTAATTTTATCCATTTTATGTTTAGGTTGGGAAATAAATTTTTTATATTTTTTTTTTGGTATCCAACTTCACATATTAAGTATCCGTTTTTTTTTAAATATTTAAATGATTTATTTATTATGTTTTTAATTATAAAAATACCTTTATTTTTACAAAATAAACCTATTTTTGGTTCATGAAGATATTCTTTAGGTAAAAATTTTTTATCTTTTTTATTTACGTAAGGTGGATTTGATATTATAATGTCATATTTTTTTTTGATATTTTCAAATAAATTAGATTTTATTATTTTTATGTTTTTTTGTTTTTTATGTAATTTTATATTTTTTTTTGCTATTTCTAAAGCTTTTTCTGATATATCTACAGCGTCTATTTTTGCTTTATAAAAAATATATGAAATGCATATAGCTATACATCCACTTCCTGTACACATATCTAGTATTTTATTAGGTTTTTTTCTTAATTTAAGTACTTTAAATTTGTTTTTTATGATTTCTGATATTGGTGATCTAGGAATTATTACATTTTTATTTATATAGAATATTTTATTACAAAAAAATGCTTTTTTAGTTAAGTATGGTATTGGTATTTTTTTTTTTATTCTTAAATTAGCTAAATAGATTATTTTTTTTATTAAACCACTATTTATAATGTTGTTTTTTTGTGTTTTTTTAAATAAATTATTTTTTTTGTTTAAAATACCTTTAATTAAATATATTGATTCTGTACGAGCATTATATGATCCGTGTCCATAATATATATTTTTTTTTTTAAATAAATTAGTACAAAATTTAATTAAAGATGTTATTGATTTAATTTTTTTTATAGTATTTTTGTTTTTCATAAAATAATTATTGTTGACTCTTTTTATTTTTAGAAGCATAATTTTATTATTGAATAATTTACGGAAGTGGCGAAATTGGTAGACGCACTAGATTTAGGTTCTAGTACTTTTAAATTAGTATACGAGTTCAAATCTCGTCTTCCGTATATTTAAATATTTTATTATATTGATGGGGTATAGCCAAGTGGTAAGGCATCGGGTTTTGATCCCGACATCCCAGGTTCGAATCCTGGTACCTCTGTTTTGTTTTTTTATAATTACAGCTACGTAGCTTAATTGGTTAAAGCACAGTATTCATAATGCTGAAAATATAGGTTCAATTCCTATCGTAGCTATTTATTTTATTTTTGGTTTTATAAATATAAACATAATGTATATTTATGAAGAAAAAGTTATATATAAAAACTTGGGGATGTCAAATGAATGAATATGATTCTAATAAAATCATTAATCATTTAAATATATATAATGAATATGTTGTAATATCTTTTATTGAAGAATCTGATATTATTATATATAATACATGTTCTATTAGAGAAAAATCTAAAGAAAAGTTGTTTTATGAGTTAGAAAAAATAAAAAATCTTAAAAAAAAAAATCCTGAATTAGTTATTTGTGTTGGTGGATGTGTATCTATTTATGAAAAGAAAAATATATTTAAACGTAGTGATATAGTAGATATTGTTTTTGGTCCTAAAAATATAAATAATATTTATGGTTTAGTAAATAAATTTTTAGAAAATAAAAAAAAAATTATTGATTTAAATTTTTCAAAAATAAATAAAGATATAAATTATTGTAATTTTAATATATATAAAAAATCTAATTCTTATGTGTCTATAATGGAAGGTTGTAATAAGTTTTGTTCTTATTGTGTAGTTCCTTTTACTAGGGGCAGGGAAATTTCTAGATCTCCAGAAGAAATTATTTCAGAAATATATAATTTATCTTTAAATGGTATTAAAGAAGTAATTTTATTAGGTCAAAATGTTAATTCATATTATGGATTTTTTAGTAATGGAAAAAAATGTAGTTTTTCTCATTTATTGTATTTAGTTTCAGAAATTAATAATATAGATAGAATAAGTTTTGTAACTAGTCATCCTAATAGTTTTGATAAAAATATTATAGATGTTTATAAATATGTTCCCAAAATAATTAACTATTTACATTTGCCTGTTCAAAGTGGTTCAAATAGAATTTTAAAATTAATGAATCGTAATTATACTATAGAAAATTATAAAAATTTAGTTAATGAAATTTTATCTGTTAGACCAAATATGTTGTTTGGCACTGATTTTATTGTAGGGTTTCCTGGTGAAAATGATAATGATTTTTCTTTGACTCTTGATTTAATATATGATATAAAATTTAATAATAGTTACGTGTTTATTTATTCTCCTAGAAATATGACAAAGTCTTCATATATGATTGATAACGTTGATTTTATTGTTAAAAAAAAACGTTTATTGAAGATAAGAAAAATAGTAAGTAGAAATTCTATTTTTTATAGTAGTAAAATGTTGAATTCTATTTATAAAATTATAGTTGAAGGTATTTCTAGAAAAAATAAAAATATTGTTTATGGTAGAACAGATAATAATAAAATAGTTTATTTGTTAGGTGATGAATATTTATTAGGAAAATTAATTGAAGTTAAAATAATTGAAATTAAAGGTAATTGTCTTTATGGAAAAAAAATATATTAATTATTATTTAAATTTTGTATATGTTTTAATTTTTTTATATGAGTAAAAAAAAAAAATTAATAGATTCATTTTTTTTAAAAACTAGATATAGTTTAATAAAACCTAAAACTAAAAAACAAAAGTTATATTTAAATAGTATTTTTAGTAAAATTATTACATTTGGTATAGGTGTTTCTGGAACTGGAAAAACATATTTAGCAACAGCAGCAGCAATAGATTATTTAAAAAAAAGAAAGATATATAGAATAATTTTAGCTAGACCAATAGTTGAAGCAGGTGAAAAATTAGGTTTTTTGCCTGGTAATTTTAATCAAAAAATAGATCCATATTTATGTCCAATATATGATGTTTTATTTGAAATTTTAGGTCCAGATTTTAATGAAAAATATATATTACATAATATAATTGAAGTTGTTCCTTTAGCTTATATGAGAGGTAGAACTTTTAATGATTCTTTTGTTATTTTAGATGAAGCTCAAAATACAACGATACAGCAAATGAAAATGTTTCTTACACGTTTAGGTTTTAATTCTAAAGCTGTTATAAATGGTGATATATCTCAAATAGATTTGCCTAATAAATCATTGTCAGGATTGAGACATGCAATAAATGTATTAAATAATTTATCTTCTGTAGGATTTGTTTATTTCGATGTAAAAGATATTATGAGATCTTCTATTGTAGCTAATATTATTAATGCTTATGAAGAGAATAAATAATTTATAAAATGTTAAATAAATGTTTAATTAATATAAAAAATTTTTGTAATGATTGTATTTTTATTCCTTCTAATTGTTATTTTTATAATTGTTTATGGAGACTTTATGTTTTTTACGATATAAAAAGATATATAAATATAGTTTTAGTAAATGAAAAAAAAATATCTTATTTAAATTTTAAATATAGAAATAAAAATAAATCTACTAATATTTTATCTTTTAGTTATTATTTATATAAATATAATTTTTATAATAATAATTTTTTATCTTTAGGAGATATAATTTTAAGTCCATTTTTTATATTTAAAGAATCTAAATATAATAATTATAATTATTTTTTTCATTTTTTCCATATTTTAATACATGGTATGTTACATATTTTAGGTTTTAAACATGATAATTTGTTAGAATATAAAAATATGAAAAAACAGGAATATTTTTTTTTATTTATGTTTAAAAATAATTTATGATAGTTAATGAATTTTAAATTGTATAATTTTATGTATAATTATAATAATTCTTTAAAATGTTTTAATACTTTTAGATTAAATATATATTCTGAAAAAATTTTTGTAGTTTCACGTGTTTGTGAATTAATAAAAATATTTAATTTTTGTTTAAAAAAAAAATACCATTTTTATTATTAGGTAAAGGTAGTAATATTTTATTACAAAATAATTTTTTAGGTTTTGTAATAATAAATAAAATTAAAGGTATAAAATTTTATCAAAATATTGATTTTTGGTTTTTAGAAGTATATTCTGGTGAAAGTTGGTCTGATTTAGTTAATTACTCTATTAAAAATGGGTTTTGGGGTTTAGAAAATTTGTCATTTATACCAGGAACTGTTGGTGGTGCTGTAGTAAATAATATAGGTTCTTATGGTTTAGAAATAAAAGATTTTTTAAATTATGTTAAAGTTTTAGATTTATTTAAAAATAAAGTTTTTTATTTAACAAATAAACAATGTAATTTTTGTTATAGGAATAGTATTTTTAAAGAAAAGTTATTTAATAGATTTATAATTATAAAAATTGGTTTAAAAATAAAAAAATTATGGAAGCCATGTCTTACTTATAAAAGTTTATATAATTATTTATCAAAAAGAAATATTAGTATAAAAATTGAAGATATATATGATTATATAAAAATTATTAGAAAAAAAAAATTACCTGATTTTAAAAAAATAGGTAATGTTGGTAGTTTTTTTAAAAACCCTATTATAAATTTAAGAAAATTTTCATTTTTATGTTATAAATATTCTTTTTTTTTTAAAAGGTCTAATTTTTATAAATATAATTTTAATAATATAAAAATATCAGCATCATTATTAATAAATATATGTAATATAAATCATTTTAATATAGGAGATGCAAGTATTTATAGTAAAAATTCTCTTATTTTGATAAATAATGGCAATGCAACTTTTAATGATATAAAATTATTATATTTATATATTAGAAATAAAGTTTTATTAAAATTTAATATTTATTTGACTTTAGAAGTAAAAATAATAAATTTTTTTAAAATAAATAAATATTTTAAATTTATAATTGATAGTTAATTATAAAATTGAAAATAATAAATATTTATTTGATAATTAAATAATTTTATTTATCTATTTAAAATGTTATTTTATTAATGTATAATTGGATCATTAAATATGTTAAATTTATTATTTAAATTATATTTTTAACAATAGTTAAGGTTTATTTAAAAAATTTTTAGTTTAAATTTAAATAATAAAATTTAATTTTTACTTATATATTAAAAAAATTAATTTATATTAGATTAATTTTGTAATTAATTAAAATAATCTTGTGAATACTAATAATGATAAATTATTTTATAAAAAAATATATTTTAAATAAATATTTTCTATTATTTTTTTTCTTTAGTTTTTTTTTATTTTTTAATTTTTTATTGTTTTTATTTAAGTTTTTTTTTAGTTTAATTTTATTTTTTTTGTTTTTTTATTATTTTAAATTAACTAATTTTGCTAAAAAAATAATATTTTTTTTTAATGAATCTAAATTAGAAATATCAAAAGTCTATTGGCCTTCTATTAAAGAAGCAATGAAAACTACTTTTGTGGTATTTATTTTTAGTTTTATATTTTCTTTAATTGTTTGGTTTTTTGATAATTTTATTTTATATATGATTTCTGTTATTATTGGTTTGAGGTTATAGATGTTTAATCTAGAAAAAAAAAAGCGTTGGTATGTAATACAAGTTTTTTCTAGTTTTGAAAATAAAGCTGTAAGATCTTTAAAAGATTATATTAAATTGCATAATTTACAGAACGAGTTTGGTGATATATTAATACCTACTGAAGAAGTTATAGAAATTAAATCTGGAATTAGGAAGAAAAGTGAAAGAAAATTTTTTCCTGGTTATTTTTTAATTAATATGATAATGAATGAAAGAAATTGGTATTTAGTTAGAAGTGTTCCTCGTATTATGGGTTTTGTTGGAGGAAGTTTAGGTAATCCTGTTCCTATAAGTGATTATGAAGTTAATATTATAAAAAATAAATTACAACAAATAGATGGAAAACCTAGACCAAAAATATTGTATGAATTGGGTGAATTAATTAGAATTAATAGCGGTCCTTTTTCTGATTTTAATGGAACTGTTGAAGAAGTTGATTACGATAAGAATCGTCTTAAAGTTTCTGTATTAATTTTTGGTAGATCTACTCCGGTAGAATTAGATTTTTCTCAAGTTGAAAAAGGGTAATTTTTATTATTAATTAAAATATAATTTAAATATTGTTAATATTATGTCTATAAAAAAAATTTCAGCTTTTATAAAGATACAGATACCTGCTGGTTCGGCTAGTCCTAGTCCCCCAGTTGGTCCTATTTTAGGTCAAAAAGGTTTAAATATAGTACAATTTTGTAAATTATTTAATGATAGAACTAGTAATTTAGAAAAAGGTATAATTACTACTACAATTATTACTGTTTATATAGATCGTAGTTTTACATTTATTATAAAAACCCCTCCAGTTTCAGTATTAATAAAAAAATTCATGTCTTTAGATATGGGATCTAAAAAACCTAAACATGATATTGTTGGTTATATTTCTAAAGAAGATTTATTAAAAATATCAAAAATAAAATTTATTGATATGAATAGTTGTAATATTGATTCTATATTTAAAAGTATTGTAGGAACTGCTTTTTCAATGGGAATTTTAATAAAAAAATAAATAAGTTTTTAAGTTTATGAATGAAAAATTAAATGTTAATTTAAAAAAATTTAATATTAATGATGTTTTTTATTTTATTAAGAAACACTCTAAATGTAAATTTATTGAATCAGTTGATGTATCTATTAATTTATCTATTGATATTAAAGATTCTAATCAAAATATATGTGGTAGTGTAATATATCCTAATTCTATTAAAAAAAAAGATATTAAAATTATTGTTTTTGCTCCTAAAAATTTAAGTGAAATTGCATATAAATATGGTGCTTATATAGTTGGAACTAATGATTTGTTTGATAAAATAAAGAATAAGTCTATTTATTATGATCTTGTATTATCTGTTCCTGAATCTATAAATATAGTTTCTAAATTAGGATCAATTTTGGGTCCTAAGAATTTAATTCCTAATTTAAAATCTGGAACGTTAACTAATGATTTAAAAAACACCCTTTTAAGTTTTATTAATGGGAGGGTTATATATAGAAATGATAGATTTGGTATTATTCATTCTACAATAGGAAAATTGAATTTTACTGATATTCAATTAATTGATAATTTTAAAGTTTTAATTTCATCTATTAATTCAAATAAACCTGGTAAATTAAAGAAAAATTTAATTAAAAAAATAACTATATCTTCTACTATGGGAAAAGGTTATGTAATTAATTTATTGAATTTAAGTTATTGTGTATAATTTTAAATATATTTTATAATAAAAATTTTTAATTTGTTTTTTATTTTGAGATTTTTATGGCATTAAAATTAACAGAAAAAAAAAAAGTAGTATTAAATATAAAAAAAAATATTAATAAATCTTTATCTATAATTATTTTACATTATGTTGGTTTGACTTCAAATGAAATAAATGATATTCGTAAAAATATAAATAAAAATAGTAATAATAATGTGTTAATAATAAAATCTCGTAATAGTTTGTTGAAATTATCTGTAAAAAACACTATTTTTGAATGTTTGAGTAATTATTTTATTAATTCAATATTAGTTATATTATCTTTTAATTTCCCTGGTTTTGCGTCTAGTTTATTGGAACCATATTTAAAAAAATATAAAGATAAATTAGAATTGAAAAGTTTATTTGTTGAAGGAAAAATAATTTCTTTATCATTAAATGATAAATTATCTAAATTTATATCTATTGATAAAGCTTTAACGTATTTTATTTATTTTATAAAAAAAATATCTGTTATGAAAATAATAAATGTTTTGTTATTAATAAGTAAAAAAAAATAATATTAATGTTTATTTTTAGGGAATAATATGCAAATTACTAAAAAAGAAATATTAGAAAAGATATCATCAATGTCTTTGACAGAAATTTTAGAGTTAATAAATGATATGGAAAAAAAGTTTGGAGTATCTTCTTCTGATTATCAATCTAATAATATATTAGTAGAAAAAGAGAAAAAAAATACTGAAAAGACTGATTTTGATGTTTATTTAAAACATGTAGGAAATAATAAAATTGCAGTTATAAAAATAATTCGTAGTTTTATGAATTTAGGTTTAAAAGAGTCTAAAGATTTGGTTGAATCATTTCCTGTTTTGATTAAAAAAAAAGTAAACAAAAAAGAAGTAGATATTTTGAAAAAATCTTTAGAAGAAGTTGGTGCTGTTATAGAAATAAAATAATTTAGTTTGTATAGATAATATTTAAAATAATATTAAAATATTTAATGAATTATATGTGGTGTTTTATATGGAATGTACTAATACAGAAAAAAAACGCATACGTAAAAATTTTGGTAAGATTTTAAAGATTTTAGATATACCATATTTATTATCTATTCAAATAGATTCATATAATAAATTTTTATATGGTGATAAAAATAATTTTTCTGGTTTAGATTTATCTTTTAAATCTGTATTTCCAATTTTTAGTTATAATAAAAATATATCTTTGAATTATATTAGTTATAGATTATGTAGTCCATTATTTAATGATATTGAATGTCATGTTAAAGGTTTAACTTATTTTTCTTCTTTAAAAGTTAAATTATGTTTTATTATTCATAAGAATAATAATAAATTTAGTAATATTGAAAATTTAACTAAAGAACAGGAAGTATATATGGGAGATATACCTTTGATGACGAGTAAAGGGACTTTTGTAGTTAATGGAACGGAAAGGGTTGTTGTATCTCAATTACATCGTAGTCCTGGTGTTTTTTTTGATAGCGATAAGGGGAAAACTCATTCTTCTGGTAAAATATTATATAATGCAAGGATTATACCTTATAGAGGTTCTTGGTTGGATTTTGAATTTGACGTTCGTGATAATTTATATTTTCGTATTGATAGGAAACGAAAGTTACCTGTATCTGTTATATTAAAAGCTTTAAATTATAATGTAGAGGAAATTTTAAGTATTTTTTTAGATTTTGTTGTGTTTGAATTTAAAAATCATAAAGTTTTTATGAATTTAAATCCAGAAAGATTAAGAGGTGAAACTTTAAATTTTGATATTGTATTTAATAATAAATGCTATGTTAATTCTGGTATTAGAATAACATTAAAACATATAAAGAAATTAAAAAAAGATAATGTAGATTTAATAGAAGTTCCTATAAATTATGTTATAGGTAAAGTTTTAGCAAAAGATTATAAAATAAATGAAAATAAATTTTTTGCAAATACTATTTTAGATTTAAATATTATTAATGCAATTAAAGATTATGGTTATTCAAAAATTAAAGTTTTATATTTTAATGAGTTAGATAATGGTTCATATATTTCTGAAACTTTAAGATTAGATAATACAAATGATTATAATTCTTCTATTTTAGAAATATATAGAATGATTAGACCGGGTGAACCTCCAACAATAGATTCTGCAAAAATTTTATTTAAAAATTTATTTTTTTCTTTAGATAAATACGATTTATCAAATGTTGGTCGTATGAAATTAAATAAATCATTAGGTAATGAAGAAAAAATTAATTTATTGATATTAACAAATAAAGATATAATAGATACTATAAAAAAATTAATAAATATTAGGAATGGAAAAGATAAAATTGATGATATTGATCATTTAGGTAATAGAAGGGTTAGATCTGTAGGTGAAATGATAGAAAATCAATTTCGTATTGGTTTAGTTAGAATTGAAAGATCAGTAAAAGAACGTTTAACGTTAGGTGAATTAGATAATATAGTTCCTCAAGATTTAATTAATGCTAAACCTTTATCTGCCATTATTAAAGATTTTTTTTGTTCTAGTCAATTATCACAATTTATGGATCAAAATAATCCTTTATCTGAAATTACTCATAAGCGTAGGATCTCTGCATTAGGTCCTGGTGGTTTAACTAGAGAAAGAGCTGGATTTGAAGTAAGAGATATTCATCATACGCATTATGGTAGAGTTTGTCCAATAGAAACTCCAGAAGGACCTAATATTGGTTTAATAAATTCATTATCTATATATGCCAAAGTTAATTTTTATGGTTTTTTAGTAACTCCATATAGATTAGTTAGAAATGGATATGTTTCAAATAAAATTCATTATTTATCTGCTATAGAAGAAAATAATTTTATTGTTGCTCAAGCTAATATTGAATTAAATGATTTAAATAAAATAATTAAAGAATTTGTTATATGTCGTTATAATGGAGAATTTAGTTTATTTAATAGTAAAGATATTAATTATATGGATGTTTCTAATCAGCAAATAGTATCTGTTGGTGCTTCATTGATACCTTTTTTAGAACATGATGATGCTAATAGGGCTTTAATGGGTGCTAATATGCAACGACAAGCTGTTCCTTCAATAGTTTCTATTAAACCTTTAGTTGGGACAGGAATGGAACGTATAGTTGCTTGTGATTCTGGAGTTTCTGTAATAGCTAAAAAATCTGGTATAGTTAAATATGTTGATTCTACTAAAATAATTATTTATACCGATAAAAAATATCATCATAATGATGATGTTTATTCTAGAGTAAATGTTTATAATTTAATTAAATATTATCGTTCCAATCAAAATACTTGTATTAATCATAAACCTTGTGTTGTATTAAATGAAAAAATAAATATTGGAGATACATTAGCTGATGGACCTTCAACTGATTTGGGTGAATTAGCTTTAGGTCAAAATGTACGTGTAGCATTTATGTCTTGGAATGGTTATAATTTTGAAGATTCTATTTTAATTTCTGAGCGTATTGTTCAAAAGGATATATTTACAACTATACATATACAAGAATTATCTTGTATTTCCAGAGATACTAAATTAGGATCTGAAGAAATTACATCTGATATACCTAATGTTAGTGAATCTCTTTTATCTAAATTAGATGATAGTGGTATTGTTTATATAGGAGCTGAAGTAGTAAGTGGAGATATTTTAGTAGGCAAAGTTACTCCTAGAGGTGAAACTCAGTTAACACCTGAAGAAAAA
Organism: Candidatus Stammera capleta; assembly: GCA_036689265.1. Taxonomy (GTDB): domain Bacteria; phylum Pseudomonadota; class Gammaproteobacteria; order Enterobacterales; family Enterobacteriaceae; genus Stammera; species Stammera capleta_AF. The sequence continues at coordinate 256,769 of CP144777.1, read as the reverse complement.
CTTTTAAGAGCTATTTTTGGTGAAAAAGCATCTGAAGTTAAAGATTCTTCTTTACGAGTTCCTGATGGTTGTTATGGCACTGTTATTGATGTTCATGTTTTTACTAGAGATGGAATGATTAAAGATAAAAGGTCTTTAGAAATTGAGGAAATGAAGATAAATTATATTAAAAATAGTTTTAACAAAGAAATGATTTATTTTCAAAATTCTGTTTTATTAGAAATTAAAGATATATTAATTAAATATCATAATAATAATAATTTAATTAAACTAGATTTAACTAAATTTAGTTATAAAAATATTTTTTCTTTAGATATTAAAGATATAAATATTAAAAGAAAAGTAAAAAAATTATTAAAAGATTATGAGAATATAAAATATGTATTTAAAGAAAAAATAGATAAAGAGATTTTAAAAGTAAGGCATAGTGATGAATTATCTCCTGGAATATTAAAAATTGTAAAAGTTTATTTATCTGTTAAAAGATATATACAAATAGGAGATAAAATGGCTGGTAGACATGGAAATAAAGGTGTTATTTCTAAAATATGCCCTGTTGAAGATATGCCATATGATGATAAAGGAGTTCCTGTTGATATAATATTAAATCCTTTGGGTGTTCCTTCTAGAATGAATATTGGACAGATTTTAGAAACTCATTTAGGTATGGCATCTAAATATTTAGGTGATAAAATAAATATTATGTTAAATAACAAAGTTGATATTTTAAAAATAAAAGATTTTGTTAAAAAAATATATGATGTAGGTAATAAATATTCTAATATTAATTTGGATTCATTTAGTAAAAAAGAATTGTTAGTTTTAATTAATAATTTAAAACATGGTTTTCCTATGGCTACACCTGTTTTTGATGGTGCTAAGGAAAAAGAAATAAAATATTTATTAAAATTAGCTGGCATTCCTTCATCTGGTCAAATTTATTTGTATGATGGTTTAACAGGAAATAAAATAGAGAGACCTGTAACTGTAGGTTATATGTATATGATGAAATTGAATCATTTAGTTGATGATAAAATGCATGCAAGATCTACTGGTTCATATAGTTTGGTTACTCAACAACCTTTAGGAGGAAAATCTCAATTTGGTGGTCAAAGATTTGGTGAAATGGAAGTTTGGGCTTTAGAAGCTTATGGAGCATCTTATACTTTACAAGAAATGTTAACAGTAAAGTCAGATGATGTAGATGGTAGAACTAAAATATATAAAAATATTATTAATAATAATCATCAAATGGAACCTGGAATGCCTGAATCTTTTAATGTGTTATTGAAAGAAATTTGTTCTTTAGCTATTAATATTGAATTAAAAAAATAATTTAGTATAAATATAATAATTTATTTTTTTTAAAAGGTAATAATATTTGTGAATGATTTTGTTGATTTTTTAAAATTTAAATCTAAAAATAAAGAATTTAATTCTATTAAAATATCTTTAGCTTCACCTGATATGATTAGATCATGGTCATATGGTGAAGTTAAAAAACCCGAAACTATAAATTATCGTACATTTAAACCTGAGAGAGATGGATTATTTTGTTCACGTATATTCGGTCCTATAAAAGATTTTGAATGTTTGTGTGGAAAATATAAAAGATTAAAACATAGGGGAGTTATTTGTGAAAAATGTGGTGTTGAAGTTACTCAAATGAAAGTTCGTCGTGAACGAATGGGTCATATAGAGTTGGCTTCACCTATAGCTCATATTTGGTTTTTAAAATCATTACCTTCTAGAATAGGTTTATTGTTAGATATTCCATTAAAAGATATTGAAAAAATTTTGTATTTTGAGTCTTATGTTGTTGTTGATTCAGGTAAAACTAATTTAAATTTATGTCAATTATTAAATGAGGATCAGTATTTAGATTATTATAGTAAATTTGGAGATTGTTTTGTTGCTAAAATGGGAGCTGAAGCTATTCAATATTTGTTGAAAAATATTGATTTAAAAAGTATTTATAATACATTATATGATAATTTAAAAATTAGTAGTTCTGAAACAAAAAATAAAAAAATAATAAAGAGATTAAAATTAGTTGAATCTTTTATTAATTCTGGAAATAAACCGGAATGGATGATATTAAAAGTATTACCAGTTCTTCCTCCAGATTTAAGACCTTTGGTTCCTTTAGATGGTGGAAGATTTGCTACTTCTGATCTTAATGATTTATATCGTAGGGTTATAAATCGTAATAATCGTTTAAAAAGACTTTTAGATTTAACTGCACCTGATATTATTATTAGAAATGAAAAAAGGATGTTGCAAGAATCTGTAGATGCATTATTAGATAATGGTCGTAGAGGTTTTTCTATTATTGGTTCTAATAAAAGACCATTAAAATCATTATCTGATATGATTAAAGGAAAACAAGGTAGATTTAGACAAAATTTATTAGGTAAAAGAGTTGATTATTCAGGAAGATCTGTTATAACTGTTGGTCCGTATTTAAAATTGCATCAATGTGGTTTGCCTAAAAAAATGGCTTTAGAATTATTTAAACCTTTCGTTTACGGTAAATTAGAAAGTAGTGGTTATGCAAATACAATTAAATCTGCTAAAAAAATGGTTGAAAGAGAAGATTCTATTGTTTGGGATGTTTTATCAGAAGTTATAAAACAACATCCTGTTTTGTTAAATAGAGCTCCTACTTTACATCGTTTAGGAATTCAAGCATTTGAACCTTTGTTGGTTGAAGGAAAAGCTATTCAATTACATCCTTTAGTATGTGCTTCTTATAATGCTGATTTTGATGGTGATCAAATGGCTGTACATATTCCATTAACTTTAGAAGCTCAATTAGAAGCTAGAGCTCTTATGATGTCAACAAATAATATATTATCACCAGCAAGTGGAGATCCTGTTATTGTTCCATCTCAAGATGTTGTTTTAGGGATATATTATATGACAAGAGAAAATGTAAATGTATTAGGTGAAGGTATGTTGTTATCATCTTCAAATGAGGCTGAATATGTTTATAATAATGGATTAGTTTCTTTACATGCTAAAGTTAAAGTTAGAATTATTGAGTATTATAAAAAAAATAAAGAAATTTTAAAAAAGAGTATAGTAATTGATACTACTGTAGGAAGAGCTATTTTATGGAATATTGTTCCTAAAGGTTTAAATTTTTCATTAATTAATAAAGTATTAGATAAAAATGAAATATCTAATTTACTTAGCATTTGTTATCAAATTTTAGGTTTAAAAAAAACAGTTATTTTTGCAGATAATATCATGTATATTGGTTTTAAATATGCTACTATTTCAGGTTTATCTGTAGGAATTGATGATATGATCATTCCAAAAAATAAAAGTAAAATATTAAAAGAAGCTGAAAAAGAAGTAACAGAAATTCAAGAACAATTTCAATCTGGTTTAGTAACTTTAGGTGAAAAATATAATAAAGTAATTGATATTTGGTCTTCTGCTAATGAACGTATTGTTAAATCCATGATGGATGATTTATCTATTGATTTGGTAAAAAAAGATGGTGTTTTAAAAAAAAGACCGTCTTTTAACAGTGTTTTTATGATGGCTGATTCTGGAGCTCGTGGTTCTGCGGCTCAAATTAGACAATTGGCTGGAATGAGAGGTTTAATGGCTAAACCTGATGGATCTATTATTGAAACACCTATTACAGCTAATTTTAAAGAAGGTTTAAATGTATTACAATATTTTATTTCTACTCATGGAGCAAGAAAAGGTTTAGCTGATACTGCATTAAAAACTGCTAATTCTGGTTATTTAACTAGACGTTTAGTTGATGTAGCTCAAGATTTAGTTGTTATTGAAGATAATTGTTATACAGATGAAGGTTTAATAATAACTCCAATAATAGAAGGTGGTGACATAAAAGAATCTTTACAAGATCGTATATTAGGTAGAGTTTTGTTATGTAATATTTTTTATCCTAATTCTAATGATATATTAATTTATAAAAATACTTTATTGAATAATAGTCATTGTGAATTGATTAATAAATATTCTATTTATAGCGTTAAAGTTAGATCTGTTGTTACATGTAATACTAATTTTGGTGTTTGTTCTTATTGTTATGGTTTAGATTTAGCTAGAGGTCATTTAATTAATAAAGGTGAAGCTATAGGTGTAATAGCAGCTCAGTCTATAGGAGAACCTGGAACTCAATTAACAATGAGAACATTTCATGTAGGAGGTGCAGCTTCTAGAATGGCTTCAGAATCTTGTATAAAAATAAAGAATAATGGTTTTATAAAATTATTAAATTTTAAATATGTTATTAATTCTTCTAACAAATTTGTTGTTACTTCTAGAAATGTTGAATTAAAAATTTTAGATAAATTTGGTTTAATTAAAGAAGATTATAAAATTCCTTATGGTTCTATTTTAGAAAAAGGAAATGGTGAAAGAGTGTTTGCTGGTGAAATTGTAGTAAAATGGGATCCTCACATAATTCCTATTATTTCTGAAGTTAGTGGATTTATTTGTTTTGTTGATATTTATGAAGGTAAAACTATTGCAAAACAAACTGATGAATTAACTGGTTTATCTTCTGTTGTAGTATTAGATTATACTGATAAATTTGTTAATTTAAATGTTAATAAACAATTTAGACCTTCTATAAAAATAGTAGATAAAAATGGAAATGATATAAATATTCCTGGAACAGATATGGTTGCTCAATATTTTTTACCTGCTAAATCTGTGATTCAATTAGATAATTATTCTTATGTTAATTCTGGTGATGTTTTAGCAAAAGTTTCTCAAGAACATAGTGTAACAAAAGATATAACAGGTGGTTTACCTAGAGTTGCTGATTTATTTGAAGCTAGAAAACCTAAAGATGTAGCTATATTAGCTGAAATTTCTGGTAGTGTAAGTTTTGGAAAAGAAACAAAAGGAAAATATCGTTTAATTATAACTTCTTTAGATAAAAAAGTTATACATGAGGAAATGATTCCTAAATGGAGACAATTAAATGTATTTGAGGGTGAATTAATTGAAAAAGGAGATATTGTTTCTGATGGATTTGAATCTGCTCATGATATTTTAAGATTAAAAGGTATTCAAGAGGTTACTAAGTATATTACAAATGAAGTTCAAAATGTTTATAGATTGCAAGGTGTAAAAATAAATGATAAACATATTGAGGTTATTATTAAACAGATGTTACGTAGAGTAACAGTTATTGATCCTGGTGATTCTTTTTATTTATGTAATGAACAGTTAGATTTATCTAGAGCAAGATTAGTAAATATTAATTTGAAATCTGAAGGAAAAAAAGAAATTAAATTTAAACGTAATTTATTGGGAATAACTAAAGCATCTTTATCTACAGAATCTTTTATATCTTCAGCTTCTTTTCAGGAAACTACAAGGATATTAACTGAATCTGCAGTTTCTGGTAAAATTGATGAATTAAGAGGTTTAAAAGAAAATGTAATAGTTGGAAGATTAATACCTTCTGGAACAGGTTATACTTATCATAATAAAAAATTTGAACATTTACATAATAATAATTTGTTTGTTGTTGATAAGTTATTAGATAATGAAAATATAAATTTTTATAAATTTGAAAAAACAAAAAAAAAATAGATTTTTTAATTGGTAATATAAAAAAATAAAATTTTATATTAAATTAGTAAAATTTTTATTTATTTTGGATATTTATTGTTAAAAATTAAATTTATTGTGGTTTTTATGGGCAAAAAGCAAGTTGTTTTTAGTGGTATTCAACCAACAGGTCAATTAACTATAGGTCATTATATATCAGTTTTAAGTAGATTGTTTAATTTTCAAAAAAAATTTAAGTGTTTTTTTTGTATTGCTGATCTTCATTCAGTTACTATAAATGTAAATTCTATTTTATTAAAAAAGAATATTTATGATTTAGTTTCTGTATTATTAGCGTCTGGAATTGATGATAAAAAATGTATTATTTTTTTACAATCTAATATTGTAGAACATTCTCAATTGTATTGGATATTAAATTGTTATACATATTTAGGTGAATTAAATCGTATGACTCAATATAAAGAAAAATCTAACAATGTTAAGATGTTAAAAAATTGTGGTTTATTTACTTATCCTGTACTTATGGCTGCAGATATTTTGTTATATGAAACTGATTATGTTTTGATTGGTGATGATCAAATACAACATGTAGAATTTGTTAGAAATATTGCAAAAAGATTTAATAATTTTTTTTTATGTAATGTATTTAAAATTCCTGAATATATTATCATTAAAAATAAATCTAGAATTATGTCATTATTAGATCCTAAAAAAAAAATGTCAAAATCTGATTTTAATAAGAATAATTTAATATTATTATTGGATAATATTAGTACTTTGAAATATAAAATTAAAAATTCTGTTACTGATTCTGATAATCCACCTAAAATAATTTATGACATGGTTAATAAACCAGGTGTGTCTAATTTATTAAATATATTATCTAGTATTACTAATACATCTATATTAGATTTAGAAAAGAAGTTTATTGATTTTAAATATAATGATTTTAAAAATGTTATTTCAGAAGAAATAATTAATTTTATATCTATATTTCAAGAAAAATATTATTATTTTCGTAATAGAGAAAAATTTTTAGAAGAAATTTTATTGAAAGGTTTTTATAAATCTAGTAAAATATCTAAAAATATATTAAATAAAGTAAATAGTTTTATTGGATTGAATTTTAATAGATAATTTATATATTTACCAAAAAATTATTTTATTTTTTTTTTCTTTAAGATAAATATTTGTTTTTTTAAAGTGATTACATCCATAAAATCCTTTATTTACTGATAATGGTGATGGATGAGATGTTTTTAATATTAAATGTTTATTTTGATTAATGAGTTTTATTTTTTTTTGAGCAGAATATCCCCATAGTAGGAATACTATGTTTTTTAAATATTTATTTATATAGTATATTATTTTATTAGTAAAAATTTCCCAACCTATATTTTTATGTGATTTAGGTTTTTTTTTTTCTACTGTTAGAATACTATTTAGTAATAAAATATTTTGTTTTGTCCATTTTTTTAAACATCCATTTTTTGGTATTTTATAGTTTGGGTATTCTTTTTTTATTTCTTTATATATATTAATTATTGTTGGAGGTATCTTTTTTGATTTTGATTGAACTGAAAATGCTAAACCGTGGGCTTGTTCTTTATTGTAATATGGATCTTGTCCTATTATAACAACTTTTAGTTTTTTAAAATTAGTTAATTTAAAAGCATTTAATATGTGTTTTTTTTTAGGATATATAATTTTATTTTTATATTCATTTTTTAAAAAAATGCATATTTTTTTAAAATATGTACATTTTTTTTCTTTATCTATAATATATTTCCAATTTATCATATTATTTTAGTAATTTTAATATAATTTTTTAAAAGTTATTTTTAAGTTTATTTTTTTATTAATTTTAAAATATTTTAAAATATCTATTTTAGATAAATAGATTATTTTTTTTATTTTTTTTCCATTTTTTCCAATAATAATTTTCATGTGTTGTTTTTTTTTTATTAAAATTAATATAAAAATATATTTATTTATTTTTTTTATGTTATATTTTTCTATTTTTACATTTATTGAATATGGAATTTCATCTCCTGTTAGTCTTACTATTTTTTCTCTTATTATTTCAGAAATAATAAATTTATTTTCACAATTTGTTTTTTTATTTAGTTTAAAATAATGTTTTTGTTTTGTTAGATATTTTTTTATAAAATTATTTTTAATTAATTTTAAATATTTTTTTTTAAATGCTGAAATTGGAATTATTGATATATATTTTGTTTTTTTTTTTAAATAATTTATATATGGTAAAAGTAATAATTTATTTTTTATTTTGTCTATTTTATTTATTAAAAGAAGTATTGGTGTTTTAATGTTTTTTAAATTATTCATTAATTTAATTTCATTTAAGTTTATTTTTTTTTCTATTACAAGAATAATTAAATTAATAATTTTTATATTGAAATATTTTTTTGTATAATTTATTATTTTTTTGATATATAAATTTGTATTTTCTTTATTTTTTAATCCTGGTGTATCTATATATATATATTGTTTATTTTTTTTTGTATAAATACCTATTATATTTTTTTGTGTAGTATTTTTTTTATTTGATGTTATTGATATTTTTTTTTTAATTAATTCGTTAAAAATTGTTGATTTTCCTACATTTGTTTTTCCTATTATTGGTATATATGCACATTTTTTTTTTTTATTTTGTTTTAAATTCATAAATATTAATTTATACCTAAATTTATTAGTGCTTTTTTAGCAGCTATTTGTTCAGCTGTTTTTTTGTTATTTCCTTTTCCTATAGTTATAGAATTTTTTATTTTGCAATGTATTGTAAATATTTGTTCGTGATCTTTTCCTTGTTTTTTTACAATGAGATATTTTGGTAATGGTAATTTAAATTTTTGTGAATATTCTTGTAATGTTGTTTTTGGATCTTTTATATTTTTTTTAATATAAAAATTTTTAAAAAATAAATTATCTACTATTTTTCCAATAATATTTATATTATTACAATCAATAAATATTCCACCAATTATAGCTTCTACTGTATTAGATAGTATTGATTTTTTAAATTGTCCTAACATTTTTGTTTCTCCTTGTCCTAAAATTATATATTTATTTAATTTTAGTTTTTTTGCTATTTTAAATAAATTTTTACTATTTACTAAATTTGATCTAATTCTGGTCATATATCCTTCTTTTTCTTCAGAAAAATATTTATATATTTTTTTAGTAATTAGAAAATTTAATATTGAATCTCCGAGAAATTCTAATTTTTCGTTATGGTTATTACTATAACTTCTATGTGTTAGTGATAAAATTAATAATTTTTTATTTATAAAATTGTATTTAATTTTTTTTTGTAAATCTTTTATATTAATATACATAATTTTTTAATATTTTTATTAAAATAAAGTTTTTAAAATATTTTACCTATTCTGTTAAATCTAATTTTAAAAAACCAATTATAATCTGTTTGTTCTAAACTCATCCATATATATTTTGCTTTTCCTATTAAATTATCTTTGTGTACAAATCCCCAATATCTACTATCATTACTGTTATCTCTATAATCACCCATAACAAAATACATATTTTTTGGAACTATCCAAGTTTTTATTTTATAAATGTTGTTGTTTTGATAAATATATTTTAATAAAATATTTGGTATTAATAAAACTTTATGGTTTATTTTATTTATTTTTTCATTTTTTTCAATTAGGTTTAAAAATATAGAATTTATTTTTTCGTATTTTAAAGAATTTTTTTTCCAAAAAAATTCTTGGATATTGTTATTTAAAAATCTTATTTCTTCTACAAATTCACTGTTTTGTTCTGAATTATATGTTATTATTTTTTTATCAAGCAAATATTTTTTCCCGTTTAATTTGTATATTTTTATTTCTTTATTTTTTTCATTGTATACAATTTTGTCTGTTGGTAAACCAATTACTCTTTTTATATAGTTTATATTTTTATTTTTTGGATATTTAAATACAATTATATCTCCATATTTTGGTTGTGATGTATATATTATTGTTTTATCTGTTATAGGATTTTTTATGTTATAAGAAAATTTTTCTACTAAGATAAAATCTCCTATTAATAATGTAGGCATCATAGATGCAGATGGTATTTTAAAAGGTTCATAGAAGAAAGATCGTAATATAAATATAATAATTAATGTTGGAAATATTTCTTGTAATAAATTAATAAAATAATTAATTATTTTGTTAATTATAATGTTTTTTTTTGTAAAAGGTATTTTTATTTTGTTTTTTTTATTTATTATTTTTGTAACAAAAATAAAACTATTTATTATTATTAAAATAAATATAAAAGTGTTAAAATTTATTTTCATTTTTTTATTTAATTTTTAATATTTTAAAGAATATTTTTTGTGGAAGTAATATTTTTCCTATTATTTTCATTTTTATTTTTCCTTTTTTTTGTTTTTTTAATAATTTTTTTTTTCTATTTATATCTCCACCATAACATTTTGATGTAACGTTTTTTCTTAATGCTGTTATTTTTGTTGAAGCAATAATTTTGTTATTACATGATGCTTGTATATCTATATTAAATAAATGTTTTGGAGTGTTATTTTTAATAATTTCTATTATTTTTTTACCATATTTTATTATATTTTGTTTATGAATAAGTGTAGATAATATATCTATTTTTTTTTTGTTCATAATTATATTTAATAATGTTATATTAGAAGTTTTATACTTTTTAAATTTATATTTAAATGATGCATATCCATTTGATATTGATTTTATTTTGTCAATGAAATTTGTGATTATTTCTATTGTTGGTAATTCATATTTAATTGATATATATTTATTTTTAAAAGATATTTTTTTTTGAATTCCTCTTTTTTGAGTACATAATTCAATTAATTTTCCTAAATATTTTTTTGGTGATTTTATATTACAAATTGATATTGGTTCTTGTATTTTTTTGATATCTTGTTTTTTAGGTAAATTTAATGGGTTTTTTATATAAATAGTTTTATTTTTTTTGTTTATTATTTTATATTTTACAGTAGGATTTATTATGATTATATCAATATTATATTCTCTTTTTAATCTTTCTTTTGTAATTTCTATATGTAATAATCCTAAAAATCCACATCTAAATCCATAACCTAATAATAATGAATTTTCTAATTTATAAGTTAATGATGAATCGTTTAAATTTAGTTTTTTGAATGAATTTTTAAAAAAAGTAAAATTTTCATTTTTTGTTGGATATATACCTGCATATATTTGTGGTTTTATTTTTTTTAATTTTTTTATTTTTTTTAAATTTTTGTTTTTGTAAGATGTTATAATACTTCCTACAGGTATGTGATTTATTTTTTTTATATTACAAGATATCCAGGCTACTTCTCCACAGTTTAATTTTTTTTTAATTATTTTAATTGGTTTTTTTATAAAAATATTTTTTACTTTATAAATTTTATTATCATTTATTATTTTTATTTTATCATTTATTTTTAATTTTCCATTATTTATTTTTATTAATAAAATTATTCCTAAATAGTTATCAAAATATGAATCAATAATTATTGATTCTAATAAGTTATTATTTTTACCTTTAGGATATGGTATTGTTTTTATAATAGTATTAATTATTTTTTTAATTCCATATTCTTTTTTAGCTGAACATAAAATTATTTTCTTTTTTTTTATTTTTAATTTTTTTTTTATTTGTTTTTTTATTTTGTTTATATTTATATTTATTAAATCTATTTTATTTATAACAGGTATTATTTTAAGATTTAATTTTTTTGCCATATTATAATTAGATACTGTTTGTGATTCAATTCCTTGTTTTGCATCTATTAATAATAATACACCTTCACATGCATGTAATGATTTTGATACTTCATAAGAAAAATCTATATGTCCTGGAGTATCTATTAAATTTAAAAAATAAATTTTTTTTTTGTATATATATTGTAAATGTATACTTTGTGATTTAATTGTTATTCCTTTTTCTTGTTCTAAATCCATTGAGTCAAGTACTTTTATTTTATTTAAATATGTTTTATTTTTACATATTTTAATAATTTTTTCTGATAATGTTGATTTTCCGTGGTCAATATGAGCTATAATAGAAAAATTTCTTATATATTTTTTCATTTTCATAAAAATAAAAAATTATTGTATAAATTCTTGTGTAATAATTATATATATATATTATATATTAATTTATATAAATAAAATTTTAAAAATTATTGATTAAATTTAAATATTATGAAAGTTATTACTAGATTTGCTCCTAGTCCTACAGGTAATATGCATGTTGGAAATTTACGTACAGCTTTATTTTCTTGGTTATATGCAAGAAAAAATAATGGAAAATTTTTACTTCGCATAGAAGATACAGATTTTAGTAGATATGAAGATATTTATGTAAATGATATTTTTTTTTTATTAAGATATTTTGGGTTGTATTGGGATGAAAATGTTTATTTTCAATCTAAAAGATTAAATTTGTATAAAAAAATAATTAAATTTATGTTATATAATAACATGGCATATAAATGTTTTTGTACTACTGATAGATTGAATAAAATACGATATTTTAATAAAAAAAATAAAAGAGGTTATTGTTATGATAAATTTTGTAGAAATAAAAAATTAGATTATGATAATAAATCTTATGTTGTAAGATTTAAAAATCCTTTATATGGTTATGTTTATTTTTATGATTTTGTTTATAATAAATTAAAAATTTTAAATAGTGAATTAGATGATTTTATAATTTTACGTTCAAATGGAATACCTACATATAATTTTTGTTCTGTTATTGATGATAATGAAATGAATATAACTCATGTTATTAGAGGTGATGATCATTTAAATAATACTTTTAAACAAGTTAATATTTTTAATTGTTTAAATTATAAGTTACCAATTTATGTTCATTTACCTATGATTTTAAGTTCTAATAAAAAAAAATTATCAAAAAGAGATGGTTTTTTTGATGTTAAAAATTATTTAAATGAAGGTATTTTACCAGAAGCTATATTAAATTATTTAATTAGACTTGGTTGGTCATATGGAAATAAAGAAATTTTTAGTATTAATGAAATGAAATTATTGTTTGATATTTCAAATATAAATAAATCTTCATCAATAGTAAATTATTGTAAATTAATATGGATTAATAAATATTATATATCTAGTTTATCTTATTCAAAATTATTTAGTTATTTAAAAATATTTTTTATAAATAGAAATTTAAATATAAATAGTATTTCTAATATTTCTGAAATAATATCTTTTTTATCTAATAAATCATCTAATTTAAATGATATAGCTAATAATTGTGTTTTATTTGATGACAATAAAATTTTATATGATAAAAAATTTTTCAAAAATAAAATATATTTAGGTTTTTTTTATAAAATGATAAAATTTTTTATATATAATTTTTATAATATTAATTATTGGAGTTTGTCTAATATAAATAAAGTAATTAATTTTTCTTTTTTTAAATTTAATAAATTAAAAAAAAAAGATATATTTATAATTTTAAGATATTTTTTAATTGCTAAAAAAAAATCTTTTAGTTTAAATCAATTAATATTTTTATTAAAAAAAGAAAAAATAATATTTAGATTAAAATTAGTAAAAAATAAATTTTTTAGTTAATTTTATTTTTATATATATTATATAAAGAGTTTATATATTTAATGTTATTTTTATTTTTTAAATATTTATTTATATAGTATATTTTTTTTTTACTTATGTTTTTTATATTTTTTATTTTAAAAAATATAAAGTTTTTTAATGTTTTGAATTCTTTGCTTATATTTTTTGAGGTTGTTTTTCCTATATTTGGTATAGATAAAGAATAAATAAATTTATGTAATTTTATGTTTTTTTTGGAATGTTTTATAGATTTTAAAATATTATTTGCTTTTTTTTTTTTAATTTTATTTATTTTTAATAGTTGTTTTTTTTTTATGTTTAATATATCAATGTTATTTTTTATATATTTTTTATCTATTAGTTTATTTATTAATTTTTGACCTATATTTTTTATATTTAAACCATTTTTTGATATAGAATCATATATTCTTTTTTTTATTTGATTTTTACATGTATAATATAAATTACATTTAGGTATATTATTTTTAAAATTTAGTTTATTTTTACACGAAGGACATTTTTTTGGTATTTTTATTTTTTCATTTTTTTCACATTTTATAATTTTATTAATTTTAGGTATTATTTCTCCTGATTTTTCAATAATTATTTTGTTATTTTTACGTAATGATAATTTAGATAAATATTTTAAGTTATGTAAATTTATTTTTTTTATAATGGTTCCATTTATAAATGTTGGTTTTATTATACCAATAGGTATAATAAATCCTTGTTTGCTTATTTTGTATTTAATTTTTTTTAAAATTGTTATTTTTTTTTTTGTTGGAAATTTAAAAGCTATTGCCCATTTTATGTATTTATTATTATTTGAAATAGTTTCTTGTATTTCTCTGTTATTTATTTTTATTACTATACCATCGATTTCATATTTTAATTTTTTTCTTTTTAACAATATTTTATTATAAAAATTTATTATTTCTTTGTAAGAGGAACATATTTTACTATTTTTTTCAATTTTAAAATTATATTTTTTTATTTTATTTAGACATTTAAATTGATCATTTGTATGTAATCTATTTTTTTTGTTTATAATTAAATCATATCCTATAAATGATAAATTTCTTTTTTTTACTATATTTTTATCTATTAAACGAATTGTTCCTGAAGTTAAATTTCTTTGGTTAGAAAATATTTTTTCTTTTTTTTTGTTTTGTTTTTTATTTATTTTGTAAAAGTTTTTTTTAGTTATGAAAATTTCCCCTCTTATTTCTAAATATTTATTTATATTTTCTTTTATGTAAAGAGGTATATTTTTAATTTGTTTAATATTTTCTGTTACATTTTCTCCATATATACCATCACCTCTTGTTAAAGCATATTTAAAAAAATTATTAATATAAATTAAACTTATTGCTACTCCATCTATTTTTAATTCACAACAGAAATTTATTTTAATGTTTTTAAATTTTTTTTTAATATTATTTATATATTTTTTAAGTTCTTTTTTATTATATATATTATTTATTGATAACATTGGTAAATAATGTTTGTTATTTTTATTTTTTATAGGTAAATAATATTTAATTTTATTTGTTATATTATTTTTATTAATATATTTTGGATAATTTTTTTCCATTTTTTCCAATTTTTTTATTAAAAAATCATATTCTTCATCTTTAATTAAACTTTTATTTAAATTGTTGTAGTAAAATGAGTATTTTTCTATTTTTTTGTTTAATTTTTTTATTTTGTTTTTAATTTTTTTATTCATTTTAAGTATTAAAAAATTTTAAAATATATTTTTATGTAAATAAAATATTTGTTTTTTATATTAATGTTAAATGGTATAAAAAATTAATTGTTATGGTTCTTTTTTTTATATAAAATATAAATAAAATTAAAATGTATTTTTGTATACTTTTATTTAAAATTAATTAATATTTTTATATATGAAATATAATAAATTATTATATATATTTATAGGATTGTTAATTGTATATATTTTCCCTTTTTCTAGTATTTTAATGTATTTTGTTTTTTATAATTTTTATAAAAAAAATAATTTTTATGAAAGAGCATATAATATATGGTTAAAAAATATATTATTTCTTAATTTTATTAAGAAAGATATTGTATATGATAGATTAGAAAAATCAATTTTTAATTTATGTTTTAATAAAATTAATATACCTCCTGTAGATTTTGATGAAATAAATTTATTTACTAATAGCAAAAAATTAATTATATCATTAATTAATGATATTAATTTATCATCAAAAAATATATATATAATTTTTTATATTTGGGAACCTGGATTTTTATCTGATGAAGTTGCTATTTCTTTAATAAATGCTTCTTATAGAGGAGTTAAATGTAGAATTATTTTAGATTCTATAGGTAGTATAAATTTTTTTAAAACTATGTGGCCGAAAATAATGAACAAGGCTGGTATAAAGATTGTTGAATCTTTTAAATTTAATTTTTTTAAAATTTTTTTAAGTAGGGTAGATTTAAGACAACATAAAAAAATAGTTTTAATAGATAATTATATTATTTATTTAGGAAGTATGAATTTAGTTGATCCTAATTTTTTTAAAGATTATATGGGTATAGGCAAATGGGTTGATTTAATGGTTAAAATAAAAGGATTATTATTAATGCAAATTATGAAGGTTATTTTTTTTTATGATTGGGAATTAGAAACTGGTAATAATATATATAAAGAACATGAATATGAAAATTTTTATAGTAAATTAAATAATTTAAATATAAAAAGAAAAAATAAAAAAAGTTTGGTTCAAGTTTTAACTTCAGGTCCGGGATTACCTAATAATTTAATACATAGATCTTTATTAAATATAATTTTTTCAACTAAAGAAAGATTAATTATTACCACTCCTTATTTTATTCCAAGTAATTTTTTAATAGATGCAATTTGTACAGTAGCAGATAAAGGAATAGATGTTAGTATAATTATACCTAGTAATAATGATTCTTTTTTAGTTTATTGGGCTAGTAGATATTTTTTAAGTGATTTATTATTATCTAATGTAAAAATATATTTTTTTAAAAGTAATTTTTTACATACAAAAAGTATTTTAGTTGATTATAATTTAAGTTTAGTTGGTACAATTAATTTTGATATGAGAAGTATATGGTTAAATTTTGAAATTGGTTTAATTATAGATGATGTTTATTTGAATAAAAAATTATTTGAAGTTCAAAGAAAATATATTTCTAAATCTGAATTAATAAATTATAGTGTATGGAAAAATAGATCATTATTTAATAAAATTTTTGAAAAATTATTTTGTTTTTTTAATCCTCTTTTATAAAAAAAAAATAAACGGAGGTAGAGAGATTCGAACTCCCGAACGATTATCGTTTACGATTTTCAAGATCGTTGCCTTAAACCACTCGGCCATACCTCCAATTTTAAATAAAAATAATATATTTAAAATATATATTATTTAATAATATATATTATTTAATTTTTTTTATATATAACAAAAAAATTTTAAATTATGATTTAAATTTTGTATATGTTTTTATTTATTTGTTTCAAATTTACAAAATTTATCTATTTCAATATTATTTTTTTCTAGATAGTTTTTTAATGATAATTTATTATTAAAAATAAATGGTTGTTTTAAAAAATTTATATTATTGAATATTTTGTGGTTTTTGTTTATTTCATTTTTAATTTTTTTAAAATCAAAAAACAAATTTTCATTTTTTTTTATTTTATTTATTTTTAATAAATAACTATAATCTGTTGCAGTAATATGCATTGCAATTTTTTTAATTTTTTCTTTTTTAATTTTAATTTTTTTATCTATAGTATTTATTACTGATATTATAGTTCCTATTTTAAAATTATGTAAATATATGTTTATATTTTTATTTTTTATAAAACAAAATTTATCTATTTTTATTAATTCTTTAAATTTGTTAATTAAATATTTTTTTTTGCAATTAAATTTTTTATTAATTTTTTTAATATTAGTTTTTTCTTTATTTAATATGAAATTTAGTACTTTTTCTGCAAAATATTTAATTTCTATATTTTTTGTTAAAAAATCTGTTTCGCAATCTATTTTAATCATAGCTGCTTTATTTTTTAACATTTTATTAAGAATAAAAGTTTCTTTTAGTTCTTTTTTTTTGTTTATTAAATTTATTTTATTTTTTAAATAAGTTATAGTTTTTTTGTAATTATTTTCATTTTTTTCTAGAGCTTTTTTACATTCATATATACTGATTTTTGTTTTTTGTCTAATTTTTTTTAGTAAATTTATGTCTATTTTATTCATTTTTGTATTTTTTTTTATTTAAAATTATATATTTGTTAATTTTTTTGAAATAATATTTAAATACCATTTTATAGATTTTTTGGAATCATCGTTTCCTGGAATAATATAGTTAATACCTTCTGGATTTGTATTAGTATCTGTTATTGCAAAAGTTGTTATTTTTAATTGATTTGCTTCTTTTATAGCTAATTTTTCATGTTTTGCGTCTACTACAAAAATAGCATCTGGTAAATTTCCTATATTTTTAATGCCATTTAAATTTTTTTTTAATTTATTTAAAAGTCTTTTTTTTAATAAAGATTCTTTTTTTATTAGTTTTTTAAATTTACCATTTTTAAATTTTAGTTCTAATTTTTTATAAAAATTTATTGATTTTTTTACAGTATTCCAGTTAGTTAATGTACCACCTAACCATCTGTGGTTTATAAAATATTGGTTACATTTTATAGCTGTTTTTTTAATTAATTTGTTAGCTGATTTTTTTGTACCTATGAATAAAATTTTTTTGTTATTTTTATTTAATAAAATTAATTTTTTTAAAGCTATTTTAAATAATTTTATAGTTTTATCTAAATTTATTATATGTATATTATTATATTTTTTATATATATATGGTTTCATTTTTGGGTGCCAATATTTTGTTAAATGTCCAAAATGTATACCTTTTTTAATCATTGTATTTATTTTGAAATTCATTGTTTATATCCTTTATAATATATAAATTTATTTAATTGAATTTTAATATATAATTTATATAAAAATATTAAATAAATTTATAAAATTTTTATTTATTAAAAATCATAATGTCTATTATAATTAAATCTTTTA
Organism: Candidatus Stammera capleta; assembly: GCA_036689265.1. Classification (GTDB taxonomy): domain Bacteria; phylum Pseudomonadota; class Gammaproteobacteria; order Enterobacterales; family Enterobacteriaceae; genus Stammera; species Stammera capleta_AF. Next base: position 238,459 of record CP144777.1, on the reverse strand, counting down.
TAGATATCAAAAAAATAAGAATAGTTTCTAGAATTGTATCAGAAGTTTTATTTTATATATCAAAATATATAAAACCAGGTGTTAGTACTGGAGAAATAGATTTTATATGTAATAAACGAATTATTGATTATCATAAGGCTTTTCCAGCGTGTTTAGGGTATATGGATTATCCTAAATCAATTTGCACTTCAGTTAATGATGTTGTATGTCATGGAATACCAAATTTTGATCAAATATTAAAGAAAGGTGATATTATAAATATTGATGTTGCAATTGTAAAAAATAAATATTATTCTGATGCATCTAAAATGTATTTTGTTGGAAAACCTTCTCAATTATCTTTTGATTTGTGTAGAATAACTTATAATAGTGTTATTAAAGCGTTAAAATATATAGGACCTGGTAAAAAATTAAATATTATAGGTAAAATAATTCAAGATTATGTAGAAAAAAATGGATATTCTGTAGTTAGAAATTATTGTGGACATGGTATAGGAAAAAAATTACATGAAGAACCACAAGTTCTTCATTATTATAGTAATATAAATGATAATATAATTTTAAAATCTGGAATGATTTTTACTATAGAACCGATGGTAAATGTGGGAAGTTATAAAACTAAAGTTATGGATGATGGTTGGACTGTAAAAACTGTGGATGGAGGTCTATCTGCTCAGTATGAATTTACAGTATTAATTACTGATTATGGTTATGAAATTTTAACTTTTTAAAATTAAAAATTATTTATTTTTACTATAGTATATTTCACTCATTTCTTTCCATATTAAAGAAATTATTTTATTTTTTTTTTCTATTTTAATTTTTTTATGATTTAATTTAAATAAATAATTTTTTATATTAATATATTTTAAAATCATTCTTGTGTGGAAAATATTTTCTTGATGTATATTTGTATCTATCATATCGTATATTTTTTTTATTTTATTTTCTAAGAAGTTTTGTATTGATTTTATTTTGTGATCTATAAAATATTTTTTTCCATATTTATCTCTTGTGAAACCTCTTATTCTATAATCTATTGTTATGATATCTGATTTTAGTTTATTTATAAGATAATTTAGTATTTTTAGTGGTGATATAATACCACAAGTAGATATTTCTATATCTATTCTTATAGTACAAATTTTTTCTTTAGGGTGTATTTCTGGGTATGTATGTATACATAAATGACTTTTATTTAAGTGAGCTAAAATGTTTTTTGGTGTTAATATTTTTGTTTTTTTATTTTTTATTTCCTCACTTATTAATAATGTTATACTGGCACCTTGAGGTTTATAATCTTGTTTAGCTATGTTTAAAATTTTAGCTCCTATAACTAAACATGTTTTTTTTAAAATTTTAAGTAATTTATTAGTATTATATTTTTTGTTTATATAATTAATGTATGTTTTTTTAGGTATAGTAGAATTTATGTAAAAAATATTATAAATGCAAAAGTTTAAGTTTTTTGTCAAGTTATTAAATCCATATAATTTTATTTTTTTTGAATTTTTATTCATTTTAGTTAAGTTATATTTAATTTATTTAATAAAAATTGAGGTAAGTAAAAACTATTTATATGTATTGATGAATTATAATATTTAAATTTAGAAAATGGTAGTTGTTTATTTAAATAATTTAAATTAATTTTTTTTAAATTTGTATTATTTGAACCCCATATAAAAAACATATTTCCTCCATAATATGTAGGTATTGGTGCTTGATATAGTCCACTAAATTTAAATAATTTTTTAAATATTTTTATATTATTAACAATGTTTTTTTTTTGATATATATATGTACCATTTTGACCAACAATTATTCCATTTTTTTTTAATGAAATTTTGCAATTATTATAAAATTCTTCAGAAAATAGAATTTTTCCTGGCCCAATTGCATCTGTACTGTCTATAATTATTATGTCAAATTTTTTTTTGTTTTTTTGTATAAATTTAAAACCATCATCGATAATTATTTTTACTTTTTTATTATAAAATGAATCTTGATGTATTTCTTTTAAATATTTTTTTGAATATTTAATTATTTTTTTGTCTAATTCAACTAGAGTAATTTTTTTAATACATTTAATTTTTATTATTTCTTTTAAACATCCTCCATCTCCACCACCTATAATTAATATATTTTTAGGATTTTCATGAGAAAGTATTGGTATTAAACATATCATTTCATGATATATAAATTCATCATATGATGTTGTTTGAACTATATTGTCTATAGCTAAAATTTTTCCAATTTTTTTGTTTTCAAAAATAAAAATATTTTGATATTTTGTTTTTTTTTTCAAAATAATTTTATTAATTTTAAAAAATTGACCTACATTGTTATTTATTTTTTCAAACCAAATTTTATTATTTTTCATTTAATTTATTTATGTTAATTTTTTTTATGTATTAATTTGTTTTTCTTTTATTTCAGATAATATTTTGCAATCTATACATAATTCTGCAGTTGGTTGAGCTTCAAGTCTTTTTATTCCTATTTTAATATTACATGTGTCACAATAACCGAAATTTTTTTCTTTTATTTTTTTTATAGTGTTTTCTATTTTATTAATTATTTTTCTTTCTCTATCTATATTTCTTAATGTGAATTTGAATTCTTCTTCTTGAGCAGCTCTATCTATAAGGTCTGGAAAATTTTTATTTTCTTTATTTTTTAAAATTTTTTTATTTTTTATATTAAATGTTAATTTTTTATGTAAATTAAAAAGTATTTTTTTAAAATGTTTTATTTGTGTATCATTCATGTATTTTTCGTTTGGTTTTTCTTTATAGGGTGTTGTATTTGTAATATTTAATAAATTAATAGAATTTTTTTTCTTTTTTATTTTCATGAAAAAAACCTTTAATTATTAGTTAATTTTTTTTAAACTTTTAAATAATATTTAGATAATTTTTAATATTTTTAAAATTTTTTTTTTAGTGTAATAATTCTATCAAATATAAATTTATTTTTATATGTATATTTTTTTAATTTAAAATATCCTTCTCTTTCGAATTGATAAATTTTTTTTTTTTTAATGTATTTTATTTGTTTTTCTATGTATCCATTTTTTATAATCAATGATTTAGGGTTTATTATTGATAATAAATTTTTTTCTTTATTAGGATTTTTTTTTGTAAATAATTTATTAAATAATCTAAATTTACTTTTTATAGTATTTTTTTTCGATATCCAATGTATTATTCCAATTTTTTTAATTTTTTTATTATATTTGTTATAGTATTTACATTTTAAATATAAAATTTTTTTTTTTTCATTTTTTATTATTTTTTTTAATTTTAATATTCCTGCATATTTTAATTTTATTTTTTTTCCTAATCTTAATTTATGAAAGTTATTTGAAGGTTTATTTTCGAAATCATTTATATCTATATATATTTTTGAACTTAAAATTATTTCTCTTGATCCCATATTTTTATTTTTAGGGTGATTTAATATTGTTATTTTTATTGTTTCATTTTTATTAATGTTTGTTATAATTATTTTTATTGGATTTAATATTGCCATTATTCTTGGTGTTGTTATATCTAACTCTTTTCTTAAACACTCTTCTAGTATTGAAATATTTATGTTACTGTTTTTTTTGCTTACTCCTATTTTATTACAAAATTCATTTATTGATTTTGCTGTGTATCCTCTTTTTCTCATTCCTGATATTGTCATTAATCTTGGATCATTCCATTTTTTTATTATTTTTTTTTTAATTAATTGTTTTATTTTTCTTTTCGAAGTTATTGTATATAATAAATTTAATCTAGAAAATTCATATTGTTTTGGGTAATGTTTAATTGATATATTATTTAATATCCATTTATAAAGTTCTTTATTATCTGAAAATTCTAAAGTACAAATTGAATGTGATATTTTTTCTATAGAATCTGAAATACATTGAGCAAAATCATAAGTTGGATAAATATTCCATTTTTTTTTTGTTTTGTAATGTGTATTTTTTTTAATTCTATATAAAACAGGGTCTCTTAGAAGAATATTTTTTGATCTCATGTTAATTTTTGCTCTTAAACATAATTCACCTTCATTATATGATCCTTTTTTCATTTTTTTAAATAATTTTAAATTTTCTTTTATGTTTCTATTTCTATATGGACTATTTTTGCCAAATTTTGTTAATGTACCTCTATATAATTTAATTTCTTTTTTATTTAGTTTATCTACATATGCTAGTTTTTTTTTAATTAATTCTATAGCATATTTATAATATATTTTGAAATAATTTGATGAGTATTTTTCTTTTCCATACCATTTATAACCTAACCATTTTATATCTTTTTTAATTTGTTTTACATATTTATTTTTTTCTGTATTTGGGTTTGTGTCATCTAGTCTTAAAAAACATTTTCCTTTATAGAATTTAGCTATGTTAAAATTTATGAACATAGATTTGGCATGACCTATGTGTAAATATCCATTTGGTTCTGGTGGAAATCTAGTTATTATTTTTAATTTTTTATTTTTTTTAATGTCTTTATAAACAATATTATAAATAAAATTTTTTTTATTTATCATTATTTTAGTTTATTATATTATTTGTTGTGGTTTATTTTGTTGAATATATTTTCTATCCATTTAGTTTTAAAATGATTATTAATATTTTTATTTTTAATAAAATTGTAATTAATAATTACATTATTTTTAATTCCTATACATTTATTTAAATTATTATTTAAAATCATATTTATAGCATAATAACTAATTCTAGTAGCTAATATTTTATCAAAAGTTACTGGAATTCCTCCTCTTTGTATATAACCTAATGATGTTGCTCTAGTTTCTATTTTAGTTTTTTTTTCTATATTTTGAGATAATTTATATATATTACATATATTTTCTGTAATTATTATGATTATATTTTTATTTTTATTTTTGATTTTATATTTAATATTTTTAATAAGTTTTTTTTCATCGAATTTTGTTTCTGGAGATATTACAAAATTACATTCTTCTGATATTGCAGATGCTAAAGCTAGATCTCCACATTTTCTACCCATTACTTCTAGAATTAAAATTCTATTATGTGATTGTGAAGTATCTTTTAATTTTTTTATAGAAGATACTATTGTTTCTAATGCTGTGTAATATCCTATAGTATAATCAGTTCCTGGTATATCATTATCTATAGTTCCTGGTATTGTTATACATGGAAAATTCATTTTTATTAATTTTTTTGCACCTAAATATGATCCTTCACCTCCTATAACTACTAAAGAACTTATATTGTTTTTTTTTAGATTTTTTATTATTTTCATTCTTGTTTTTATTGATTTTAATTCTGGAAATCTTGATGTTTTTAAAAATGTACCACCGGTATTAAATATGTTTTGTACATTTTTTTTTTTAAGTAATTTTATATTATTATAATATAAACCTTTGTAGCCATTATATATTCCATAAACATTAATATTATTTTTTAATAGATTAGTTGTTATTATTTTAATTACTACATTCATTCCAGGAGAATCTCCTCCACTTGTTAGTATTGCTATATTTTTTTTCATATTTTTATTTGGAATTATTATTAATTTGTATTTTATTAAATATATTTGTATTTTTTAAATGTATATTTATTGTATAATAATATATATTAATTTAGTTTTTTTTAATATTAAGTTTTAAATATACAATATTAATTAGATTATATTTTGTTTAAGAATAACTAATATATTTTAATTAATATATATTTTTTTTTATAAAAATATAAATTTATATTTATAAATTTATATTTTTTATTAAATAAATATAAATTTTTAAAAATATTTGTTAATAAAATAATTTTTATTAAAAATGTTAATTCAATTTTTAGGTACTAATGCTGGATCTCCTAATATTAAAAGAAATGTTTCTAGTATAGCATTAATTTTTAAAAAAACATCTGACGTTTGGTTATTTGATTGTGGAGAATCAACACAAAATCAAATATTACATACATCAATAAAATTAAGTAAGATTAAGAAAATATTTATAACTCATATGCATGGAGATCATATTTTTGGGTTACCGGGATTATTAACTAGTAGATCTGTTAATTCATCTCAGAATTCTTTGGATATATATGGATGTAAAGGTATAAAATCATATATAGAAATGTCATTAAAAATGAGTAATTCTTTTATTAATTTTCCATTAAATATAATTGAAATAAAAGAAGGAGAAATTTTTAATAATAATGAATTAAAAGTTACATCTATTTTTTTAAATCATTCTTTAGAATGCTATGGATTTAAAATTAATGAATATGATAAATTAGGTCATTTAAATTCAGTTAAATTAATATCTGAAGGAATAAAACCTGGTCCTATATATAAAAAATTAAAATTAGGAAAAAAAGTTTATTTAGATAATGGTGTTATTTTAAATGGAATTGATTATTTAAGTCCAAGTATTAAAGGGAAAAGTATTGTTATTTTAGGAGATACCTCTCCTTTAAAAAAATTATATAGTGATTTTTTTTTTGTTGATCTTTTGATTCATGAATCAACGTTAGATTATAGGTATGAATTTACAGCTAATTCTCGTGGACATTCTACTAATATTCAAGCTGCTTTATTTGCTAAAAATCATAAAGTAAAGAAATTAATAATTACTCATTTTAGTTCTAGATATAAAAATAGTGATTTAGATAAAATTTTAAATGATTGTATTTATTTTTTTCCTAATACTAAGTTAGCTAGAGATTTTAAAATTTTTGAAGTTTAGTTACATAATTAAATGTTTATATTTAATAATTTAAATATAATTAAATTTATTATTATTGAAAATATAATATCTTCAGTTGTATGTAAAAAAAGTAGTATTCTACTTATTATTATAAAAAAAAATGATATGTAAATAATTATTATTTTTCTATTTTTTTTTGAAAAAGTATTTTTAATTAATATTAACCAATAACTAATAAAAATTGTATGTCCTGAAGGAAATGAATAATTATTATTAAATTTCCAATAATTTTTTATCCATATTGGAAAGTTTAATGTATTAAAATTTTTTTTTATTAAATATTTATTATATGGTCTAGGTATAGAAAATATATTTTTAAGTATATTTTTTATTAAAAAAATTATTATAGGTATTAAAATAAAAATTAAAATAATATCTTTTAATTTTTTTTTTTTTTTTATTTAAGAAATAAAATATTAGAAGAAAATGTGTTATTAATATTAAAGGAAAATCTATTAATTTGTTTATAATATATAATATAAAAAGTATTTTCCATTTATATGTATTTCTGTTAAAAAAATTATTTTTTTCTATTTTTTTTAAAATTAAATATATAATTATTATTAAAGTTATTTTTGAAAAAAAAAAATTATTTATTTTTTTTTTTAATTTTTTTAAAAATATTTTGTTTTTATACATCTATTTTTTTAATTATATTAAATTTATATTTTTTTATTAATAGTTTAATAAAATATTTTTTTAGATTTTTTTTTTTTGTATATAAAAAAATATTTTTTCTTTTTTTAGATTTTTTTTTTTTGTATTTATTTATATTTTTTGATATTTTTTTGTGTATTTTTTTATTATATTCTATAAAACATATTTTTTTTTTTAAGGCTTTTTGTATTTCTTTTTTTAAAAAACAAAAATGAGTACATCCTAGTATTATAGTATCTGGATATTTATTAAATAGTTTCCAATTTTTTAGTATATTATTTATATTTTTTTGATTTATTTTATTTTTTTTTATTTTATTTTCTGATTCTTTTATTAGTTTAAATGAATGTTTTTTTAATATTTTTATTTTTTTAGTAAGTTTTTTAATTTTATTTTTAATAGAATTATTATTTATAGTTATAAATGTAGCTAGTAATCCTACTATATTATTTTTTGTTTTTTTGCAAGATAAATTAATATTTGGAGTTATTTTTATAATAGGAAAACAAAATTTTTTTTTTAAATATTTATTGCTTATTATACTAGCTGTATTACATGCAATTATTAACATAATAATTTTGTATTTTTTTAAAATAAATGTTATTATGCTAATAATTCTTTTAATTATATATAAATAATTTTTATTTCCATAAGGGAATCCTTTGTTATCCATAATATATATATAATTAATATTTTTTGGTATTAGATGTCTTATTTTATTTAATATAAATAATCCACCTATTCCTGAATCTATTATTAAAATATTGTTTTTTTTAATATTCATTTATGTTGATTGTTTTTTATTTTTTATTTTTTACAATTAAATATTAATTTTTAATTAATATTTTACTATTAAAATTAATAGGTTTTATTTAATATTAATTTAATTATTGATTATTTTTTATGTTTAAATTTAAATAATAAAAATAATTATTTTAAAATAATGGTGGTTTTTATTATGAAGATTGGAATTTATTTTGGTAGTAATACTGGTAATACAAAAAAAGCAGCTTATTTAATATATAAAGAAATAAGTAGTTTTTATAAATCTAAATTATTTAATATAGCAAAAGTTGATTCTAGTGAATTTAAAAAAACAGATGTTTTTATATTAGGTACATCTACTTGGTATGATGGTGAATTACAGGATGATTGGGAAAATTTTTTACCAATTTTAGATAAAATATCTTTTAAAAAAAAAATAGTTGCTTTTTTTGGTTGTGGTGATCAAGAAAATTATGGAAATACATTTTGTAATGGTATTAGTAAATTGTTTGATATTGTTAAAAAAAATGGAGCAATTATAATAGGTTATTGGTCTATATATGGTTATAAATTTTTAAATTCTAATAGTTTATTAAATAAAAATTATTTTTTAGGATTGATTTTAGATGAAAATAATCAATCTATGTTAACTAATAATAGAATAAATACATGGGTTAATAAATTAATTTTAAAAATAAATAAAATTAAAAGAAATTAAATATTAAAATTTATGAAAAAAAAAAATATATTATTTTTATTTTTAATATTTTTTTGTTTTATGTGTTTTTTTAATTTTATGAAAAGTAATATATTTTATAAATATAAATCTAGAATATTTGTTTCTTTTTCTCCTTATGGACATACAGAAAATATTATTTTAAATTTTATAAATAATTCTAATAAAGAAATTTTATTGGTAATGTATAATTTTACAAACAAGAAAATAGCTAATTCGTTATTAAAAGCATTTTATAGAGGAGTTAATATAAAAATAATTTTAGATGGAAATGTATTTAAACAAAAAAATTTCCTTATTAGATATTTAGTTAAAAATATTTTAAATATAAGATTTAATTATTTATATAAAAATATGCATAATAAATTTATTATTATAGACAATAATATAGTTGGTACTGGTTCTTATAATTATACTTTTAGTGCAGATCATTATAATTCAGAAAATGTTATTTTTTTAGAAAATACTCCTAAAATTATTTTAAAATATAAAAAAGAATTTTATAAATTATGGTTTGAAAGTATTAAAAAATAAATTTCTTGATTTTATTATGTAAAAAGTATATATATTAATTATATATGATTTATATGTTTATTTAATAAGAAATAAGTTTTATTTATTTTTAATAATAAAATTAAAAAATAAGAAAAATAATTTTAATGTTTAATTATTTAATTGTTTTTTTTTAAATTTTTAAAAGAGTATTAATTTATAGGATTTTATTATGTTTATTACCAAAATGAATGATTTGAATTTAGAAAATAAAAGAGTTCTGATTAGGTTAGATTTAAATGTTCCTTTTAAAAATAAAAAAATATTATCAGATAAAAAAATAATTTTATCTGTACCAACTATTAAATTAGCATTAAAGAAAAAAGCTAATGTAATTTTATCAACACATTTAGGTAGACCTGTTGAAGGAAAATATGATGAAAATTTTTCTTTATCTTTTATATCTGAATATTTGGAAAAATATTTAAATATTAAAGTTAGGTTAGTAAAGGATTATTTAGAAAATGAAATTATATTTTCTGATAATAAAAAAGAAATAATATTATTAGAAAATGTTCGTTTTAATAAAGGTGAGGTTGATAATAACGATTTTTTGTCTAGAAAATATGCTAATTTATGTGATATTTTTGTTATGGACGCTTTTGCATCTGCTCATAGGAAACATTCATCTACTTATGGTATAATTAATTTTTCTCCTTCTTGTATTGGTCCTCTTTTTTATAAAGAGATTACTGCTTTGTCTATGGCTATGATAAATCCATCTAGGCCAATGGTTGCTATTGTTGGTGGATCTAAAGTTTCTACTAAGTTTAATGTATTAAATTCATTAGTTAAAATTGCAGATACTGTTATTGTTGGTGGTGGTATAGCAAATACTTTTATAGCTATAGATAATAAGGTTGGTAAATCTTTATATGAACCTGATTTTGTTAATTTAGCTAGAAAATTGAAAAATAAATATGATATACCTATACCAATTGATTGTAAAGTATGTAAAAATATTTTCGGTAAAAAAATATCAATTATTAAAGATGTAAATAATATATGTGATGATGAAGAGATAATGGATTTTGGAAATCGTACTATAAAATTTATATCTGATATAATATTAAAAGCAAAAACAATTTTATGGAATGGACCGGTTGGTGTATTTGAATGTAAAAATTTTCGTAATGGAACTAAATGTATATCTGATGCCATTATTAAAAGTAATGCGTTTACTATTGCCGGTGGTGGAGATACTATATCAGCTATTGAATTATTTAATATTTCAGATAAAATATCTTATATATCTACAGGTGGTGGATCATTTTTAGAATTTATAGAAGGTAAAAAATTGCCTGTAATTTCTATTCTTGAAAAAAAATCAAAATTAATTATTAATTAATTTATTAATTTATATTAAATATAAATTTATTTAATTTATGTGGTTTTCATAATTATGTCTTTGTGTTTAGATTTTATTTGTCCAGGTGTTGTTTCTGGAAAAGATTTACATAAAATATTTTTTGTAGCTAAAAAAAATAAATTTGCATTAGCTGCTATTAATTGTATAGATACAAATTCAATTAATTCTGTATTAGAAGCAGCTAAAAAATATAGAACTATTGCTATAATACAGTTTTCTTTTACTGGTTCTATATTTTTTGTTGGAAAAAAATTATCTTTTTATAAAGATAAAATTGATGCTGCTGTATATGGTTCTATTTTGGCAGCTAAATATGTACATGAAGTTTCTAGATATTATAATATACCAGTAATATTACATACAGATCATTGTACAAAAGAATATCTTCCTTGGTTAAATATATTGTTAAAAGAAAATAAAAATTATTATAATTTATATGGTAAAACTTTATTTACATCTCATATGATTGATTTATCTAATTATAGTATTGATGAAAATATAAATATATGTAGTTATTATTTAAAAAAAATGTCTAGTATGGATATTAATTTAGAAATAGAATTAGGATGTACTGGAGGTGAAGAAGATGGTTTAGATAACAGTAATATATCTCATGAAAAATTATATACTAATCCTGAAGATGTTTTATATGCTTATGATAAATTAATAAAAATAAGTAAATATTTTACTATTGCAGCATCTTTTGGTAATACACATGGTGTTTATAAAAGTGGTAATGTAAAATTATCTCCTAATATTTTATATGATTCTCAAAAATTAGTTTCATACTCTAATAATTTATTAAATAAAAATCCATTAAATTTTGTATTTCATGGAGGATCTGGAACTTCTGATGAAATGATAAGTGAATCTATAAAATATGGTGTTGTTAAAATAAATTTAGACACAGATATACAATGGTCATTTTGGAATGGTATTCTACAATATTATTTTTTAAATAAAAAATATTTGGTTTCTCAATTAGGAAATCCTTTAGGTGAAGATAAACCTAATAAAAAATTCTATGATCCTAGAATTTGGTTAAGATATGGTCAAAAATCTATTATTAATTATCTTAAAAATATTTTTTATTTATTTAAGTGTAATAATTTAGTTTAGTTTTTTTTTTAAATAAATTATTAATTTTTAATGTTTATTGTTTTTTAATTTTTATGAATAAAGAATATTATTACAGATGTTTTAATTTGATAAAAAAAATGGAAAAAGATAGTATTTCAATTATGTTTTCTTCTCCTTTTTTTGATATAAATTTAATAAATATTTGTTCATATAAACAAGATAGTAATTTATTTTATTTTACTGGATATTTAAAATCTTGTTTATTGTTTTTGGTATTAAAAAACAATGATTTATCAAGTAAAATTATATTTTTTATAAAAGAGAAAGATGAAAAATTAATAAATATTTTTTCTAAATTTAATAATTTTAATAAAATGATAAGTGTTGTTTTTTATGATTTAGATAAAATTAAATGTTGTTTACCTAAATTTATTTTAGATAAAAATTGTGTATATTATTCTTATTCAAATTATTTAAATAATGATTTATTTTTTTTTCAGTTTTTTTATGAAATGTCATCTATTTTTAAAGATAAAAAAAAATTACCTAAAAAAATAGTTAATTTAAATGTTTTAATGGATGATATTCGTATTATAAAATCTAAATATGAACAATATATTATTCGTAAATCATCTTATATATCTTCTTTAGCTCATTTAAGAGCAATGAAGTATTGTAAAATAGGTATATATGAGTATGATTTAGAAAATGAAATACTACATGAATTTTATTCTCATAAGTGTATTTTTCCTGCTTTTAAATCTATAATAGCTTCTGGTTATAATGGAAGAGAATTACATTATGTTAATAATAATTGTTTATTAAAAAATAATGATATGGTTATAGTAGATTCTGGATGTAATTATAAAGGTTATACTAGTGATATTTCTCGTACATATCCAGTAAATAAAATATTTAATATTTATCAGAGAAGGGTATATAATTTAGTTTTAAATATATTTAATGAATGTTTATTGTTATTGAAACCAGGAAATAGTTTTAGTATTATTAATAAAAAAGTAATAAATTTAATTAGTGTAGGTTTAGTTGATTTAAAGATAATTTATTTAAAATTAAATGATATTTTAAATAATAAATTATATAAAAATTTTTATATGCATAATATAGGACATTATATTGGAATAGATGTACATGATATGTTTTATAAAAATGAAAATGATATTAATTTTGAACCAGATATGATAGTAACAATAGAGCCTGGTTTATATATTCCTAATAGTTGTGAAAATTTATTTGTATCTGAAAAATATAGAGGTATTAATGTAAGAATTGAAGATACCATATTGATTACTGAACAAGGTCATGAAAATTTAACTTCAAATGTACATAAAACAATACAAGATATAGAAAATTATATGAATAGTTAGGATTTTTAATTGTTTCCTGTTATTTGTATATTTTTTACTAGTATAGATCCTGATTTTATTTTACAATATTTATTATAATCATTACTCATATTTATTATATTTTTAAATAAATCTTTTAAATTTCCTGAAATTGTAACTTCATTTATGGAAAATAGAATTTTTCCATTTTTTATGTAAAATCCTGATATTCCTTTTGAATATAAACCATTACTTAAATTAACACCATCACCTAGTAATCTATCTATTATAATACCGTTATTCATTTTTTTAATTAATTCTTGTTTTGTTATATTTTGTTTTTTGTTAGTGAAGCACCAGTTATGTATTCCTCCATAATTTGAAGTATTTATTTTATTTAATGTTTTTGCTGAATATGTATCTAATATTAAATTGTTTAAAATTCCATTTTTTATTATTGTATATTTATATGTATTTGATCCTTCTTTATCAAAAGGTTTTGTTCCTATCCCTTTAAATAAGTGTGGATTTTCTATTATATTTAACCAATTTGGTAATATTTTTTTATTTATTTTATTTAACATAAATGATGTTTTGTTTATAATATTTTTTCCTTGTATTGATTTAAATAAATAATAAAATATTTCACTTGATGTTTTGTTGTCAAAAATAACTGTTTGATTTTTTGTGTTTATTTTTTTTATATTTAATCTTAATAAAGCTTGTTCTGCTGTTTTTTTTCCTAAGTAATGTGATTTATGTAATAAATCTGATAATTTATGTGTATATATATAGTTGTAATTAAATTCCATATTATTTTTTTTTTGTGCAATAATGTTATTGATTAAAAAATAAGTTTTAGAATAGTAATTTTTTATTATGTCATAGTTATTATAAATTATAATATTGTTTATGTTTTTACTAAAAAATGTATAATCGCTTTTTATTTTTTTATTAGTATTTAATGAGTTGTTTTCAACATTTATAGCTATTTCAGACATTTCATTAGTTGATATATAGTCATTGAATATAATTCCTAGTTGTTTATTTGTTTTTTGTTTGTATAGTTCGTATGTTGGTAAACATAAATTTTTATCTTTAGAAGTATATTTTATTGTATTTATTACATAATTTATGCATTTAATTATTGTTTTTTTATCAAAATTATTACATAAAACGACATTTTTACGTTTATTTTTAAAAATAGTTATTTCCATAAATGAATTATCTTTAAATTCAATATTTTCTATTTTTTTATTTTTTATTTTTACACTTGTTCCTATATTTGATTTTATAATTATTTGTGTTTTACATTTTAAATATGATTGAATTAAATTAAATGTATTTTTTATTGTTTTTTTTAAAAAATGATTATTTTGTTTTATTTTATTAAATAAATTCATGTTTTACCTTTTAATATAAAAATATTGTAATATATAATTTATTATTATAAAATAATATTATTTTTTTTGTAAATATTTTAATTGTTTAATAGGAAAAATTTAAAAATGAATATTAAAGATATTCCTTTGGGGAAAAATATTCCTAATGATATTTATGTCATTATTGAAATATCTTCTAATTCTAAATTAGTAAAATATGAAATGAATAAATCATATAATGTTTTATTTGTTGATAGATTTATTTCTTCTACATTATTTTATCCATGTAATTATGGTTATATTAATAATACATTATCTTTAGATGGTGATTTTTTGGATGTTTTGGTTATTTCTCCATGTTCTTTAATGCCAGGTTCAGTTATTCATTCTAGACCTATAGGTTTATTGAAAATGGTAGATGAATCTGGAAATGATGATAAAATTTTATCTGTACCTAATTTTAATATAAGTAAAGATTATGATGATATTAAAGATATTGATGATATATCTTTAAATTTAAAAAGGAAAATATGTTATTTTTTTAAATATTATAAAAAATTGGATAGTAATAGATGGAGTAAAATATTAGGTTGGTTTAATGTTGAATTAGCTAAAGAATTAATTTTAAAATCTCATAATAAATTTTTAGAAAATATTAAATAATTTTAAAGAAGGATTTTATTCCTTCTTTTTAGTTATCTTCGTTTATATTATTTATTTTTGTTCCAAAAGTGTTAAGTAATGATATATATAGATTTATAAAATCTAGATATAACATTAATGCACCTAATATAGAATATCTTTTTAGTTGTTCATTATGTTTTAAAATTATATTTTCACCTATATTTTTTATTTTTTGTGTGTCCCATGCTGTTAGTATTGAGAATGCTAATATACTTAAATATGATGTTATCCACATTAAATATGTACTTTTTGTAAATATATTTATTATAGTTGATAATATTATTCCTAATAAAATCATTGTTGCTATATTCCCTATTTTTGAAAGATCTTGTTTAGAAATATATCCCCAGATACTCATTATTCCAAATGTTAAACTAGTTGTTATAAATGTACTTGTTATTGATGAATAAGTATATATTAAAAATATATTTGATGTTGTTAATCCAGTTAATATTGAATAACATATAAATAATATTATAGCTGTATTTGCGTTTAACATATTTATCATATTTGAAATTGTATATGCTATAGATATTTGTGATATTATTGCTGCAATTAGAAATATTTTGTTAAACATGAAAAATTCTAATATATATGTATTTGTTGATATTATCCAAGATGTAATTGATGTTATTAATAATCCACATGACATCCATCCATATACATTATTTATGTATTTTTGTAATGCATAATTTTTAATATTTATATTTGAGTCTTCAGGGTAATATGTATATTTTTTCATAGTTTTTTATATAAAATTATTTTTTTATAATAAAAAAATAGTTATTAATTATATGTATTTATTGAACCAACTTAACATTTTTTTAAATGCTTTTTTAGATATTTTTTTATTGTAAGAAGGTCTATAATCAGCAAAAAATCCATGTTCAGCATTTTTGTAAATTATTATTTTGCTTTTATTATTTTTATTTATTTTTATTTTTTTTTTTATTTCTTTTATTGTATTTAAATGAATACTATTATCTTTATTTCCATATAAACCTAAAACTGGGATATTTATTTTTTCACATATATCTAATGGATGTATAGGATGTTTTTTGTTTTTTATATCATTTAATTTTCCGTACCAAACAACAGATGATTTTATATTATTATATAAATATGAGTATAACCATGTTATTCTTCCACCCCAGCAAAACCCTGTTATTCCTATTTTATTTGTTTTAAATTTTTTATTCACCCATTTTATTAATGTATTTATATCATTTAAAACTTTTATATCTTTTATATTATTAGCTAGTTTTCTTAAAGTATTTATATCTTGATCAAAATTTAAATTCTTTGATCTAAATAATAATTCTGGAGCTATAGTTATATAGTTATGTTTAGAAATTTTTTTACATATTTTTTTTATGTTTTTATTTACTCCAAATATTTCCTCTATTACTAAAATTATTTTTTTTTCTTCATTTAAAGATAAATTATTTTTTTCTATGTAATAAATTGGTAGTAATTTTTTATCTTTTGTTTTTATATATTTTTTTTTCATTTTTTTAATAAATTAATATTTTAATGTTCAATAATTTATATTATAATAATTTTATTATTAATAATAAAAGAAATATTTTATATAAATTTAAAATATTTATTTTGTACAAATGTATCAATTATTTTATATTATGTTGATATAGTTTAAAAGGTTAAAATATATCTTTGGTATAGATATGTTCTCAGTTCAATTCTGAGTATCAACATTTTGTTGGTTTTTTTCTGGTTCATTAAATATGATATTAAATTTATATTTAAGTTTATTTATACATTTATAAATTAATTTATTTATTTCTTTTTCATTTAGTGTTTTTTTGTTATCTTGAATAGTTAATCTTATAGTTATATTTTTTTTTTTAATTTTTTTTAATTTTTCATTTGTAAATATTTTAATAATATCTATTTTTTTTATTTTTTTGTTGTTTACTGACAAACAAGTGTTTATAATTTTGTTTATTTTTGTTTTTTTATTTAAAATTAAAGTTATGTCTCTTATATTTTCTGGGAATTTTGATATTTTTTTAATTTTAGTTTTTTTAGGGTAAAGTATTTTTTTTAAATTTATTTCGAATATAAATATAGGATATTTTATTGATAAATGATTTTGTATATTTTTATTTAACATTCCTATTATACCAATTTTTTTGTTATTTATATTTATAATAGTGCTTAAATTAGAATTAAATAATCTATTTTTATATTTTTTTAATTGTAAAGTTTTTATTTTTTTTTGTTTTTTTAATATGTATTCTAAATCTCCTTTTAGATCAAAAAAATCAAATATTTTATTTTTTTTAATACTCCAATGATTTTTAAATTTATTACCACATATTATTGCTGTTATTTTTTTTTTACTTTTAATTTTATTTTTTTTCAATTTAAAACATGTTCCAATTTCAAAGAATTTTATATTATAATTTTGTCTTGAAAAATTAAAAATAATATTTGATATTATTCCTGGAATTAAAGATGTTCTTAATGTTGACATGTTTTTTGATATAGGGTTATTAATTTTAATTTGTTTTTTATTTTTATTATCAAAAAAAATATTTTCTTTTTTTTTATTAGAAAAATAAAAATTAATTACTTCTTTATATCCTAAATTTATAAATAAGTTTTTTAATTTATTTATGTTTATTTTATTATGGTTTTTTTTTGTATTTATTTTAAATTTTGTTAAAAAACTTGATGTAGGAATTTTGTTATATCCATATATTTTTATTATTTCTTCTGTTATATTTTCATTTGTTGTAAGATCGTTTCTCCATTTTGGTATATTAATATGTATATATTTATTATTTTTTGATAAAATTTTACAACCTATTTTTTTTAATATTTTAATAATATCTATTTTTTTTATGTAAAAACCTAATATTGTATTTATTTTTGTATATATAATTTTTATGTTTTTTAGTTTTTTAATTTTTATTTTATTTTTTTTAATTCCTATTTTTTCTATTTTTCCTCCATATATATTATTAATAATATTTGAAATTTTTTTTATAAAATAAGATTGTATGTTTTCATCAAAATTATTAATAAATTTTTCTATAGTGTTTTTTTTATTAAATGTATTTTTTTTTTTAAGTTGAAATTTAGATGTTAATAATGGGGCTATTAATATAATATTTTTAGTGTTTTTATTTGGAAAAATATTTTTATAATATATATTATAATTTTTATAAATTATATTTTTATTATTTAAAATAATATAATTTATATTTTTAATATTTTGTTTATTTTTTTTCTTAAAAAATTTTATAGTTATATTTTTATTATTTAATTTATCATAATCAAAACAATTTATAATTTGTCCTGATTCTATTGTTATATAATTTATTATGTTAATTAAAGTATTTTTTTTTTTAATTCCTATTATTTTTAATCTTTTTTTTATTGTTTTAGGTATATTTTTTGTATTTAAGTTTATTTTTTTTATTAGTATATATTTTATATTTTCACAGTAATTATTTTTTTGTTTATTTTTAAATAATATATTTATATTTTTTTTTTTTTCATGAATAATATTTTGTTTATATTTAAAATTTAATTTTTTGTTAGATAAAATTGATATTTCTCTTGCTAAACCAAGTATATTATTACAATCTATTCTATTAAATGGTATTTTTATATCTATATTATTATATATAATATTTTTTATTTTATTAAGAAAATAATTTTTTTCAAATAAAATAAAATAATATATTTTATTTATTTTAATTTTATAAAATTTAAAGATTTTTTTTTTATTTAATATTTTATTGTTACATATAATAAATGAATTATTTTTTTTTATTTTTTTTGTATAAATATAAAAATATTTATTTTTATTTTTTATTGTTATTAAAGAATATTTTTTGTTTTTTGAATGTTTGTTTTTTATTATTTTAGAAAGAATTATATTATTTTTTTTGATATTTTTATCTATGTTTAATTTTTTTATTTCGAATCCTTTGTTTTTTAGTAAGTAAATAATTTTTTCGGTATTTAAATTATTTTTTATATATTCATTTATCCATTCTTTAGGAAATTTCATTTTTATTTTAAAAATTAAAATTGTTCTAATAATTTTATATTATTTTCGTATAGTATTTTTATATCTGTTAAATTATATTTAATCATTATTAATCTTTCTATTCCTATTCCAAAAGCTAATCCTGAATATTTTTTTGTGTTTATGTTCATGTTTTTTAATACATTTTTATGTATTAATCCACATCCTAATATTTCAATCCATTTATTTTTAAAATTTTTAATAAAAATTTCTGCTGATGGTTCTGTAAATGGAAAATATGACGGTATAAATTTTATTTTTTTTTTTTCTTTAAAAAAAAATAAAATAAATTTTTTAATTATATATTTTAAATTGGAAAAATTTATATTTTTATCTATTAAAAATCCTTCTAATTGATGAAACATTGGAGTATGAGTATTATCTAAATCTTTTCTAAATACACATCCTGAAGTTATAGCTTTTATTGGTGGTTTTTTGTTTTTCATATATCTTGTTTGAACACATGATGTTTGAGTTCTTAACAATTTTTTTTTATTTATCCAAAAAGTATCATTAGATGTTCTAGACGGGTGATATTTATTTATGTTTAAAGAGTCAAAATTATAGTATATATTTTCTATTTCTGGTCCATGTATTGTTTCGAATCCTAATTCGTTAAAAAAATTTTCTATTTTGTTTAAAGTTAATGTTATAGGATGTAAATTACCTTCAGATATATAATTTTTTCCTGTTAAACTGTAATCTATATAATTTTTATTTTTTATATTATTTAATTGAATATTTTTTTTTTTATTTATTATTTTTTTATTTAAATATTTTTTAATAAAATTTATTTTTTTTCCAATTTTAGGTTTTATTTCATTTGGAGAATTATGTAATAATTTTATTAAATTATTAATATATCCTTTTTTCCCTAAATATTTTTTAAATAAATTGTTTATAGATTTAATATTTTTGATTTTTTTAATTTCTTTTTTAATTTTTTTTTTAAATATTTTTTTTTTAAAATTATAATTATTATTAAACATTTATGTATTATATAAAAATATATTTCATTAAATATAAATTATTTTTTATTTAATATAGTTAAAGTTTTTTTTTAATTATTTTAATAACATTATATATAAAATAATTATTGTTTTTTATTAAATCTACAATTATTTTTCTATTTATATTTAATGGTATTTTTTTAATTTTATTAATAAATTTATTGTAAGATAATCCATATTTTCGTACTTCAGCATTTATTTTTATAATCCAAAATTTTCTAAAAGTTCTTTTTTTTTGTTTTCTATCTCTATATGAATATTGACCTGATTTTATTATTGCTTGATAAGCAGATCTATATGTTTTTGATCTTGATCCATAATATCCTTTTGCTTGTTTTATTATCTTTTTATGTTTTTTATGCGATAAAACCCCTCTTTTTATTCTTACCATTTTATTCCTTTTAAAGTTTATTTTTTAATGAAAATTTTTTGTATTAATTTTTTTTTTGTTTTGTTTAAAATACCTTTCAAACGTAGTTTTCTTTTTCTATTAGAGTTTTTTTTTGTCAATATATGTCTTAAATTAGTATGTTTAAATTTAAGTTTTCCTGATGAAGTTATTTTAATTCTTTTAGATATAGAATTAATAGTTTTTATTTTTGTCATATTTTATGTATTTTTATGTGTAATTATCATAATTATTTGATGATTTTCTGTACTTTTTGAAAAATATTCTATATTAGCAATTTTATTTAAATCTTTTTTTATTTGATCAAATATTTTTATTGATAAATGTTTGTGTATTATTTCTCTTCCTCTAAATTTTAGTATTATTTTTACTTTTTTTTTTTTTTTAAGTAAACATTTTATTTTTTTTATTTTAATATTATAATCATTTAAATTTGTATTTGGTCTAAATTTTATTTCTTTTATTTCTAATAGTTTTAGTTTTTTTCTTTGTATTTTTATTGTTTTATTTTTTTTATAAATAAATTTTCCATAATTAATTATTTTACATATTGGTGGGTTTGTATTTGGTGAAACTTCAACTAAATCTAAATTTAATTTTTTAGCCAAATCTAGTGCTTTGTTAATAGGTAAAATACCTTGATATTTTTTGTTATCACCTATTAGTTTAATTTGTTTAGATTTTATTTCTTTATTAATTTTATATTTTTTAATAAAAAAATATTTTTTTCTGTTAGTTTTAATTTTTTTTCCTTTAATATTGTTTTAATTTTATTTTTAATTTTAATTCATTAATTATATCTTTTATACGCATCATTTTATTTTTTTTATTTATAGAAGTTCTTAAATTAACTTTGTTAGAAATTAACTCATTGTCGCCGCATACTATCATGTAAGGTATTTTTTGTAAAGTATGTTTTCTTATTTTTGAATTTATTTTTTTATTTTCAAAATCACCTATTGCTCTTATTTTATTTTTTTTAATTAAATTTAATAATTTTTTAGAATATTTTATATGTTTATCTGTAATGTTAATAATTACAATTTGTATTGGAGTTAACCATAAAGGTAACCATCCATTTTTTTCTTCTATTAATATTCCTACAAATCTTTCTAATGATCCTATTATAGCTCTATGTATAATTAAAGTATTTTTTTTTTTATTATTTTTATTTATATATTTTACATTTAATTTTTCAGATAAATTAAAATCTAATTGTATTGTTCCACATTGCCATTTTCTTTTTGATGAATCTTGTAGTATAAATTCTATTTTTGGTCCGTAAAATGCACCTTCTTTTGATTTTATAGTAAACATTATATTTTTTTTTGTTAAAATATATTTTAAAATATTTTCAGATATATTCCATGTTTTACTATTACCAATATATTTTTTTGGTTTTGTTGATAAATAGACATATATTTTTATAAAATTAAAAGATTTATATATTTCGTATATCATATTTATACATTTTTTTATTTCTTTTTTTACTTGTTTTAAAGTACAAAATATATGAGCATCATCTTGTATAAAAGATCTTGTTCTCATTAATCCATGTAAAGATCCTGATGGTTCATTTCTATGACATATACCAAATTCAGATAATCTTATTGGTAAATTTTTGTACGATCTTATTTTTTGTTTATATATATCTATATGACCAATGCAATTCATAGGTTTTATACATAAATTTTCTTTTTTATTTGTGTAAAAAATAAATTTTTTATAATTTTTCCAATGTCCGCTTTTTTTCCATATTTTTTTATTTATTAATATTCCACTTTTCACCTCATTATATTTATATTTTCTATTTTTTTTTCTTAAAAAATTTTTTATTATATGTAATATAATTAAACCATTATTATGCCAGAATATAATACCTGGATTGTTTTTATTTATATGATATAAATCTAAATGTTTATTTATTAATCTGTGATCTTTTAAATTTATTTTTTCTGTTGTTATTTTTTTTGATTTTAGTTTAATCATAATTAAATTTTGAATTTTGTTTGTTATTTTATTATTTTATAAATAATATAATTTATAATTTAAATATTCAATTAAAATTAAATTTTTAAATTATATATTTTTATTAACAATAAATTTTTTATAAATATTTTTGTAAATTTGGAGATATTTTGTGTATTTTAAAAATCATTTATTATTTTCATTTTCATTTATAATTTTCATAAAAAAAATATTTTTTAATTATTTTTTTTATAATGATTGGTGGCATATAATACCAGCTGGATTAATTACTTGTTTATTACCTGATATAGATCATCCTAAATCTTTTGTAGGTTCTAAATTTAAGTTTTTTTCTTTATTTTTTTCTAGTTTTTTAGGTAGGAGAAAATTTACTCATAGTTTTTTTTTGTTGTTTTGTTTTCTTTATTATTATTTAATTTAAAAATTTTGTTTAATATTAATTTTAATATAGATATTATTAATGGTATGATATTAGGTTATGTAAGTCATATTATTGCTGATATGTTTACATATATGGGAGTTAAATTTTTATGGCCTTTAAAAATAAGTTTTAGGTTTTTTATTTTAAAAAATAGAAAAAGCGAATATAATTTTTGTTTAATTTTATTTTTTATATCTTTATTTTTTGATAATATATTATATAAAATTTTTTTTTATTTGTATATTTATTTTTTAAAATAAAAATAAAATATTAATAATATTTATATATATGTTTATTTTTTATGAATCTAATGATTTTTATGTTTTAAGACATGTAATGTTAGATGTTTTAAAAAAACAAAATTTAAATAATATATTTGTTGGTAAATTAATTTTAATTCCAAATAATAATTTGGCTTTTTTTTTAAAAAAATATATAGCTAAAAAAATAGGTGTTTGTGCTAATTTTAATTTTGTTTTACCAGCAAAATTTATGTGGAATATTTTAAAATATTTTTTTTCAAATTTATTTGAAGAAGATTATTTAGATAAAAAAAAATTAATATGGGTAATAATGACATTGTTACCTAATTTGTTAAAATTAAAAGAATTTGAAATAATTAAAAATTATTTAAAAGAGGATAATAATTTTGAGAAATTATATTTTTTATCTATAAAAATAGCTGATTTATATGATAAATATTTAGTTTATCGTATAGATTGGTTAAATAATTGGAATAATTTTAAAGAAAATAATTTTAATAATATTCATCAAAAATGGCAATCAATATTATGGAGAAAAATATTAAAATATTATAAAAATAAATTTGGTTATTTTATAAATAGATCAAATTTTTATTTTGAATTTAAAAAATTAATAAAATATAAAAAATATAAATTTAATAAAAAATTACCTTCAAATATTTTTATGTTTAATGTTTCTTTTTTACCCCCTTTATATGTTGATTTTTTTTTTTCTTTATCTTCATTTATTAATATACATTATTTTTTAATTAATCCTTCTCATTATTATTGGTATGATAAAAATTATTTTTATGAATTTACAAACAATATTTTTATTTATAAAAATAATAACAAAAATAAAAATAAAAATGTTGTTTTTAATAAAAATTTAAATTTAATACTTTTTAATTGTGGAAAAATTTTTGCTGAATATTTAAATATTATTAATTTTTATGATAATTTTATTGAAATAAAGTTATTTTCTGTTAAAAAAAATGAAAATTTGTTAAATAAAATTCAAAATGATATTTTATATTCTAAAGAATTTAGTTTTAATTTAAAAAAAAATAAATATTTAAATAATAATGAAATTTTAAAAAATGATAATTCTATATCTATAAATTCATGTTGTGGATATTTAAGAGAAATAGAAATCTTACAAGATTTTATAGTAAATTTAATTTTGAATTATAATTATGATGTTGATGATATTGTTGTAATAGTTAGTGATTTAGATATTTATTATCCATATATAAAAAGTGTTTTTTCTATTTATAATTCTTCTAAAAAATATTTGCCTTTTAATATTATGAGAAAGGAAAATACTTTAAATAATGATATTTTTGATGTTTTTAATAAATTATTGAATTTACCGAATATAGATTTTTCATATAATGAGATAATGTTTTTTTTAACCAAAAAAATTATATTAGAAAAATTTAATATAAATTTTAATGATTTAGAAGTAATTAAAAATATAATTAGTAATGTTGGGATATATTCAGGAATAAAAGATTTTTCTTCTTTTTATGATATTAATAACAATGATTATTGTATTTGGAATAATATTTTAAAAAGAATTTTATTAGGTTATTCTATAAATGATGATTTTGTTGTATGGAATAATATTGTTCCTTTTGTTAATATAGGAGATAATTTTTTTAATGATATATTAAGTAAATTAACGAATTTTTTATATAAATTAATTTTTTGGAAAAATATTTTAAGTAAAAATTATAAATTTGATTTTTGGTTAATTATTTGTAAAGATTTATTTAGTGATTTTTTTCTTGAAATTTATATAGAAAAATGTTTTTTTTTTAATAAAAATAATTGGGTAAAGTTAAGTTATTCTTTTAGTTTTGGTAATTTTAATAAAAAAATAAATAATATTTTATTTAATAAAATAATAATTTATTTTTTTAAAAAATGTAGAAATATTAATAAATATTATATTGGTCATTTAAATTTTAGTTCTTGTGTTTCATTAAGATCAATACCATTTAAAATTATTTGTTTAGTTGGTATGAATAATGATGTGTTTCCTAGGAATATATATTCTCATAATTTTGATTTGATGTCTTTATATCCTAGAATTGGAGATAGAAATAAAAGAGAAAATGATAAGTATATTTTTTTAGAGTTATTAATGTCTGCTAGAAAAAAATTTTATATTAGTTATATTAATTATTCTCTTATTAAAAATGAAAAATGTTACCCATCATTATTAATAGATAATTTATTAGATTATATAAATTTATATTTTTTTTGTAAAAAACAAAATATAAATGATGTTGTTTTTAAAAATGATTTTTTTTTATTACATAATAAATATGTTTTTGATATTAAAAATTTTGTTTTTTCAAAAAACTATGTTAGTTATCAATATGAATGGTTATATAAATATAATTTAAATATAATTAACAAAAAAAAGTTATATAAACCAATTAAAAAAAATAATGGTTTAAAGATTCAAAATCACATATCGTTAAAAGATGTACATTTATTTTGGTTGAATCCAATAAAATATTTTTTTTTACGTTATTTAAAAATTAATTTTTATATTAAAGATTTTTTTGTTAATAAAGAGGAAATATTTAATTTAAATATAAAAAACTTTTATTTGATTAGATTTAAATTAATTTATTTTTTCATTAAAAATAAAAATATTAATGATAAAGAAATAATATATTATTTACAATCATTTAATTTCTTGCCAAATAATTTTTTGGGAAATATTATTTGGGAAAAAGAAAAAATGAAAATATTATATTTAATTAATAATATACGTGATCATATTTTTAATTTGAAATTAATAAAATTTGATTTTATAGTAAATAAAATCAATATTTTTGGTTGTATTTATTTAGGTAAAAATATTGGTGTTTTTAAATGGTTACCAAAAAATTTAAATTTAATAGATTGTTTTTCTTTTTGGATAGATCATTTAATTTATTGTTTCTTAGGTGGAAATAATATAAGTTATATATATGGTTATAATGGAATATGGTCTTTAAAACCTTTTTCTAAAATAGAATCTAGAAATTTATTAATTAAATATTTATTTGGTTATATAAATGGAATTTATAATCCTTTGTTTTTTTTTCCTAAATCAAGTAATATGTGGATATTATCATCTTATAATTTAAAAAATAAAAATATATTAACTAATTATAATTTGTTAAATATAGCAAAAAACAAATTATTTAATGTTATGTATGGTGATAGTTATTATAATGGTGAACTTAATGATATATATATTGTTCGTTTAGTAAGTTATTTAAATAAATCTATAAATATGTTTGATGTTTTAAAACAAGCTAAAATATGGTTGTTTCCTATTTTTAAATATTTGTTGTTTTATAATTAATTGTAAATGTTTATATTAAAAAATAAAAATGTTTTATTTTAATCCATTAAAAATTAAGTTGAAAAATAGTAATTTAATTGAAGCATCAGCTGGAACTGGTAAAACAAATATAATATCTATTTTGTATTTACGTTTTTTATTAGGTATAAATTTACAAAAAAATTTTTCTTCTTTACATTTTAATAAATTATTAATAGTTACATTTACAGATTTAGCTACATTAGAAATAAAAAATAGAATTCGTATTAATATTAAAAATTTACGTATTTCGTGTAAAAATAATGTTTGTTTAAATGATGAAATAAAATATTTATTTGATGAAGTTAAAAATATACCTAATATAATAAATATTTTATTTTTATATGAGTATCAAATAGATATTTTTTCGATATTTACAATACATGGATTTTGTAAAAAAATATTATTTACAAATTTTTTTTCTTCGAATTTAAATTTAAGTTTTAATATATTAAATTCTGAGTCTGATTTAATTTATAATTTAGTAGTATTTTTTTGGAAAAAATATTTTAATCCATTATCTGTTAGTTTAATTAAAATAATTATTACTTATTGGTTAAATCCAAAAGATTTATTTAAGTATATTTTGCCATTTTTTAATTATATTACTTTTGATTTTAATTATATAAATAATTATTTATCTATAAATGATTGTTATTGTAAAATAATTAATTTTATAAACAAGGTAAAAAAACAATGGAATTTAGAAAATAAAAATATATATCATTTATTAATGTCATTAAATTTAAATAAATATGTTTATAATAAAAAAAATATTAGTAATTGGGTTAAAAAATTAAGTATTTGGTCTAATACTATTACTGTAAATTTTTTATATCCTGATTGTTTGTTAAGATTTAGTGGAAAATATTTATTTAATTGTTCTAATGGTAATGTTTTATTTTTAAGAAAAGATAGTTTTTTTAGTTT
Source organism: Candidatus Stammera capleta (assembly GCA_036689265.1). Taxonomy (GTDB): domain Bacteria; phylum Pseudomonadota; class Gammaproteobacteria; order Enterobacterales; family Enterobacteriaceae; genus Stammera; species Stammera capleta_AF. The sequence goes on along the minus strand of CP144777.1, from coordinate 210,680 downwards.
TGTTGATAACTTGTTTTTAATTAAAAATGATTTATTTAATTTTATTCTTGTTTTATGTTTTAACTATGTTAAAAAAGAATTAAAGAAAAAAAAAATAAATAAATCTTTATTAAGTTTTAATGATTTAATTTTATATTTATATAAATCTTTAAATAAGGATGTTAATAATGTTTTAGTTGATTCTATAAAAAGTAGTTATCCTGTTATATTAATAGATGAATTTCAGGATACTGATTTTTTACAATATGAAATTTTTTATAAAATTTATATTAATAATGATTCTAATTTAGAGACAAAATTAATATTAATAGGTGATGTCAAACAATTAATTTATACATTTAGAGGTGCTAGTGTTTATATATATATTAAAGCAAGGAATGATGTAAATTGTTTATATACTTTTAATGATAATTGGAGATCTTCTTTTAATTTAATTGAAAGTATTAATTATTTGTTTTGTAGGTTAAAAAACGTTTTTTTTTTTAAAGATATAAAATATATACCAGTTAATTATTCTAAGAAAAGTAAATTATTAAAAATAATTAGAAAAGATAAAATAGATTATTCTATTAATTTTTTTGTATTTAAAAAAAAATTAATTAATCTTAATTATAAACAAGTTTTAGCTAAATATTGTGCTATTAGTGTTTGTAAATTATTAGATGAATCTAAAAATAATTTTATTTATTTTAGCAATAAAAAACAAAAAAAAAAGATAGTTCCTTCTGATATATCAATATTAGTATATAGTAATTTAGAAACAAAAATTATTTTTGATGAGTTTTCTAAATTAAATTTACCAATTGTTAATAATTCAGTTAATAGTAATGTTTTTTCTACATTGGAAGCTAAAGAAGTTATGTTTGTGTTAAAATCAATATTGTTTCCAGAATCTGAATTAAATATGCGTAATGCTTTATCTACATCTATATTTGGTTTTGATTTGTTTTCTATATCTAAATATTTAAGTGATAAAAATAAATTATATTTATTAATAGAGGAATTTCATTGTTATTATAATATATTAATAAATGATGGGTTTTTTTCAATGATTAAATTTATAATTTATAAAAAAAATTTAATTAATAGATTATGTGATAATAAACAGTATATTATAAATTTAATACATATAAGTGAAATATTGCAAAAAATATATTTAGATTTAAAAAATGAAAAATTTTTATTAGATTGGTTGAATGAAAAAATTAATAGTTTTGAATTGAATATTCCTGAATATTCTATTAGATCTTATTATGATGATAATAATGCTATAAAAGTTACAACAATACATAAATCTAAAGGATTACAATATAATATTGTATATATACCATTTTTAATTAATTTAAGGAAAAAGGATAAATATTATGTTTTTTATGATTTAAAAAAAAATAATGTAAATGTTGATTTATTGAAAAGTAAAAAAAATAGAAAGTTGTTTAAAAAAGAATTAATTTCAGAAGAAATGAGATTATTATATGTGGCTATTACTAGGTCTGTATATCAGTGTAATTTATTTGTTTATGAAAATAAAAAATATAGAAATTTAAGTAAATTTTATTTGAGTTCTATAGGTAAAATCTTTTTTTTTAATAAAAAAAAAGATTTTAACGATATAAAAAAAATATTGTTTAATAATTTTAATTGTAAATATATAAATTTTATTTTTATTAAAGATATAAATAAAAAAGTGATTTTTTATTTTAATAATGAAGATGATTTTAATAAAGAAATAATAAATATAAAAAAGAAAAAATTTAATTTTAATTTTAAAAATAAAGGTTTATTTAATTATACAAATATTGTTAATAAAAATGATAAATATTTTTTAAAATATATTGATTTTAATAAAGAAAAAAATGATTTTAATAATGAAAAAAAAAATATACATTATTTCCCAAAAGGTGAAAATATTGGTAATTTTTTCCATATTTTATTAGAAAATATGGATTTTAATAAAGATATAAATGTTGATTTTATTAGTAAAAAGTTAATTGAATTTAATTATGATAATAATTGGTTAAATATAATTAAAAATTCTTTATTTAATGTATTAAATGTAAAATTAGATTTTATAAATATTTCTATTTCTAGTGATAAAATTGTTTTTTTATTTAAAGAATTTGATTTTTTATTATTTATAAAAAAATCATTTAGTTTTTCAAACTATAATAAAATTATAAAAAAATATGATTTTATATCTAAGTTTTGTAATGACATTTTTGTTTCTTTTGATTTGTTGAATGGTTATTTAAATGGTGTAATTGATTTAATTTTTCTTTATAAAGAAAAATTTTATATTGTAGATTATAAATCTAATTGGTTAGGTTATAGTTATAGTGATTATAATAAAAATAATTTATTAAAAATAATGTCATTTAATAGATATGATATACAATATCAAATATATTCATTAGTATTACATAATTATTTGAAATTAAATTTATTAAATTATAGCTATAATAAAAATTTTGGTGGTATATATTATATATTTATAAGAGGATTATTTTTAAATAAGTATAATAAAACTGAAAATGGTATTTTTTTTGTAAAACCTAATAATGTTTTGATAAATAAATTAAGTATTTTAATATGTGGTAAATAATTTATATTTATTATGAAAAAATTAATTAATAATTTTTTGTTAAATTGTTATAATTATGGAGATATAGGTTTAATAGATTTACAGTTTTCTAAATTGTTTGAAAATGACGATGTTTATTCTCATGTAGTAATGTTATTTGCTTCTTTAATAAGTTTGTCTAATAGAATTGGTCATGTATGTCTTCCTTTATCTAAAATATTTAGTGATAATATTTTTTCAATAAATATTTTAAATTTTTTATTTTATTTTTTTAATAATTGTATTGATTTAAAAACATGTATTAATATTTTATTTTTAAAAAAAGTTATTAGTTCTTTTTTTTTTAATAAAAAATGTACCCCTTTTATTTTGTATAATAATTGTATTTATTTATATAAATATTGGATATATGAAAAATATGTAATTAATTTTTTAAATAAAAATTTAAATAATAAAATTATTTTAAGTGATCGTGAAATATTTTTATTAAAAAAATTATTTTTAAAATATGATTTAGGATATTATCAAAAAATAGCTGTTATATATACAATTATTAATAAAATAACTTTTATATCTGGAGGACCAGGAACTGGTAAAACTACATTAATAGTTAAATTATTGATAATATTGTTTAATATATTTAAATATAATAAAGATTTTGTTAAAATTGTTACTCCTACTGGAAAATCCTCTTCTTGTTTGACTAATTATATAAATGAAATTTATGAAATGTTAAATTTAAATTTTGAAGTTAGAAATAAGTTACCAAATGAATCTGTTACTATTCATAGATTATTAGGTTTTAATTATATTGAGAATAGAATAAAATTTTGTAGAAATAAAAAATTAAATGTTGATTTATTAATTATAGATGAATCATCTATGATTGATTTGTTAACTATTTATTATATATTTTCTTCATTAAATGATTTTACTAAAATAATATTTGTAGGTGATAGTAATCAAATTTCTTCAATAGGGGCTGGATCTGTATTTAATGAAATTTGTATTTTTAATTTTAATAATGTTAATATTAAATATATTAGTTTTTTAAAAAATTTTTTAGTAAAAAATTTTGGTTTATTATGTATAAATGAATTATTATTTAACAATGTTTGTTTTTTATACTATAATTATCGTTTTAATAAAAATATTTTTTTGTATAATTTATCTTCTTTGATTATATTAGGAGATATAAAAAAAATAGATTTTTTTTTACAAGAAAATAATTTTAATAAGAATTTTAATTTTTATGATCTTAATAAATTTAAATATGAACATTTTTTAAAATATTGTATAAAAAGATATTATAAATATATTTGTTTTGTTAATAATGGTTTTGATAATAAATTATCTAATATATTTAATTATTTTAATAAATTTCAATTAATTTGTGTATTAAGAAATGGTAAATTTGGTATTAATTTTTTAAATAAAATCATAGATGAATATTTATTAATTAAAAATTTAGTAAAAAATGTTAAATTTTATAAAAATAAAAATAATATTTTTTATTTAGGAAAACCTATTATAATTATAAAAAATAATTACGATTTAAAATTAAATAATGGTGATTTAGGTTTTTTTATTTTAAATAAATCAAATGATTTAAAAGTTTTTTTTAAAGATTTTAATAATGATTATAAAATTGTTCATCCATTTAGTTTACCTTTATGGGAAAATTCCTGGGCTATTACTGTACATAAATCTCAAGGTTCAGAATTTAATCATGTTGTTTTATTACTACCAGATTATTCATTTAATTTATTAAATATTAAATTAATTTATACAGCTATTACTCGTTGTAAATATAAGTTAACAATTTATTCTAACAAAGATGTGTTTTTGAACAGTATTAGGTCAAATGATGTATATTTTAATAATATTAAAAATAATTTGTTTTAGTGTTTTTATATAAATAAAATTAATTTTTCAAAAATTATATATATTTCTGTTATTAATAAATTTTTTTTAATTTTAATATCTATATTTTTTATAATAAACAATATTTTTTTAAATTTTTTAGTATTTTTTTGAATATTTTTTTTATTTTTAATGTAATTAAAAATTATATTTAATAAATATAGTGTATTTATGTTATTTTTTTTTAGAAGTCTTAAATAAAAAATTGTTTTTATTTTATTTTTTTTATTTAAAAAAAAATAAAATTTTTAATTATTGAATTTATATATTTTTTTTTTTCTGTAGATATATAAATATTATTTATAAAATTTGTGTATATGTTATTTTGTTTATTAATGTATTGTTTTTTTTTATTATTTTTTTTGTTGCAAATTATGTTTAAAATATTTTTTTTAGATAAAGTTTTGAATTTAAAATTTAGTATATGTTCTAAATTAAATATAATAAAGTAATTTTTGTTTATATTATGTAAAATATTATTTATTTTTTTTTCAAATAAATTTATTTTTTCAATTATATTTATTATTATTAATTGTTTTTTAGTGAATATATTATAATTAATTAAATTATTTTTTAATATATTTAAATTATATTTATTATCTAAAATTATGTTTAATATATTTATATTAATGTTTTTTTTTATTATTTTTTGTTTTATAATGTTTGTACATATTTGTTTTTGTATTAAATTATTTCCTGTAATATAAAATATATTTATTTTTGTAATTTTTTTTCCGATTAAGAATTTTTCATATTTTAATTTTTTCATTTTGTTTTTTAATTATTAAATTATTATTTTATAACAAAATTTATAACTTTATTTTTTATATATATAATATTTTTTATTTTGTTTTTATTAACAAAATAATTTTTTAGTAAATTAAGTTTATATATTTTTAAAATTATTTTGTTTTTATTATATGTGTTTTTAATATTTATTTTTTTCCTAGTTTTTCCGTTTATTTGTATAGCAATTTGTATATTTATTTCTTGTTTTAATTGTTTTTTAGATATTTTAGGCCATTTTATTTTATCTATGTTTTTTTTGTTTTTCATTTTATGCCATAAATAAAAACTTATGTGTGGTATAAATGGATATAAAATTATTAACAAAGTGTTTATACATTTTTTAAAAAAAATATAACTGTTTTGTTCTTTAATATTATGATGTTTTATATGTTTTATAAATTTCATAATTTTAGATATTGCTGTATTTAAATATAATTTTTGTTTTATAATATTTGTTACATCGTAAATTAATTTATTTAGTAAATATTTTATATTTTTTAAATTTTTATTTTTTATGTTATTTTTTGGTATTTTTATTTTTCTAAAATTTAAAACAATTTTCCATAATTTTTTTATAAATTTAAAACATCCATTTATTCCATCTTCTATCCAATATAAATTTTTTTCTATTGGTGCTGAAAATATTATAAATAATCTTAAAGTATCTGCTCCATATTTTTTTATTATTTCATTTGGGTTTACTCCATTATTTTTAGATTTTGACATTTTATTTATTCCATCATAAATTATTTCTATTTTTTTATTGTCTTTAAAAATAAAGAATTTATTTTTTTTATTTTTTTTTATATTAGAAAAATTGATCCATTTTTTTTTGTTTTTTTCAATAAAATAAAATGTGTCAGATAAAACCATTCCTTGGCATATTATTGTTTTTGCAGGTTCTTTATTTTTTAATAAATTCATATCTTTCATAATTTTGTGTATTAATCTGAAATAGATTAAATGCATTGTTGCATGTTCAATTCCTCCTATATATGTATCAATAGGTAACCAATAATTTGCTTTTTTTTTATTAAATATGCTTTTTTTATAATTTGGTGATGTACATCTAGCATAATACCAAGATGATTCTAGAAAAGTATCAAAAGTATCTGTTTCTCTTGTTGCGTATTTATTGTTTAAAATATATGTTTTCCATTTTACATTTTTTTTAAGATTATTTTTTATGTCATTATCATTTTTAGGTAGTAATACTGGTAATTCTTTGTTTTTTACAGGAATTATAGATTTTTTAAATTTTATTATTGGTATTGGTACTCCCCAAAATCTTTGTCTAGATATAACCCAATCTTTTATTTTGTAGTTTATTTTTTTTTTTATTAATTTTTGTTTTTTCATTAAATGAAATAATTTTTTTAATTTATTTGTTTTTAATTTTTTTTTAGATAGACATTTGTTATTTAATTTTTTTTTGTTTTGTAATTTGTATTTTTTTATGAATATATCTTGTATTTTATTTTCGTTTGTTACAAATATTTCGTTGGTATTATATTGTTCTTCTGTAAAATTTGTAATCCAAATTGGTATTAATTTATTGTTAATTGGGTTTATTGCATTTATTTTTGTATTAAAACCTAAATATTTTTTGTTTTGTTTTTTTTTTAATATTTTTATTAAGTTTTTTATTTTATTATTTATTTTTTTTATATTTTTGATAATTTTATGTGTTTTTGATATAGATATACATATAGTTTTTAATATTGATTTAAATTTATTGTTAGTATATATTTTTATTTTATATTTAAATTCGTTAATTTTTAATGTTATTTTTATTCCTTTAGATTTTCCTATCCATTGTTTTTGCATATTTTTAACATTTTCTGGCCAATTATTTAAATATTTTAAATCATTTAATAATTGTTTTGCATATTTTTTTGTTTTTATAAACCATTGAGAAATATATTTATTTTTTATTATTGTATTACATCTCCAACATTTATTTTGTATAACTTGTTCATTAGCTAGTACTGTTTTATCATTAGGACACCAATTTACTATTGATTTTTTTTTATAAACTAATTTTTTTTTATATAATTTTAAAAATAACCATTGTTCCCATTTGTAATATTTTGGATCACATGTTGTTATTTCTTTGTTCCAATCATAACTTATACCTAGTTTTTTTAATTGTTTTTTCATATATTTTATGTTTTTTTTTGTCCATGTATGTGGATCTAAATTATTTTTTAAAGCAGCATTTTCTGCTGGCAAACCGAATGCATCCCATCCTATTGGATGAAGTACATTTTTGTTGTTTAATCTTTTATATCTTGCAATTATATCTCCTATAGTATAATTTCTTACATGTCCTATATGTAAATATCCTGATGGATATGGAATCATAGATAAACAGTAATATTTTTTTAATTTATAATTTTCTATTGTTTTAAAATAATTTTTTTTTTTCCATTGTTTTTGTACTATTTTTTCTATTTTTTTATGATTATAGTTTTTTTTCATTTTTATAATTTGTTTAATAATTTTTTTATTTTAATAAGATATTTTTTTTGAGTTTTTTGATAAAAATAAATTATATTTTTTATATTTAAAGTTAATAAATTTGTTATTTTTATTAAATTATTTTTTGTTGATTTAAAAAAATATTTAAATATTTTGTATATATATATATTTTTTTTTATATATATATTTAAAAATTTATAATATAAATTATTTTTCCATTTTTTTTTTTTAATTCTAATTATGAAATAGTTAGGGGATTTTATTTTTTTATTTGCAATAATTATTATTTTTATATTTTTTTTTTGTTTTTTTTTTATGTTATAAATTGCATTTTTTTTTTCATTTAATAAATATAATGTTATATTTATTGGTGCTATTATATGTATTTCTTTTGTATTTTTTTTTAATATTTTTTCTTCTATTGTTCTTAATATTAATAAAGATAGTGATTCATTGTTCCTTATAATACCATTACCTTTACATCTTGGACATTTATAATAATGTAAATCTTTTATAGGTATATTTAATCTTTGTCTTGATATTTCTAGTAATCCAAATTTGGAAATATTATTTATTTTTATTTTAGCCCTATCTTGTTGACTAATTTTTTTGAATTTTTTTTCTATAATTTTTTGGTTTTTTATTAGTAACATATCTATAAAATCTATTACTATTAATCCTCCTAAATTACGTAAACGTATTTGTTTTAGTATTTCCTCTACTGCTTCTAAATTAGTATTTAATGCTGTATTTTCTATATTTTTACATTTTGTATATTTTGATGAATTTATATCTATTACTGTTAATGCTTCTGTTGTTTCTATTATTATTGATCCACCTGATGGTAATCTTACTTGTTTTTTAAATATATTTTCTATTTGATATTCAATTTTAAAATGTACAAATAAAGGTGTTTTTTTTTTATATAATTTTATTCTATTTATAAAAATTTCTTTTCCTATTTTTACTATATATTTTTTGGTTATGTTATATATATTTATGTTATCTATAATTATTTCTTTTATATCTTTATTTAAATAATCTCTGCATGTACGTATTAAAATATTGTTTTCTTTATGTATTAAAAAAGGGGCATTATTTTTTTTTGCTTTTTTTTTTATTGTTTCCCAATGTTTTAATTTTAAAGATAAATCTAGTTTTAAGTTTTCTATTGTTTTTCCAATACTTGCAGTTCTTATAATTAATCCCATACCTATAGGTAAATTTAATAATGATATGTATGATTTTAGTTCTGTTCTATCATTTCCTTCTATTTTTTTTGATATTCCATTGATTTTGGGATTATTAGGTAGTAAAATTAAATTACTTCCTATTAAACTAATAAAAGTTGTAAGTAATGCCCCTTTATTATTTCTTTCTTCTTTATTTATTTGAACTATTAATTCTTGTCCTTTATATAAAAAATTTTTATTTTTAATTTTTGTTTTTTTATCAAAATATTCTTTAGATATTTCTTTTATTGGTAAAAATCCATTTTTTTTTGAACCATAATTTATAAATACAGCGTTTAAACTTGGTTCTATTCTACTAATTTTTCCTTTGTAAATATTATATTTTTTTTGTATAAATTTTTTGTTTTCTATATTTAAATCATATAGTTTATTTCCATTTATTATAGCTATTCTTAATTCTTCTTTTCTTACATTAATTAACATTTTTTTCATTTTTGTTATTTTAAATAATCATTAAATATTTTTTATTAATATTTATTTTATATTAGTAATTTTATTTTATTTAAACATTTTTTATGATAATATTTTATTATGAATTTATTATTTTTTTATGAAAATAAAAAAAAGGTTTTTTTTAAATTATATAAAAGTTGATTATAATTATGAAGGTCAACGCATAGATAATTTTTTGTTAAAAAAAATTAAAAGTTTATCTAAAAACAAAATATATTCTTTGATTAGAAAAGGAAATATAAGGGTAAATAAAAAAAGAATTTTACCTAAATATAGATTAATTGTTAATGATTTAATTAGAATACCTTTAGTAAAATTTAATGAAGTTCCAAAAATAAGATTTTTAAAAAAAGATATTATATTAAAGTTTAAAAATATAATTGTTTATGAGGATAAATGTTTATTGGTAATAAATAAACCTACAGGTATATCTGTTCATGGAGGAACTAATATATTTTTTAATATTATAAATATATTTAAGTTTTTAAATCCAAAATTAAGATATTTAGAGTTAGTACATAGATTAGATAAAAATACTTCAGGGTTATTAATAATTGCTAAAAAGAGATCTATTTTACGTATATTACATAAATATTTTAGGGAAAATAAAATAAAAAAAATATATATAGCTTTAGTACATGGACATTGGCCTGTTACTTTAAGAAAAGTAAATAAAGATATAATAATAAATAAATTTAATAAAAATAATTTTAAAAAAGAAATAAAAAAATCTTCTGTTTCTTTTTTTAAAGTTAAAAAATATATTGGTAATTATACTTTGTTATTTATTAAACCATTGACTGGAAGGAAACATCAAATAAGAATACATACTAGTTTAAGTGGTTATCCTATAGTTTTTGATAATATTTATGGAAATTATAAATTGGATGTTGATCTTTATCATAAATTTAAATTTAAGAGATTATTTTTGCATTCTTATTCTGTTTCTTTTTTTCACCCTTATTATAATAAATATATTTTTATTAATGTTGATTTAGATAATGATTTGTTGTTATTTTTAAAGAAATTAGAAAATATTTAAAGTAATTTCATAAAAGAGGTTTTATGGCTGTTCAGAAAAAAAAATCAAGTAGATCAAAAAGAGGTAATCGTAGGTCTCATGATTATTTAAACTTACCGATGTTATCTTTAAATAAAGATACTGGTTTGTATTATATATATCATCATATTTCTAGTGATGGTTTTTATAGAAATAAAAAAATAAAAAGATAATATTTTAATTAATATTTTTATTTTAAATAAAAAGAATATTTTTTGTTGTAATAATGTTTTTTTTAATATAAAATACTAAATTTGGTGAAATTAAAATATTTATTTTAAAATTAAAATTATATTAAAAATTGGTATTATAAAATATATATTTTTTATTTATGTATATTTAAATATTAAATATATTAATAGGTATTTATTATGAGTATAGAAAATAAAGTAAAAAAAATAATTAGTGAGCAATTAGGTTTGTCTTTAGATGAAATAAAGAATGATCAATCTTTTATAGATGATTTAGGTGCAGATTCTTTAGATACAGTTGAATTAATAATGGCTTTGGAAGAAGAATTTAATATTGAAATACCTGATGAAGATGCTGAAAAGATAATTAATGTTCAATCAGCTATAGATTATGTAATTTCTTTAATGAAAAAAATTAAAAACAAAAAATAGTTAATTATTTATAAAAAAAATTATTAAAATAATTTTATTTAATGTAAAAAATGTTCACGATTAATTCGTATATTTTTTATTCCTCCAGTTTCAGTCCTATTTTTTTTAGAGATATAAAATAAACAAATGATGCAATAATATATATTGTTGATAGGTTAATTAACCTTAATTGTATATTTAATTTTTCTAAATTATTTGTCATTATATTTTTTAATATAATTAATGTTAAAGACATTATTATAGTAGCGAATATTATTTTAAAAAAAAAATAAATGAGTTCTTTTTTAATTATAAAATTATATTCTTTATTTAATTTTTTATATAATAAAAATACACTGAAGTATGATACTATACTTGTTGATATTGCTAAACCGGCATTTCTGAATATTTTAATAGTAAATATATTTACTATTTGTGTTGCAATTAATGTTAATAAAGATACTTTTATTGGAAACTTAGTATTTCTTTGTGAATAAAATATAGGAATTATTGTTCTCATAATAATATTATTTATTAATCCTATAGAATAATATTTTAATATTTTTGCTGTTATTAAAGTATCAAGATATTTAAATTTTCCATATTGAAATAATGCCATAATTAATGGTTTGGACATTATAAACAAAGATATTGTACTTGGTATTCCTAATAGTAATATTACTTTAAAGAAATTATTTATTAATTTTGTACAATACGGATTATTATTGCTATATTTTTTTTTAGATAATAGAGGCAATATTATAGTTCCTAAAGTTGTTCCGAGTATTGCTGCTGGTAATTCTATTAATCTATCAGCATAATATAACCAAGATATAGAACCTTCATTTAAATATGAAATAATATTATTGTTTATTATTAATGTAACTTGATTTATGAAAAAGTTTAATATTATAGGGTAAATATCTTTTACTATTCTTTTTACATCTTTATTTTTTAAATTTATTTTTTTGTAGTTTATTTTTATTGGTATTTTTTTTAAATATAATTGTATTATTAAATATATTGTTTGTAAAATTCCTCCAATTATTACAGCCCAAGCTAAAGATACAATTGGTGGATAAAAATATTTTGATATAAATATACTAAAAAATATAATAGTTATATTTAATATTATTGGTGTAAATATTACTAATAATATATTTCCCCATACATTTAATATTGATATAAAGAAAGAACTTATAGATATAAGTAATATATATGGAAATATAATTCTAAACATTTTTATAACTGTGATTAATTTTTGTTTATTGTATCCTGGGATAATAAGGTTTATTATGTTTTTTGTATATATTAAAACTAGTATTATTATAAATGTAATAATTATTATTAGTGAGTAAAATATTGTTGAAATTAATTCATCTGTTTTTTTTTTCTTCTCTTTATATCTACTTAATATTGGTATAAATACATAAGATAATGCTCCTTCAGCAAATATTTTTCTTAATAAATTAGGTAGTTGAAATGATATTAAAAAAGCGTCTGTTTCTGTTCCTATTCCAAATATTTTAGCTATAGTTAAATCTCTTATAAATCCTATTATTTTTGCAAAAAAAGCTAGCAAACTAATTTTTGTTATATTTGTGAAAAATTTTAAATTCATTTTAATAATGTTATTATAATTTGATTATTAATGATTTTTATATGTTTAAAAATTACTAATTTTTAATAGTAAATATTATAATTTTATATTTTTATTTATATTTAATTTTTTATTAATAAATTCAATTATTGATATTATACCTATTGATCTTGAAGAACTTAAATATTTAATTAAATTTAATTTATTTAAATATGTATTTATATTTTTTTTTTTTATTTTATTAATTTTTTTTTTATTATAGAAAATTATAATTGTGATTAGTAAACCTTTTATTAATGATGTATCACTATCTCCATTTATTTTTATTATATTATTTTTTTTTTTTATTTTAATCCATACATTACTTTGACATCCATATATTATATTTTTTTTTTTTCTAATTTTTTTTTTATTAAAAGGTAAAATTTTTCCTAAATTAATTAAATAAAATATTTTTTCTTGATTTGATAAGAAAGATTTTAAATCTAGTATTATTTTTTTTTTATTAAGTATTTTTTTCATTTTTATTTAAAATATTTTATTTTAATAATTTTGATATTTGTTTTAATGAATATATTAATGTATTTATATCTTTTTTAGAATTATATATAGCAATTGATATTCTACACATTCCTGAAACATTATAGAATTTCATTATTGGTATAGTACACTGATGTCCTGTTCTTATTGATATTCCATATTGATCTAATAATGTTCCTATATCATAACAATGATAGTTTTTTATATTAAATGGTATTATTGATATTTTTTTTTTATGACCATATATTTTTATATTTGGAATTGATTTTAATTTGTTTAAAGTAAATTTTAATATTTTATTTTCATATTTTTTTATATTATTTAACCCAATATTATTTATATAATTTATAGCTGAATTTAACCCTATTATAGATTCTATATTTTGAGTTCCTGCTTCAAATTTCCATGGAGAATTTATATATTTAATACTGTTTATTATATAATTTTTAATGTTTATATTTGCAATAATTCCTCCTCCTCCTTGCCATGGTAGTAGTTTTTTTAATAAATTTTTTTTATTATAAATAATTCCTGTTCCTGTTGGTCCATACATTTTATGTCCGGAAAATATATAAAAATCACAATTCAACTTTTGCACATTTATTTTTTTGTGAGCTATAGCTTGTGAACCATCAATTATTGTTAATATATTATATTTTTTTGCTATATTAATAATTTTTTTTATTGGATTTATGTTTCCTAATGTATTTGAAATATGTACTAAAGAAATTATTTTTGTATTTTTATTAATTAAATATTCTAAATGATTTATATCCAAAGACCCTTTTTTTGAAATTTTTATTATTTTTATTTCATATTTTATTTCGTTTGCTAAAAGATACCATGGAATTATATTAGCATGATGTTCCATTAATGATATAATAATATTATCTTTTTTTGAAAGATTTTTTTTACCCCAAGTATTTATTATTAAATTTAATCCTTCAGTAGAATTTTTTACAAAAATAATTTCTTCTGGTGAGTTTGCATTAATTAATTTAGATATTTTTATTCTAGTTTTTTCAACTTTATTAGTAATAATATTACTTAAAGTATATATTCCTCTATGTGTTGAAGAATAATTGTTTTTATATAAATTTTCTATTGTTTTTATAACTATTTTAGGTTTTTGAGTGCTTGTTGCATTATCTAAATATATAATTTTGTTTCCATTTATTTTTTTTTTTAGTATTGGAAAATCAAGTTTTATTTTTTTAATATTTAAATTCATTTTATAGATATATATTTTTGGTAATAATGTTATTAATTATATTTTTTATTTTTTTTTCTTTAATATTATTTATTATTTCATTTAAAAAAGATAAAGATAGTATTTTTTTTATTTGTTTTTTATTAATACCTCTCATTAAAAGTAATAAAATATGTTTTTTTTCTATTTTATTTATTGTACATTTATGATTACAAATTGAATTTTTATTATATATTTTTAATTTAGGATAACTTGTTAAATTAAAATTTTTATTTATGCATAGATTATTATTTTCTATAGTAGATTTACTTTTTTTTGCTTTTTTATGTATTTTTATTAATCCGTTAAATATAAATTTTCCTTTATTTAAAAATATATTTTTATGTTGTTGATAACTTTTAGATTTTTTTTGTTTATGTAATAAGTATATTTTATATTTAAAATTATTTTTTTTTTGAATTAAAGAAACACTGTTTATTTTTATAAAAGATTTTTTTTTTAAATTAACATGTGTATTTATATTTATCTTGTTAGATTTTAACATAAAAATTTTTTTTTCAAAATTAGATTTTGCTTTTAAATTTATTTTTTCATTAGAAAAAAAAAATGATTTATTATTTAAATTTATAATTCTATGGTAATTTATTGATGATTTTTTTTGTATAGATATATTTATATTGTTATTTAAATAACAAAAATTTTTATTAAAAGACAAATTATGTTCTATAAAAGATACTTTTGTATTTTTTTTTATTTTTATATTTATTGAATAATTGTTAATTGTATTTTTTGTTTTGTAATTATTTACAATAATAATATATATTGGTAATTTTATGTTTTTATTTTTTTTTATATTTATATCAACTATTTGATTAATAAAACTGTTGTTTAAGTGAACAAAATCATTTATTTTTTTATTAAATGAAAATGGTTTTTTTTGTTTTAATTTTTTATTTATATATATATTTAATATTTTATTTATATATTTTTTTTGTGGAATATATATTAAATATCCATTTATAAATATTATTTTTATAGATTTTATTTTTATGATTTTTTTTTTAATATTTAATAATATATTTAATGTTTTTTTTATTTTATTTGGTATATAATTTTTTTTTTTTAAGAAAATTATATTTAAGAGATTTATTTTTTTTTGTTTTTTATTTTTTTTTATATTTTTTAATAAATTTAAAAAATATTTTTTTTTATTTAAAGTTATCAAATAATTATTTTTTTTAAATAAATATTTTAGTTTTTTTATTAGATTTAAATTTGTTTTTTTTATATCATTCATAATTTATTTATTTTTATTTAATTTTTTTTATAGATTTAATTATTGTTCCGTTATTTATTGTATGTATTTGATTTATTTTTAAAAAATTTAATATTTTTTTGTAATGTGTTATTATTATGAATGATTTATTTTTTGTTTTTAAGTTATTTATTATATTTGTAATTAATTTTAAATTTTTTGTATCTAAACCTGAATCTATTTCATCTAAAATAATTAATTTTGGTTTAAGTAATAGAATTTGTAAAATATCATTTTTTTTTTTTTCACCACCTGAAAATCCTTTATTTAATGATCTATTAAGTAGTTTTGATGAATAATTTATTTTATTTATTTTTTTATTTAATTTTTTTTTAAATACAAAGAAATCAAATTCTTTTTTATTTCTGTATTTTCTTATTGAATTTGTAGATTTAAATAAAAAAATTGTATTGTTTAATCCTGGTATTTCTATATTATTTTGTAAAGAAACAAATATACCTTTTTGTGCTCTTTTTTCTATTGAATATTTATTTATATTTTTATTTTTAAATAAAATATCCCCTTTTATAATTTTATATTTTTTATGACCTGCTAATGTTAATGATAAAGTACTTTTTCCTGATCCATTTTGTCCCATTAATACATGTATTTCACCTTTATTTATTTTTAAATTTAAATTTTTTAAAATTAATTGATTATTTATTTTAACGTATAAATTTTTAATTTTAATTAAACACATTTTTTTATTTTATTTTAAATTATTATATAAAATTTCTTGTATTTCTAAAGAAAAATCTAGTGGTAATAAATTTATTATATTTTTGCAAAATCCTTGAATTATCATAGATATTGAATCATTATAATTTATTCCTCTTTGTTGTAAAAAAAATATTTGTTCATCTTTAATATAGGTAGAACTTGTTTCATGTTCAATAACTGAATTTTTATTTTTTGATTTTATTTTAGGAAAAGCATGTGAACTACAGTTATTTCCTATAATTAATGAATTACATTGTGTAAAATTTTTTGATTTATTGGATTTTTTATTTATTTTTATTAAACTTCTGTAAGTATTTTTACTATGGTTCATTGATATACTTTTTGAAAATATTAAAGATTTTGTTTTTTTTCCTATATGTATAACTTTTGTACCAGTATCTGATTGTTGATTAAGTTTTGTTATTGAGATAGAATTAAAATTTGATAATGAGTTATTTCCTAATAATATTGTACTTGGATATTTCCAAGTTATTGATGATCCAATTTCTAATTGGATCCATGATATTTTACTTTTTTTTTCTTTACATAAACATCTTTTAGTAACAAAATTATATATACCCCCTTTTTGTTTTTTGTTGCCTAATGACCAGTTTTGAACTGTAGAATATTTTATTTCTGATTTTTTATGTAGTATAATTTCAACTACTGCTGCATGTAATTGATGTTTTTTTCTTGTTGGTGAAGAACAACCTTCTAAGTATTCTAGATAACTATTTTTTTTTAAAATAATTAATGTTCTTTCAAATTGATTTGTGTTTTTAGAGTTTATTCTAAAATAACTAGATAATTCTATAGGACATTTTATGTTTTTTGGAATATATATAAAAGTTCCATCTGATAATACAGCTGTATTTAATGTTGAAAAAAAATTATCATTTATTGGAACTACTTTACAGATATATTTTTTTATAAGTTTTGGATATTTTTTTATAGCTTTATTAAAAGAACAAAAAATAATACCTAATTTAGATAATTTTTCTTCATATTTTGTTTTTACTGAAACTGAATCAAATATTATATCTACTGCTTTTTTTTTTAATATTCCTAATTTATTAAAAGTATGTTCAACTTTTTTAGTAAAAAAATCACCATTATTTTTTTTTTTTGATTTTTTTGGTGCTGAATAGTATTTGTAATTTTGATAATTTATTTTTTTATATTTTGCGTTTAACCAATGTGGTTCATTCATTTTTTTCCATATTTTATATGCTTTTAATCTTATTTTAAGCATCCATGATGGTTCTTTTTTTATTTTTGATATTTTTTTAATAATATTTTTATTTATTCCTTTTTTTATTTCTTTTGTTTTTAATTTTGTGTAAAATCCTTCTTTATATTTAAATAATTTTTTAAAAATATTTTTTTTTTTAGACATGTTTTGTGTATAAATAACTTTGTGTATTTAATTAATTTAATGTTATTAAAATAATTAAATTCTACTTTTTATTAATTTTAAATATTATTAATAATTTTTTAAAACATTTTTATTTAAAGTTCATTAATACAATCATTACATTTTTTATTTAAAGAAATTTTATTTATATTTTTTAATGTTGTTTTTGTTATATTTAATAATGATTCTTTTGTAAAATATGCTTGATGACTAGTTATTATTACATTATTATATGATAATAATATATTTAAATTATCATCTTTTATTATTTTTTTGTAATTATCTTTAAAAAAATATTTTTTTTCATTTTCATATACATCTATAGCTAAGGATTTTATTTTTTTATTTTTTATTGCTTTTATTATTGAAGATGTTTTTATTAATTCACCTCTACTTGTATTAATTAATATGACATTTTTTTTAAGATATTTTATTGTTTTATCATTTATCATATGATGATTATTTTTATTATATGGACAATGCAAACTTATTATATCTGATTTTTTTAATACATATTTAAAATCAAAATATTTTGTACCTAATTTTTCTGCTTCTTTTGATTTTATAATATCATATGCTAAAATATTTACTTTAAAACCATATAGTATTTTAATCAATGATAATCCTATTTTTCCTGTACCAATTATTCCAATAGTTTTTCCATGTAAATTATTACCTATTAAATTTTTTAATGAAAAATTTTTGTTTCTTGTATATTGATATGCATGGTGTATTTTTCTATTTAAATTTAATATTAATCCTAATGTATATTCAGCAATAGATTCCGGTGAATAAGATTTAACATTTATTACTTTAATATTGTATTTTTTTGTTAATATTAAATTTACATTATTAAATCCTGCACATCTTAATGCTATTGTTTTTATATTTAATTCTTTTAATTTTAATATTATTTCTTCGTCATATACATTGTCATTAACAAAAATTGATATATGGTTGTATCCTTTTGCTAGATTTATATTTTTTTTATTTAATGTTTTTTTTGTATATGTGATGTCAAAATTATATTTTTTATTTATTTTATTAAAGTATTTTATATCGTATTTATTACAACTGAATAATATTATTTTTTTCATTGTTTTAAACTTTTTATTTTATTTATTATGTTTTAATAGTATCTAAATATATTTAATGTTAATTTTTTTTTCATTAAGTATTAATAATTAATAAATATTTAGATTTTAATAATTAAAAATTAATTCAATTTTTATATGTTATTATATATTATTTGATTAATTAATGATTAATTTAATTTTAATTATATTAAAAATATATTTTATATATATACATATTTTTAGGTAATTTTATGCTATCTATAGGTATTTTAAAAGAAGAAAAAAAAGAAAATAAAGTTTTTATTGTTCCTGAAACTGTATCTAAATTAATAAGTTTAGGTTTTAATATTTATATTGAAAATAATGCAGGATTATTATCTGGTTTTAAGGATGAATTATATATAAAAAGTGGTGCTGTTATAGAAAATAAAAATAATATATTTAGTAAAGATATAATTTTAGTATTTAATTTTATTAATTTTAAAAAATTATGTTTTTTAAAATTAAATTGTAAATTAATTTGTTTTAATATTTCTGAAAAATATAAAGAATATTTACATATTTTTAAAGAAAAAAAAGTTACATTAATTGTATTAAATAATATTCCTCGTTTATCTAAATATCAATATATGGATATAGTTAGTTCTATTTCTTATATATCTGGATATAGAGCTGTAGTTGAAGCTTTGTATTTATATAAAAGTATTTTTTCAAACCAAATAGTTTTTTCAGGAATAATACCTGCAGTAAAGGTATTAATAATTGGGGTTGGAGTTTCTGGTTTGTCATCTATGAGTTTATTAAAAACTTTAGGAGCTGATATTTATGCTTATGATATTAGAAAAGAAACTGAAGATCAAGTAAAAAGTTTGGGTGCCAAATTTATTAAGATAAATAATTTATATATTGATTTTAATGATTATTTGTTAAGAAATATAATGAATTTCAATTTAATTATTATAACTGTATCTAATAAAAATAATAATTTATTTAAATATATAACTAATGAATTGTTTATGTTAATGGACAATAATAGTATTATTGTAGATTTATCTGTAAAAAGTAATATATATTATGATTTAGAAGTATATGATTCAATTTATGAATTAAAAAATGGTATTAAAGTAATTAGTTATTATGATTATAGTAGATTGATGCCAAAATTATCATCTTTTTTATGTAGTAATAATTTATTTAATTTTTTAAAATTTATATTTGATGATAAAAAAAAGAAAATGTATTTTAATTTTAATGATGTAATGATTAATGATGTTACATTAATTAATAATGGTATAATATATAAAAAAAAAATAATTAATGAATTTAAAAGTGATTTTTTGTTTAAAAATAAACAAGAACAAGAACATAAATTAAAAGTAAAAAGTAATTTTTTTTATTTATATAAATATAAAATTAATAAATTTTTATTTTATAAAATATTTACTGTATTTTTTTTTGTTTTTTTATCTTTTTTTTTCTTGAATTATTATTCTTTAAATTTTTTTAATAATTTAAATATATTTATTTTATCTTTTTTATTAGGTTATAAATTAATTAATAATATAGATCATTCTTTACATACTCCATTAATATCATTGACTAATGCTATATCTGGAATAATTTTTGTTGGTTGTTTAATACAAGTAAATTATTTAAATAACTTTATTAATAAATTTATATCTTTTATATCTTTATTTTTAGTAAGCATTAATGTTTTTTCTGGTTTTTATATTACTATACGTATGTTAAAAATGTTTAATAATAATAATTAGGTATTTTATGTTTAACAAAATTGTACATGTATTTAATGTTTATTCTATATTATTTTTTATATTATGCTTATCATTTTTTAATAATGTAAATAGTTCAATTAAAGGATGTTATTTTGGAATATTAGGAATGGTTGTTTCTTTTTTAGTTACTAGTTTATATTTTTTAAATTTAAATAATTTATTTTTGTGTTTATTGGTAATAATTATTGGTGGAATATTAGGTATATATATTTCTAAAAAGATAAATATATCACAGGTTCCTGAATTAATTTCTTTATTTCATAGTTTTGTTGGTTTTTCTTCTATGGTTATAAGTTTTAATAATTTAAATAAAAATATTTTATTAAATAAATTATTTATATTTGAAATAATTTTAGGTAATATTATAGGTTCTGTAACTTTTATAGGTTCTTTAGTTTCTTTTTTTATATTAAGAAATATTTTTTTATTTAAAAATAAATTTTTAATTAATAAAAATATTTTTATATTTAGTTTGTTAATTTTATTTGTTTTAATTTTATTTTTTTTCAATTTAAAACATTATTTGTATTTTAAATATTTATATTTTTTAATTAGTTTGTTGAGTTTGTTTTTAGGTTATGTTTTAGTTGTAAATGTAAATATTTCTGATGTTTCTATTTTAATATCATTATTAAATTCGTATTCTGGTTTGGTTAATTCAATATCTGGTTTTGTTTTAGATAATAATTTATTAATAGTTATTGGAGCTTTAACTGGATCATGTGGATTTTTATTATCCAATATTATGTGTAAATTAATAAATAAATCTTTATATAAAGTTATTATATTTAATATTTTCATAAAAAAAAAAACAGATATATTTGATAATATTGAAAATAAAAAAAATAAATTAATTAAATATAATATTAATAATGTGGTTGATTTTTTATTATCTAGTAAATCTATTATTATTGTTCCTGGTTATGGTATGGCTGTATCTCAATCGCAATATATTATCGGTAAAATTGTAAATATTTTAATAAAAAAATATAATTTAAATGTTAAATTTGCAGTACATCCAATTGCAGGTAGGTTGCCTGGTCATATGAATGTTTTATTAGCTGAGTCTAATATTTCTTCTAAATATGTATATTCTTTAGAAGATATAAATGATAAATTTTCAGAAAATGATTTAGTGTTAGTTATAGGTGCTAATGATATAATAAATCCAAGATCTATTTATGATAAAAATTGTATTTTATATGGTATGCCTGTTTTGAAAGTATGGGAATCTAAATTTGTAATAATATTAAAAAGGAATTTTTATAATTATGCAACAGGTTATTCAAAAGTAAATAATTCTATATTTTTGAGAAAAAATGTTGGTTTGTTATTAGGTGATGCTAAATTTAATTTAGTTAAAATTTTTAATTTATTGTAAATTATTTTATGTTTTTAATAATTTTTTTAAATATTTATTTAAATAAAAAAGTGTTTTATGTTTATTATTTCTTTTGATTTTGGTATTAAAAATATTGGTATAGCTATTGGTCAAACTATAACTAAAACAGCTAATCCCATTGTTTGTATCCATGTAAAAAATAATAATCTTAATTGGTATAGTATAGAGGAATTAATTAATGTTTGGTTGATAAAGAAAGCAGTAGTTGGTAAACCTTGTTTTAATCATAATAATGATAGATTTTTATCGTCTAGTATTAAAGATTTTGTTTGTATTTTAAAAATTAAATATAATTTAAAGGTATTTTTTTCAGATGAAAGTTTTACTTCTTGTTCTGCTAGAAGTTATATAAAAGAGAATTCTATGTTTTATAATTCTATTTATTCAAAAAAATGTAATGTTCATAGTATATCTGCTGTTTTAATTTTAGAAAGATGGTTGAATTTAAATTATTAGTAATTTATTTTTTTTTTAATCTTAATTTAAATAAAATATTATAAATATCATGTGGTAATGGTGAACTAATATTAATTTTTGTTTTTTTAATTGGGTGATTGAATATTAAAGTAGATGCATGTAATGCTTGTCTGTTTAATTTTTTAATTTCATTTGGTATATATTTTTCTATTTTTTTTTCGAAAAAACCGCTTTTAATATTATATATTTTGTCTCCTAATATTGGATTTTTTATATATTTCATATGAACTCTTATTTGATGTGTTCTTCCTGTATCTAAAATTATTTTCAAAAATGTGCAAAAGTTGAATTTTTCTATTATTTTAAAATATGTTAAGGCTTTTTTGCCATTTTTATTAATTGACATTTCTGTTCTATTGTATTTATTTCTTGAAATAGGTTTATTTATTGAACCTTTTTTTTTAATATTTCCTAATACTATTGTTTTATATATTCTTTTAATTTTTTTTTTTTTTAATTTTTTAACTAAAATATTGTAAGTTTTTATATCTTTAGCAATTATTAGTAACCCGGTAGTATTTTTATCTAATCTGTGTATAATTCCACATCTTGGTACATTTTTATATATATTTGGATAATGGTAAATAATTGAATTCATTAATGTATTATTGTTGTTACCTGATCCTGGATGAACTACCAATCCTTTTTTTTTATTTATAATTATTATGTTTTTATCTTCATAAATTATATTAAGAGATATATTTTGTTTTTTTGGTTTTATTATTTTTTTTGTTTTATTAATTTTTATTGTTATTATGTTATTTTTTTTTATTTTTTTGCTTGGTTTTATACAAACAATATTATTTACGTATATTTGTTTATTTTTTATGAAATATTTAATCTGATTTCTTGAATATTTTTTTAAAATATTTAGTAAACATAAATCTAATCTTTTTATTTTTATTGAATTTATTATTTTTTTAATAATCATTTTATTAGAAGTTATTTTTTAAAAATATTTATGTATATTAAATAATTGAAAAAATATTATTTTCCTATACAAAATTTAGAAAATATTTTTTTTAAAATATTTTCATTATTTATTTCTTTTATATTTATGATGGATGTTAATTTTTTGTTTAATAAAAATAAATTTTCAGATATTATATCTAAATTTTTATTAATTTCTTTAAAATTTTTAGTAATATTTTTAATGTTGGTTATGTATTTTAGTGATTTTTTTATAGTTTTAATGTTTCTTTCTTTGACAATAAAATTATTTTCAGGGTAATTATTGTTTTTTATTATTTTTTTTATTTGTTTTTTTAAATTGTTTAATCCTAGATTTTTTTTAATTGATATATTTATTATTTTGTATTTTTTTATTTTATATATTTTATATTTTTCGTTTGTTAAATCTATTTTGTTTCTTATTAAAAGTACTTGTTTTTTTTCTGTTAATTTATTTTTAATAATTTTTTTATAAATGTTAATTATTTTATTTTTGTTTATTTTATCAGCACTTTCAATAAATAAAATTAATTGTGATTTTTTTATTTCTTTCCATGTTTTTTTAATTCCTATTTTTTCTATTTTATTTTTTGTTTTATGTATACCTGTTGTATCTGATATTTCAATATCAGTATTTTCTAAACTTATGAAATCTTTTATTATATCTCTTGTTGTTCCTTTTATATTAGTAACTATAGAATTTTTTTTTTTAGTAATAATATTCATTAAACTGGATTTTCCTACATTTGGTTTTCCTATAATAATTATTTTAATACCATTTTTAATTAAATTTCCTGTTTTTGTTTTATATAAAATTAATTTTATTTTTTTGTAAATATTTTTAATATCATTATTTGTTTTTTTTTCAATGTTATTATTAGTCATTTCTTCAGGAAAATTAATTTTATTTTCTATTATTATTCTAGTTTTTGTTATTTTTTTTATTATATTTTTTATTTTTTTAGAAAATATTCCTTTATATGATTTTATAGCTAAATCTATTTCTATTTCTGATTTAGCGTTAATTAAATCATTTATAGATTCTGCTTGTATTATGTCTATTTTTTTATTTATGAAAGCTCTTTCTGTAAATTCTCCTGGTTTTGCTATTCTAACTTTTTTTATTTTTAAGTCTAATATATTTTTTATTATTAATTCTATTATTTTTTGACCTCCGTGACTATGTAATTCTAGTACATCTTCACCAGTAAATGAATTTGGTGATTTGTAAAATATTGCTATTCCATGATCTAATATTTTTTTATTTTTATTTTTAAAAGGTAAATATTTTGCATATCTTGGTGTTAATTTTTTGTTTAAAATTATTTTTGATATTTTTTTTGTTTTTATTCCAGATATTCTTATTATTCCTATCCCTCCTTTTCCTGTTGGAGTACATTGAGATATTATTGTTATTTTATTTTTCATTTTTTTTGTTAAATATTATTATTTCTTGTTGAATTATTGTTAATATATTATTAGTTATGTAGTGAATTATTAATCCACTAGAAAACCATAATGAAAGTACAGTAAATATAATAGATGTTATAAATTCTATTTGTTTATTTATTTTGTCGTTGTTTATTTTAGATGTTTTATTTTGTAATATAAATACAGATAATCCCATTAAAATTGGTAATATAAAATAAGGGTCGCTTTTTGATAAATCTTTTATCCAAAATATAAATGGTGAATTTTTAAATTCAATAGATGTATTTATTATGTTGTAAATAGATATAAATATAGGTATTTGTATTAAAGTTATAATTAAATTAGTTAATGGGTTTATTCTATATTTTTTATATATATTTATTATGTGTTTATTTATTTCGTTTTTTTCATATTTATATTTTTTTTTTATTTTATTAATTTTTTTTTGTATATTTTGTATTTTTAATAGAGATATATATTGTAATTTATTTAAAGGATATGTTATTAATTTTAAAATTATTGTTATAATAATTACAGATAAACCTAAATTATGTGTTTTATAGTTTATTATTTTAATTATATTAAATAATGGTTTTGATAAAAATTTTAATATTCCGTAATTTATAGTTTGATTTAAATCTGGTGATATTTTATTTAATTCATCTGATAATTTAGGTCCTATCCATAATTTGTATTTTATTATTTTTGTTTCTTTTGGTTTTATTGTTATATTATTTGTTTTATATCCTATATTAAAAGATTCATTATTATTGTTATATTGACTAAATATATTGAAATAATTAATATTGTTATCAATTGTTGGTATTATAGATATTAAAAAATATTTTTCTGGTATTGAAATCCATCCAGATTTTGTTTTTATATTTAAATTTTCTGATTTTATATTTTCTGGTTCGTATTCTTGATATTTTTTTTTATCTGTGAAATAAGATATTTTTTTATATTTATTTGAGTCATTTAAATTGTTATTTATTATTGGTTGTTTTATTTTGTTTATAAATTTTATGTAAATTATTTTATTTGAATTATTAGTTATTTTATGTTGTATATTTATATTATAAGAATTATTTTTTATAATTAAATATTTTTCGTGTTTTATTTTATTTATAGTATGATTTGATAATAAAATTATTTTTTTAAAATTTTTATTTTTTATATATTTTATTTTTATATTATTTAATTGTGTATAATATTTTTTATGATAGTTAATTATGTTTTTTATTTTTTTTGTATTTATTAATTCAAATTGTTCTTTTATTTTTATTAAATTTAGTAAATTTTGTTGAAAATCTTTATATTTTAATAAATTTATATTTTCTATATTATTGTTATATTTGTTTATTTTTATTGTAAAAACATTATTTTTTATTGATAAATATTTATTTTCTTTATTTATTTTTGTATTTGAGAAAACAAAATTATTATTTAAAATATTTTTTTTTATTGGTGATAATAAAATTATAAATATAATTAATGATAGTAAATTATTTTTAAAATTCATTTAAATTATCTTAAATATATTAATTTAAGTTGTTTAATTAAAGTTATATATTTATATAAAATAAATATATAAATATTTCTTTATATATTTTGTTAATATTTTTGCCATATTTTTTTTATTTTTTCTTTTAATGTTTTGATATTTAATTTTTTTTTTAAAATTAAAATAAAATCAATATTTTTTATTTTATGTTGTTTTAATCTGAATGATTCTTTTATAATTCTTTTGATTTTGTTTCTTTTTGTTGAATGTTTTATTTTTTTTTTACTTATTATAATTAATATTCTTGGGTATTTAAAATTATTTTTTTTTGTTTGAATATATATTCATGATAAATTTTTACAAAAATAATAGTCATTATTTTTTATTTTTTTTTTAATTATCATGTTTTTTTTTAAAAAAAAGCGTTTTTTTTTAAATTGATATTTTATATCTTTTTTTGTTTTTTTTTCTGTTAATGATTTTTTTACTATTTTTTTTTGACATTCTTTTTCTAAATCCATGAGTTTTTTTTCTTTTTATTTTAGATGGTTGAAATGTTCTTTTCATATTTATTTCTATATATTATAGTTTATATTTATTATTTTTGTTAAGTTAAATTTTTATATTTTTATTAAAACAATTTTTTTATATTTATAAATTAAAATAGTAAGTGAGGTATATTTTGTTTAAAGATTTATGGAAAAAATGTTTAATTAAATTAAAAGATATTTTATCAGAATATGAGTTTAACATGTGGATATTACCATTACAAGCAGTTATTACAACTAATATAATATTTTTATTTGCACCAAATAAGTATGTTCTTAATTATGTTCGTAAAAATTATTTAAATAATATTAATGAATTAATTAATATTTTTTGTAAAAATAATATTCCTGTAATAAATTTTTTTATTGGTGATAAAAATTTAAATAAAAAAATGTATTTGAAAAATAAAAATAATAAAATTATTGATAATAATTATGTTTATAATTCATTAAATTTTAAAAAATTTAATGATTGTTTGCTTTTAAATAAATATAATTTTTCTAATTTTATTTATAGTAAATCTAATTATATAGTTTATAAAGAAATTTTAGATATATGTAATTTTATTAAAAAAAATTATAAATCTTTATTAATATATAGTGGAACAGGTTTAGGAAAAACGCATTTACTTCAATCTATAGCTAATAATGTTAATCATAATAATAATTTTAAAAAGAATGTTATTTATATAAATTCTGAAAGATTTGTTAATAAAATGGTTAATTCTTTAAATAATAATTCTATAGAGGAATTTAAATTATATTTTAAATCTGCTGATATTTTATTAGTTGATGATATGCAATTTTTTTCCAATAAAGATTATTCGCAAAAAGAATTTTTTTATATTCTTGATAATTTATTGGATAATAATAAATTTGTAATATTAACATCAGATATACATATAAAAAATATGAATGGTATAGATAGTAGATTAATTTCAAAATTATCTTGTGGTTTAGTTTTAAATATAGATAAACCAGATTATGATTTAAAATTTAAATTTTTATTGAAAAAATCTAAAGAAATGAATTTTTTTTTACAAGATGAAATAATTAATTTTATTGCTAATAGTAATATAAATAATATTTATGAATTAGAAGGTATTGTTCATTCTTTATTAATTAATTCTAATTATTTTAATAATTTAAATAACATAACAATAGATTTTGTTAGAAATATAATATATCCTGATATTTGTTTAAATAAAATTAGTATTAATGTTTTGGATATACAAAAAATAGTTTCTGAATATTATAAATTATCAGTTATAGATTTGTTATCTAGGTCTAGATCTAAATCTTTAGTTTATCCAAGACAAATTTCTATTGCTATAAGTAAAAAATTAACTAATTATAGTTTATCTGAATTAGGAAATTTTTATGGTGGTTTAAATCATTCTACCATTATTTATTCTTGCAAAAGAATAGAAAAATTATGTATTATAAATAATAAGGTTAAATCTGATTTTTATAATTTAATTAAAGTTGTATTGAATTTTAATAATGAAATTTATTGTAGAAAAAGAAAAAGTAATAAAACAATTAAGTAAATTAAGTAATTATTTATCTAGTTCTGTTAAAAACCCAATATTATCTAATATCTTATTATTTATTAATTTAAAAACATTATTTTTTGTTGTAACAGATTTAAATATAGAAATTAAATTTAGTATTAATTTAATTAAAAAAGATATTTTAAAAAGTGGATCAATTACTGTCAATGCTGTTAAATTATATGAAATATGTAATAGTTTTCCAAAAAATAGTAAATTAATTATAAGTTTAAAAAAAAAAAAATTAAGAATATCTTATTTAAATAGTAATGTTTTTCTTTCTACTATATCATCTAAACATTTTCCTTTTATTATAAAGAAATTTAAATATAAATATAAATTTTTAGTTTCTAGTTGTTTATTAAAAGAAATTATTTCCTCTATTTATTTTGCAATAGGTAGCCAAGATATTTATTATTATTTAAATGGTATATTAATTGAATATAAAAATAATAATTTTTATTTTGTAGCTACAGATGGACATAGAATGTCTGTTTATAAATTAATTAGTAATTTTTCATTTTTATTAAACAAAAAAAATAATTTTTCTGTAATTATATCACGTAAATTTATTTTTGAATTATTAAAAATATTAACTTCAATATCTATTGAAAATGATGTTTTGTTTAAAATAAGTGATTACTCTATTAAATTATATTTTGGTGGTTTTATCATGTATTCTAGATTAATAAATGGTTCATTTCCTGATTATAAAAATATATATTTATTTAAGAATTATGAATGTATTGTGTTAGATGTTTTTGATTTTAAAAATGCTTTATTACGTTCATCAATAATAAATGATTTTTTGTATAATTATGTAACTTTTTATATAAAAAAAAATATATTGTGTGTTTTTTCCGTTAATAATAATAATGATGAAATTAAAGAAAGTTTATTTATAGATTATCATGGTTTGGAATTAGAGATAAGTTTTAATGTAAAATATTTATTAGATATTTTAAATTCTATTAAAAAGTCTTCTAAGATAAATTTTTATTTTAAAAATAGTTATTCAATTGTTAAAATTAATAGTGTAGATAATATTTATATTGATCATATGATAATGCCGATAAAAATATAGTTTTTAAAATTTATTAAAATAATATGGGTAAAATAAAATGAGTTTTTATGATTCTTCAAGTATTAAAGTTTTAAAAGGTTTGGATGCTGTTAGAAAACGTCCTGGAATGTATATTGGTGATACTAATGATGGTACTGGTTTACATCATATGGTATTTGAAGTTATAGATAATTCTATTGATGAGTCACTTGCTGGTTATTGTAATAAAATAGTAGTTAATTTATATAAAGATAATTCTGTGTCTATATTAGATAATGGTAGAGGAATTCCTGTTGACAAACATAAAGATGAAGGTATTTCTGCTGCAGAATTAATTATGACTGTTTTACATTCTGGAGGTAAATTTGATAATAATTCATATAAATATTCTGGTGGTTTACATGGTGTAGGTATATCAGTTGTTAATGCTTTGTCAGAAAAACTAGAATTAAGAATATATAGGGACAAAAAAGAATATTATCAATTATATAATTTTGGTGTACCTAATAACAAATTAATAGTTTTAGGAAATGTTAATTGTACTGGAACATATATACGTTTTTGGCCTGATAGAAAAATTTTTACTAATAAAATATTTTTTAATAAAAATATTTTATCAAAAAGGATTAATGAGTTATCTTATTTAAATCCTGGATTAAAATTATGTATTTTTGATGAAAGAGATAATGATAAAATTAATTTTGTAAATAATGGAGGAATTAAAGATTTTTTATTTTTTTTACATAAAGGCAAGAATATAATTCATAGTAATGTTTTTTATTTTTCAAATAAAAAAGAAGGTTTTTTTGTTGAAGTTGCTTGTCAGTGGGTAAATACTTTTAGTGAAAACATTTTATGTTTTACTAACAATATACCTCAATTATATGGTGGTTCTCATTTATCTGGATTTAAATCCGCTATTACTCGTACAATTAATTTATATGTAGAACAAGAAATAAAAAATAAAAAAAAGAAATTAAATTTTATTGGTGAAGATATACGTGAAGGTTTGTTTGCAATAATATCAATTAAAATACCTAATCCTAAATTTTCATCTCAGACTAAAGATAAGTTAATTTCAGCTGAAATTAGATCTATAGTTGAATCATTTGTTAGTGAAAATTTGTATGATTTTCTTCTTGAGAATCCTATTGATTCTAAATTTATTATAAACAAAATTATAGATTCTTTTCGAGCTAGAGAATATGCAAGGAAAATTAGAGAAATTTCTAAGAAAAAGAATAATTTAGATATTTCTATTATCTCTGGAAAATTAGCTGATTGTCAAGAAAAGAACCCTGTTAATTCTGAAATATTTTTAGTTGAAGGTGATTCTGCTGGAGGGTCTGCAAAACAAGGAAGAAATCGTAAAAATCAGGCTGTTTTGCCTTTAAAAGGAAAAATAATTAATGTAGAAAAGACAACTTTAGATAAAGTATTATCATCTAATGAAATAGGTACTTTGATAACAGCTTTGGGTTGTGGTATAGGAAATGATAGTTTTAATTTAGATAAATTAAAATATCATACTATTATAATTATGACTGATGCTGATATTGATGGTGCTCATATAAGAACTTTATTGTTAACTTTTTTTTACAAATATATGCCAGATTTAATAATAAATGGTCATTTATATATAGCTAGGCCTCCTTTATATAAAATTAAAAAAGGTAAAAAAGAACTTTATTTATTAAAAGATGTTGATTTGATTAAAAACAAATTTGATTTTTCTTTTGAGAAAATTAATTTATATAAAGAAGATGATTATTTGTTGTTAAATAATAAAAAGTTAGTTAAATTATCTTTAAAATATATGTATTTTTCTGAAATTATTTTTAATAACGATAAATTTTTAAGTAGTTATTTATTTAAATGTTTAATGTATTTTAGAAAATTAGTTATAAATGATATATATAGTTATTCTTTATGGTTAAATGATTTTTTAATTTATTTAAATGCTAATACTATTGATTATAAATTTACTGGTTGTATTTTAAATGAACATTCTGTTTTTGATGGTTTTAATATTTTTTATGAAAACAAAATTATTAAAAGTAGGTTTTTAATAAAAAATAATATTTTTTTGAAATATTATTCCAGTATTATAAATTTAGGTAAAAGATTGTTTTTTTTTAATGAAGATTATAAAAAATATATATATATAAATAATAAGAAATATTTTTTTAATAATTTTTATTATATGATAAATTTTGTTTTGTTAAAAAACAAGGATTTAATTTCTATTCAACGTTATAAAGGTTTGGGTGAAATGAATCCTGATCAATTATGGTGTACTACAATGGATCCTAAACATAGATCTATATCTAAAATTTTTATAGAGGATGCTGTAAAAGCTAGTAATTTATTTAAAATATTAATGGGTAATAATGTAGAATTGAGAAAATCTTTTATAATTAATAATTCATTAGATTTTTTGAATGTAGATATTTAATTTAAATTTAAACTCCTCCGACTGGATTTGAACCAGTGACATACGGATTAACAGTCCGCCGTTCTACCAACTGAACTACAGAGGAATATTTTTTATTATATATTTAATTGTTATTTATGTCAAAAATATGTTTTTAATTAATAAGTTATTATAGTGTATAATATTATTTTAATATTTATTAGTGGGGTGTCTGAGAGGTTTAAAGAGCATGTTTGGAAAATATGTATACTATTTTTGTATCAAGGGTTCGAATCCCTTTCCCACTGTTATATTGTTTTAAAGACAAAAATAAAAATTAAAATCAATAGGTGATTTTTATGGTTGTAATTAGATTATCTCGTTATGGTAAAAAAAAACGTCCTTTTTATAAAATTGTTGTAATTGACAGAAGAAAGTCTCGTGAAGGTAAATTTATAGATATGATAGGATTTTTTAATCCTATGCCTATTGTAATGTGTAATAATAAGAAATATTTTTTAAAAATTAATATTAATTCTTATTTATGTTGGTTAAAGAAGGGGGCTAAACCTTCAAGTAAAGTTATTTTTTTATATAAGAAGTTTAAATTAAACATATAAATGTTTATTTTATAATTTTAAATTGTATTAATTTTTAATTAAGTATTTTAAATTATTAATTAAAAATATTTTTATTTTTAATAAAGTAAATTTTTGTTATATATTTTTTGATATTGAATATAAAATTTTTTTTTAATTGTTTTAATAAAAGTAATAATTTTAAAGAATTATTTTTTTTTCTTAACGATTTTTAGCATAAAAAAAAATGAATTTAGGAATAGTTACCATTAATCCTGGTTTTTTTAATTCTGTTTTTAAAAATGGTTTAATTTATAAAGCGATTAAAAATAATATTTTAAATGTTAATTTTTGGGATATAAAAAGATACAGAGGATTAAAAAAAAAAAGTATAGATGGAAAAATTTATGGTGGAGGAGCTGGATTATTAATTAAACCTAAACCTTTGTATTTAGCTATAAATGATGCTAGATTGTATTATGGCAATAGTAATTTATTGGTTATTTATTTATCTCCTCAAGGAGAAATATTAAATAAAGATGTTATATTAAAATTAATTTCTTATAAATCTTTGATTTTTGTTTGTGGTCGTTATAGTGGTATTGATCAACGTATTATTGATAAATATATTGATTTAGAATTATCTATTGGTGATTATATATTGAGTTGTGGTGAAATATCTTCCATGGTAGTTATTGATTCTTTGGTTAGATTTATTCCTGGTGTGTTAAATAATATTGAATCTGCTGACAATGATTCTTTTGACAATAAGAAATGTTTATTAGGTTTTCCTAATTATACTAGACCAAGAATTTTTAATGGGTTAAAGGTTCCAAAAATTTTATTGTCAGGAAATCATTCTAATATATATAATTGGAGATTAAAAAAATCTTTAAAGAAGACATTATTAAAAAAAGCATATTTAATAAAAAAAAAAATTATCAAAAAATAAATTAAATATAATATTTTTTATGAGATTATTTAATTATGAATAAATTAATTTATTTAATAGAATCTGAACAAGTAAATTCTAATAATATTAGACTTAAGTTTAAATCTGGTGATTTAATTGAAGTAAAAATTTGGGTTATTGAAGGTTTAAAAAAAAGACTTCAATCTTTTGAAGGAATAGTTATATCAATAAAAAATAAAGGTTTTAGAACCTCTTTTATATTAAGAAAAATTTCTTATGGTGTAGGGGTTGAAAAAGGATTTAAGTTATATTCTCCTTATATATTTAATATATTAGTTAAAAAATATGGTTTGGTTAATAAATCTAAATTATATTATTTACGTTATCTTGTAGGTAAATCAGCTCGTATAAAAGAAAGAAAAAATAAGATTTTAAAAAAAGCATAATATTTTATGAATTATAGATTTTTGGTTTGTGTTAAATATAATGGTTCTGGTTATTCTGGTTGGCAAAAACAATCTGATAATGGGTTTAGTGTACAAAATAAAATAGAAGAATCTTTATCAAAAATAGCTAATCACAAAGTAAATATTTTTTGTTCAAGTAGAACTGATGCTGGTGTTCATAGTATAGGTCAGACATTTCATTTTGATACTTTTAGAAAAAGAACTATAAATGAGTGGTTATTTGGAACTAATTCAATTTTACCTAAAGATATATCATTTAAATGGGTAAAAAATGTTTCTATAAATTTTCATGCTCGTTTCAATGCAATTGCTAGACGTTATATATATATAATATGTAATTCTAAATTACGTTGTAGTTTTTTAAATAAATTAGTAACTTATTATCCTATTTATCTTAATGTAGAAGATATGTTAAAAGGGTCTAAATTTTTATTAGGTGAACATGATTTTAGTTTTTTTCGTTCATCTAAATGTCAATCTAAAAGTGCTTTTAGAAATATTATTGATATAAAAATATTTAGAAAAGGTGTTTATATTTTTTTTGTTATAAAAGCTGATTCTTTTTTATATCGTATGGTTAGAAATATAATAGGAAGTTTATTATTAGTTGGTATAAAAAAATATTCTTTTTATTGGATTAAATATTTACTTTTGTTAAAAAACAGAATTAATTGTCATATTAGCACTGTTAAACCTGATGGTTTGTATTTATCTAATGTTTATTATTAGTTATATATAATATGTTATTTTTTTTATTAAAATATAATATTTTTTTTATGTTTTTGTTTATATATTTTTAATATTATTGTTTTTTTATTAAAACATGGTTAAAGTTTAAAGTTATGAATTTTATTGATTGTTTTAGTTTTTTTATAATGTTTTTATCTGTTTTTTATGGATTTAAATATGGATTTTTAAGTGAGTTTTTTTCAATTTTTGTTTGGTATTTTTCATATTTATTAACTAATAAATATTATTTATATTTTTTATCTTTTTATTTTAAATATATAAATGTATATATAAAAAGGGAATTATTTTTTAGTTATTTTTTTTATATTTTTGTTTATGTATTTTTTATGTTTGTATTAAAATTAATATTTTATGTTGTT
The DNA here is from genome assembly GCA_036689265.1 of Candidatus Stammera capleta. Lineage (GTDB taxonomy): Bacteria > Pseudomonadota > Gammaproteobacteria > Enterobacterales > Enterobacteriaceae > Stammera > Stammera capleta_AF. The sequence goes on along the minus strand of CP144777.1, from coordinate 175,461 downwards.
AGTAATTTTATTTTAAATGTTGGTTTTTTATTTTGGGATAAATTATTTGGTATATTTTTTGGATTTTTTAGAGGTATTTTAATTTTATTTTTAATTTTAATTTTTTTAAATAAAATTTTTGATTTATTTAATAATAATTATTGGAATAAATCTTTTGTAAGAGTATTTTTCAGTAAATATTTTAATCTTTTTATGAAAATTTATAATATTTTTATAAAATATGTTTTAAAATATAAATAAAAAGTAGTTTTAAATTTAATTTGCGGGAGTTGGATTTGAACCAACGACCTTCGGGTTATGAGCCCGACGAGCTACCATACTGCTCTATCCCGCTATACTATCTTAATAGTATCATATTATTTGATAATATTAAATATAATATGTAAAATTAAAATTCTAAATATTAAAATTAATTTTTAATTAAATGAATAATTACATTATTTTTAAATATTTTAAAATTAAATATGTTAAATTTTATTTAAATCATATGTTTTGGTTATATAAATTTTTGAATATTTAATTATTTTTTTAGTAAATAATTTGAAATAGGGTTAATTAAAATGAGCAAAATAGTTAAAATATTATCTAGAGAAGTTTTAGATTCACGTGGTTATCCTACAGTGGAATGTGAAGTTTATTTAGAAGATGGTTCTCATGGTAGATATATAGTGCCTTCTGGTTCTTCTACTGGTTCTAAAGAATGTTTAGAATTACGTGATAATGATTTAAAACGTTTTTTTGGTAAAGGTGTTATGAAATCAGTTTTTATTGTAAATAATATAATATCTAAAGAATTAATAGGTTTAGATTCTGTTAATCAATTTGATATAGATAATATTATGATAAATTTTGATGGTACAGAAAATAAATCTAAATTAGGTGCTAACTCAATATTGTCTGTTTCTATGGCTGTAGCTAAAGCTACATCTAAATCACTTAAATTACCATTTTATGTTTATATATCAAAGTTAAGTAATTTAAATAATAATAAGTTTATTATGCCTTCACCAATGGTTAATATTATAAATGGTGGTTGTCATGCCGATAATAATATTGATATTCAAGAATTTATGATACAACCAGTAAAAGCTAAAAATTTTAGACATGCAGTTAGAATATCTTCAGAAATATTTCATACTTTAGGATATATTTTAAAATCTAATAAAAAAAAAATATCTATTGGTGATGAAGGTGGTTATGCTCCTGATTTAAATTCAAATGAAGAAGCGATAAAGTTAATAATTAATGCTATTGAGAAAGCAGGTTATAAAGTTGAAAAAGATGTTTGTATTTCTATAGATTGTGCTTCTTCTGAATTTTTAAATTTAAAGGATAGAAAATATTATTTAAATGGTGAAAAAAAAATATTTTCTTCTAATGAATTTATAAATTACTTAAATAATTTAGTTAATAAATATCCTATTATTTCTATAGAAGATCCTTTATCTGAATATGATTGGGATGGTTTTATAAAAATAACAAAAATATTAGGAAAAAAAATACAAATTGTTGGTGATGATTTATTTGTAACTAATTTTAATTTATTAAAGAAAGGTATTTTTTCAAAAGTAGCAAATTCTATATTAATTAAATTAAATCAAATAGGAACTTTAACTGAGACTTTAAAAACTATAAATTTAGCTAAGGAAAATGGATATTCTGTTATTATTTCTCATAGATCTGGTGAAACAGAAGATACCTCTATTGCTGATTTATCTGTTGGAACAAATTCTGGTCAAATAAAAACTGGTTCTTTAAGTAGATCTGAAAGGGTATCTAAATATAATAGATTAATTCGTATAGAAGAGGAATTGGGTATTTTATCTACATATAATAATAAGTTAAATATTTAAATAAATGTATGTCTATTTGGATTAAAAATAAAGTTTTGTTTAAAAGAAATTGGAAAAATGATTTGTTTTCTATAAAATTAAAGAATAATATTTTTTCTTTTTTTTCAGGACAATATACTAAGTTAGCAATTAAAAATAATAATAAGTATATATTTAGAATGTATTCTTTTGTTAATACTTTTCTAGAAGAAAATTTAGAATTTTATTTGTTAAGAATTAAAAACGGGTTTTTAAGTAATATTTTATATAGTTTAAATATTGGTGATTATATTTATATATCTAAATATTCTTATGGTAATTTTATTGTTAATAATTTACCGAATATAGATAATTTATGGATGATAAGTACTAGTACAGGTATAAGTCCATATTTATCTATATTACAAGATAATATTAATTTAATAAAAAGTAAATTTAAAAAAGTAATATTAATTAATGCAATTAAATATTGTTCTGATTATAATTATTGTAATAAAATATTAAATTTGCAAAAGAAATATGGAAATAATTATTTATATTTAATAACTATTGTTAGTAGAGAGAAAAATACGTTAAATAGTACATTTAAATTTAGTGGTAGAATTACAAATTTATTGTTAAATGATGTATTACAAAAATTTTTATGTATAAATATTAGTAAAAATAAAGATCATTTTATGGTTTGTGGAAATCCTAACATGATTAAGAGTGTTTGTAATATTTTACATCAAAAATATAATTTTAATTTGAGAAATAAAAATATTACTATAGAAAGATATTGGTGATATTAATATATAAATATTTATTTTTTATATCCATTTTATTAAATAAAAAGATTTTTTACCTTTATATATAAATGTGAATTTATTAAATATTTTGTCTTTTTTTTTTATTGTATAGTTTATATCTGTTATTTTTTTGTTATTCAATGATATTGAATTATTTAAAATTAAATTTTTAGCTTGGTTTTTTGATTTAACGATTTTTAATAAAATTAGTATTTTTTTTATGTTTGTTGTTTTTTTAATTTTTATTTTGGGTATTTTTTGTCTGAATAAAAAAAACAAAAATTTTTCTTTTATTATATTTTTTTTTAAAAATGTAAAAATTATTTTTGATATTAAAATTACATTTTTTAATTCTTTTTTTCCATGTACTATTTTTGTTATTTTTTTAGCTAATATTTTTTTAGCTAAAATTATATTTTTTTTATTTTTTATTTTTTTTATTTGTTTTAATTTAATGAAAGTTAATTGTTTTAAAAATGTATATGTTTGTTCATCTGGTATATTTAACCAAAATTGATAAAATTTATATGGTGTTGTTTTTTTTTTATTTAACCATAATGTTTTATTTTCTGTTTTTCCTAATTTATTTCCGTTTTTTGTAATCATTAATGGTAGTGTTATTCCAAATGCTTTTTGTTTATATATTTTGTTTATTAAATTAATTCCTGAAGTTATATTTCCCCATTGATCTGAACCACCTATTTGTAAATTAATATTATATTTTTTAAATAAATATGCAAAATCATAACTTTGTAATATATTATATGATAATTCAGAAAATGTTATTCCTTCTTTGTTTTTATTTCTTATTTTTATTGATTCTTTATTTAACATTTGATTTATAGAAAAATATTGTCCTATTTTTTTTAATAAAAATATAATTTTAATTTTATTAAACCAATCGTTATTGTTAAATAAATTTATTTTTTTTTTATGTTTAGAAAAAAATAAATAAATTTGTTTTTTTATTTTTTTTGTATATAAAAGAATATTTTTTGTTTTCTGGTTTTTTCTTTTTTTATTTTTAAAACTAGGATCCCCAATTAATGAAGTTGTTTGTCCTATAAGAATATTAATTTTATATCCATATTTTATAAATCTTTTTAATGAAATTAATGGTATTAAATGTCCTAAATGTAAACTGTCTGATGTAGGATCAAAACCACAATATATATTTATTTTATTTTTGTTTAATTCTTCAAATATTTGTTTTTTATTGGTTATTTGAATTATTAATTTTCTTTTTTTAAGTTCTTTTAATATATTTTTTTCCATATTTTTAAAAATTTTTTTAACTTTAAAATAATAAAAAATATTTATATTTAAAATAAATATATGTTTATTTATTTTTAATTTATATATATTTAATAATTTATTAATTTGTAATTAATAACATTATAGTTTATAATTTTCATATTGAATAGCGTTCTTAACTCAGTGGTAGAGTGTCATTTTGACGTAATGGAAGTCAGTGGTTCGAATCCACTAGAACGCATTTGTTTAAAAAAATAAAAGTGAAATATTTAAATGAAAAAAACAAAAATTGTATGTACTGTTGGTCCTTCTACAAAAGAAGTAGAATTAATTATAGGTTTATTAAATTCAGGAATGAATATAATGAGATTAAATTTTTCTCATGGAAATTATAATGATCATAAAAAATATATAAAAAATTTAAAATTAGCAATAAATAAATCAGGAAATAAAGCATCATTATTATTAGATACAAAAGGACCAGAAATACGTACTTTGAAATTATTTGAATCAAAAGAAGTAACTTTATTAGAAAATCAAATATTTATTTTTACTTGTAACAAGAAATTTATAGGTAATAGTTTAAAAGTTGCTATTTCTTATGAAGGTATAATAAATGATATTAAAATAAATGACCCAATTTTAGTTGATGATGGTTTGATTTCTATGAAAGTTATTGACATTGATAAAAAAGATATGGAAATAATTTGTATAGTATTAAATGGAGGTATTTTAGGAGAAAATAAAGGTATAAATTTTCCAACAACTTTTATAAAACTACCTTATTTACAAAAAAAAGATAAAAAAGATTTATTATTTGCATGTAATAATAATATTGATTTTATAGCAGCTTCTTTTGTTAGAAATGGTTTAGATATAAAAAAAATAAGAAATTTTTTAGATGAAAATGGTGGAAATAATATACAAATTATTTCTAAAATTGAAAACAGGGATGGTTTGAATAATTTTGATGAAATTTTAAATTTATCTGATGGAATTATGGTTGCTAGAGGTGATTTAGGTGTTGAAATACCAGTTGAAGATGTTATTTTGGCTCAAAAAATGATGATAAAAAAGTGTAATTCTGTTGGAAAAGTAGTTATAACAGCTACTCAAATGTTAGAATCTATGATATATAATCCTAGACCTACCAGAGCTGAAGCTGGTGATGTAGCTAATGCAATTTTAGATGGAACAGATGCTGTAATGTTATCTGCTGAAAGTGCTAAAGGAAATTATCCTATTGAAACTGTAAAAATTATGTCTAAAATATGTGAAAGAACAGATAATTATATGGTAAATTTTATACCTGAATATGATAATACTCCTATGAATATAGGAGAAGCAGTATGTAAAAGTTCAGTAGATATATCTAGAAAATTAAATTCTTCTTTAATTCTTGTTTTTACAAGAGCAGGAAAATCCGCTTTATTTATTAGAAAATATTTTCCAAAATCTTTAATTTTAGCTTTAACTGAAAGTGATATTGTTTGTAGACAGTTATTATTAGTAAAAGGGGTTCATCCATTGATTGTTAATTCAATTAAATCTACTGATGATTTTTATAGTGTAGGAAAAAAGTTATCGTTATCTACTGGTTATGCTAAAGTTGGTGATATTGTTGTTATGGTTTCTGGAGCTTTAGTTAGTAGTGGAACTATAAGTAATACAACTTCTATACATATTTTATAATTTTTAATACAATAATAAAATTATGTTTTAATTATTTTATTAACTATAGATATTCTTTGTATACCTATTAATTTTTCATCTTTTTCTTTTGTTCTAATTAAAATTATACCTTGTGTATTACGTTTTAAAATATTTATTTCTGAAACTGATATTCTTATCAATTTTCCTTTGTTTGTAATTAACATAATTTGATCGTTTTTATTTATTATTTGTGCATCTATTACATTTCCATTTTTTTTATTAATTTTTATAGATTTAATTCCTATTGTTGCTCTTGATCTTGTTTTGAATTCTTTTATATATGTTCTTTTTCCGTAGCCATTTTCTGTAACTATTAGAATTTCTTTATTTACATCGTTTAAAATTATTCCAGATACTACATTATCTTTTTTAGATAATTTTATTCCTTTTATTCCATATGCATTTCTACCCATTGTTCTAATATTTTTTTCAGAAAATTTAATTGCTTTTCCTTTTTTTGTGAAAAGCATAATTTTATTTTTTCCATTAGTAATATTAACTTTTATTAATTCATCATTATTTTTTAGTTTTATTATATTTAAACCTTTTTTTCTTTTTTTTATATTTATTTCTTTTATTTTAATTTTTTTAATTATTCCATTTGAAGTAGTCATAAAAATATAATGTGACAACTTATTTTTATTAACTGGTAGTATATTAGTTATTTTTTCATCTTTTCCTAAAGACAATATATTTATTATTGGTTTTCCTTTAGATGTTCTTCCATAGTAAGGTAATTTATATACTTTTGTTATAAATAATTTTCCTTTATTTGAAAATAGAAATATATTACGATGTGTATTTGTTACTATAATTTGATTCATAAAATCTTCTTTTTTTATTTTTACTGCTAATTTACCTTTTCCACCTTTATGTTGTGTTTCATATGTTGATAATTTTTGATATTTTATATATCCTAATTTTGATAATGTTATTACAACATTTTCTTTTTTTATTAAATCTTTATTTTTTATATTTTTAAATTTTTTATTTATTTTGGTAATTCTTTTATCTCCAAATTTGTTTTTTATATTTGTGAATTCTTTTTTTATTATTTTTTTTATTTCTTTACTATTTTTTAAAATAAAATTTAAATTTGAAATTTGTTTTTTAATATTATTATATTTATATAGTATTTTGTGTTGTTCTGTTTGAGTTAATTTTATTAGATTAATTTTTAATATTGATTTTATTTGTTTTTTACTCAATTTATATTTTTTTTTGAATATTTTTTTTTCGTTTATGTTCCATTTTAAATTTTCTAGTTTTTTTTTTATTTCTTTTTTATCTTTAGATGTTTTTATTAAGTTTATTATGTAATCAATATTGTTTAATGATATTAAAAGTCCTTCTAATATATGTAATTTTTTATTTGCATAATTTAATTTAAATATAATTTTATTTTTTATTATTTTTTTTCTATGTTTTATAAATATATAAATTATGTCTTTTAATTTTAATATTTTTGGTTGTCCATTATGTAGAGCAACCATATTTATACCATAAGATATTTGTAAATTAGTTAAATAAAATAGTTTATTAATTATAATTTCGTTGTTTGCATCTTTTTTAGTTTCTATATTTATTCTCATTCCATCTTTATCTGATTCATCTTTTATATTGTTTATTCCTTCTATTTTTTTGTCTTTTATTAATTCAATTATTTTTTCTATTAATTTTGATTTATTTATTTGATATGGTAATTCATAAATAATAATATTTTTTTTTTTTGTTTTTTTATCTATTTCTATTTTTATTTTTGCTTTTATTTGTATTGTTCCTCTTCCTGTTTTATATGCTTTGTATATTTCTTCGTTTTTTTCTATTATTCCCCCTGTTGGAAAATCTGGACCTTTTATATATTTCATTAATGATTTAGTATTTAGTTTTTTATTATCTATAAATGCTAAAAAGGCATTCATTACTTCAATAATATTATGTGGTGGTATATTTGTAGCCATTCCTACAGCTATTCCTGTAGATCCATTAATTAGTATATTTGGTATTTTAGTAGGAAGTATTTCAGGTATTTTTTCTGAATTATCATAATTATTTATATAATTTATGGTATTTTTTTTAATGTCTTTTAAGAATTCTTGTGTAATTTTTGACATTCTTATTTCTGTATATCTCATTGCTGCAGCTGAATCTCCATCAATAGATCCAAAATTACCTTGACCATCTATTAATGGATATCTTAAAGAAAATTTTTGAGCCATTCTTACTATGGATTCATAAACAGCGTTATCTCCATGAGGATGATATTTTCCTATTACATCTCCTACTATTCTAGCTGATTTTTTGTATGCTTTGTTGTATTTATTATCTAATATATACATTGCATATATTATTCTTCTATGTACGGGTTTTAATCCATCTCTTATGTCTGGTAACGCTCTACCTATAATTACAGACATAGCGTAATTTAAGTATGATTTTTTTAATTCTGTTTCTATATTTATTAAGTTTATATTTTTAAATTTTTTGTTCATTTTAATATATTTTAAATATATATTTAATAATTTTTTATTTTTTATAAAATAAAATTAAAAAAAATATATTTTTATTAATGTGTTATTATGTTAATTGATAAAAATAATTTTCAATTTATTTTTATTTATTTTTTTTAAATAAAAAAAATAATAAAAAAATTATTTAATATTTTTATTATGTTTTTAAAGTTTATACTGAATTTTAAATTAATCAAAGTGGATAATATTTAAGAAGAATTTTTTATTAAAAATATATAATTTTTAAATAACTACCTATTATGCTAAATATAAATAAATACACTATTATTATTAGTGGATTAGTTTTTTTTTTAAGTAACCACATACATGATAATGTTAATATAAGAGGTATTATTCCAGGTAATATTTGATCAAGTACATTTTGTACTGTTATTATATTTGTAACATGATTATTTTTTTTTGTCATAGTAATTATTACAGGCATACTAATTTTAGTCCATTTATTTACTAATGATCCCATTACAAATAAACCCAATATAGATGATGCTTCAGTTATTTTTTTAATTAAATTTTTATTTAGTTTTTTAATTATATTTAAACCTTTTTTATATCCATATGTTATTCCATAATAAATAGTAGTTAATCTAATTATATTAAATAATGAAAAAAATATTATAGGCCCCATTATGTTTCCATTAGATGCTATACTTGAACCTAAAGCTGACAATATAGGTCTTAAGGTTCCCCAAAATATTGGGTCACCTACACCGGCTAATGGGCCCATTAATCCTACTTTTATGTTATTTATAGTTTTATCTGTTATTTTAAAACCATTAGATTTTTTTTCTTCCATAGAAATTATTATTCCCAATATAGGTGCAACCATGTAAGGATGAGTGTTAAAGAATTCTAAATGTCTTTTTATAGCTAATCTTTTTTCTTTTTCATTGTTATGATATAATTTTTTTATTATTGGCATTAAGGAAAAACAAAATCCTAATGATTGCATTCTTTCGAAATTCCAAGATCCTTGTAGTAAATGAACTCTTATAAAAACTTTTATTAAATCTTTTGTATTAATTTTTTTTTTTTCCATTTTCATAATTTAATCTAATTCATCTTGTTTATTATTATTATTTATATTTAAATTTTTTATATCTATATATTTTGGTGATAATTGTATATATAATGTTGATAAAATAAAACCTATTATTCCCATTGATACTAAATTAAATGTTGTAAAAGCTGATATTGTAAAACCTAAATAAAAGAACGGCATTAAATATTTTGTTTTCATTATATTAATAACCATTGCATAACCTACTACTACTATTATACCTCCAGCTATATTTAAACCATTAGTTATTACAATAGGAATAGAGTTTAATATTTTTTGAATTATTTGAGTTTTAATTGTTGAACTTATTATAAGAACAGGTAAAGCTACTCTTAAAGATTGTAATATTAATGCACTTATATGTATATAAGAAATATAAGATATATTATATTTTTTTGCTATTTTATCAGCAGTATGTTGAAAGAAAATATTAATACCTCTTATTAAAATTGTTAATATTTGTCCTAAAGCGGATAATGGAATTGCTAATGCTATACTTGAACCTATATTTTGTTTTCCACATATAACTAATATAGTAGATATTATAGATGCTATTGAAATATCCGGTGATATAGATGCACCTATATTCATCCAACCCAATGATGTCATTTCTAATATACTACCAATAATTATTCCTTTCGTTATATTATTTAAAATCAAACCTATTAATGTACATGTTATTATAGGTCTATGTATTTGAAATTCTTCTAATGTAGATTCTATACCAATTAAACAACTAGTTAGAAATATTAATATTGTTTCAGTTAATTTTATTTCCATTTTCCTTGTCTCTAAATATTTTGTATTAAATTAATTAAATTTATTTTTTCGTCATTAGGAACTTTTCTTATTTCTAGTTCTATATTCATTTTATTTAGTTTTATAAATGATTTAATATCTTTTTTATTTATTGATACAGCATCTGTAATTTGTTTTTTATCTTTTTTGTAAGACATTCCTCCAATATTAATTGTTTTTATTTTAACCCCTTTATTTATTGTTTCTAATATATCTGTAGGATTAGTGAATAAAAGTAATACTTTTATTTTTTTATATATTGGATTATTATAAATTTTTATAAATCTATCTATACTTACTACATGTGATGTTATTCCTGGGGGAGATACTTGTTTAAGTAAATTTGTTCTAATTTGATCTCTATATATTTTATCATTTATAACGATTATTTTTGATATTTTTAGTTTTTTACTCCATCCTATAGCTACTTGTCCATGTATTAATCTGTCATCTATTCTAGTTAACATTATTTTCATATAATTTATATTTCTATTATTTTAAAATATTTTTTTTGTATTTTTAATACCAATTTTTCCATTTTTGATTGCTATTTTTATTAGTTTTTCAAAATTGTCATTTTCTTCTCTTTCCATTAAAATTTCTAATATCATTGGTATATTGATTCCAGAAATTATATCACAAGTTATATTTTTTTCATTAAGTATTTTGTTTGCTGCATTAAATGGACTTCCTCCCCAAATGTCGACTAGGAATATTAAACCATTTTTTATGTTTAGATTTTTTATTGCTATTTCATATTTTTTTAATATATCATCTATATTTTCCCCTGTAAAAAAATTTATTGTTTTTATGTTTTTTTGTTTTCCTATTATTAGTTCTGCAGTATTTAAAAATTCTGTAGCTAATTTTCCATGAGTACATATTATTATAGCTGTATTCAAAAAATTTTCCTTTATTTATATTTTAATTATATATTTATATATTTTATTATTAATTATTTTATTATTTTATTATTTTTCATTTTTTTAATTTTAGTAATATTTTTTTCTTTTATTATTGAATATAAAAAAGGAGTAATAATTATTACTATAATAGTTATGATACCACTAAATATACCTATATTAAAAAATACATTTTTATAAATATTTAGAGATTTAAATGTATTTATATTTATTGATTTTGGAAAAGACATAAGATTTGCTATTTTTCCTGATATTATTGAAGATATAGATGTTGTCAAATACCAAAAACCCATTGAAAACCCTGTTAATTTTTCTGGAACTAATTGTGCTATCATTGATAAACCTAAACCAGAAATCATCAATTCACCTAAGCTTTGAAAAGCATAGCTTAATATCAACCAATATGCTGAAATTAATCCTTCTTTATTTGTATCTAATATAATTCCTAAAGGTAAAATTAAAAAAGATATGGTGCATAAAATCATACCTATTGTAAATTTATGTGTTATTGGTAATTTTTTATCACCAATTTTATTGTACATTTTTGCTAATATTGGACTAAATATTATAATCCAAAATGGATTTAATGATTGATATTGTTCTGGTTCTATATTTAAATTTAATATATTATGTTTTACATTTCTTATTGCAAAAAAGTTTAATGATGTCGGCATTTGATTATATAATGTAAAAAAAATTGTTGCTTCTATAATTAATATTAAAACAACAATCATTTTTTTTTTTTCTATTGTATTTAGTTTAATAAATTTTTTTATAAAAATACATGATGTTATTAAAATTGTTAATTCTAGTAGTTTGTTGGTTATATGTTCGGTTTGTAATAACCAATTAGTTATAAAAATAGATGTTACTATTCCTATAGTAATTAATATTATTTTTTTTTTTGTAATTGGTAAAAAATCAGGTTTAGATCCTAATTTTTTAATTATTTGTTGAAAATATATAAAATTTATTAATGTTATTAATAATCCTAATACTGATGCAGAAAAAGCAATACCCCAATTGTATTTATGTACTAACCATGGTGTTAATAACATTGATAATAATGACCCTATATTTATAGACATATAGTAAATTGTAAAAGCAGTATCTATTTCATTTTTTTTATTTTTATAGCATAATGATAATAGTGATGATGGATTTACTTTAAATATACAATTTCCAACTGCAATAGTTGAAAGAGCTAAATATACTAATTTTATATTTTTTTCTGAAAAACTCATTATTGTATATCCTAGTATTAAAATAAATATTCCAAGTTTCATTGTTCTTTTTATTCCTAAAATTTTGTCTCCTAACCAACCTCCTATAGAAACAAATCCATAAACTATTGCTATAAATGATGAAAATAATGTTATAGATTCAGTTTCAGACAATGACATTTTTTTAATTAAATAAGTAGTAATTATTGCTTGTAATCCATAAAAACCAAATCTTTCCCATAGTTCTAAACTGAATATCAAATAAAAGGGTTTTGGTTGTTTAAATATCATGTTGTAACCTATATATTTTAAATTATTAAATTTATTTTATTTATTAATGATAAATTTTATTAAATCACCATCTTTAATAGTGTATTTTTTATTTTTAAATTTTATTTTTCCATATTTTTTTATTGTTTTTATATTTTTGTAATTTATTAAATCATTAAATTTTATTATTTTAGTTTTTATTATTTTTTTTTCAAAATCAGTATGTATTTTTTTTGATATTTTTATTGATTTGTTTGTTTTATTAATAATCCAGGCTTTAATTTCTTTTTTATTTTTAGTAAAAAAAGTTATTAAATTTAATAATTTTAAACTTTTTTTTACAATTTTATTTATTATATTATAGTGTTTATTTTTGTTTTTTTTGTTATTTGTTTTATTTTCGTATTTTTTGATATCTATTATAAATATATTATTTTTTTTGTTTAAATATTTATTTATTTTTTTTATTTGTATATTATTATATTTTTTTTCATATTCATTAATATTTATAATATATATTTTTGGTTTATTTGAAAGTATATTTATTTGTTTAAAAAAAATATTATCTTCTTGTTTTATGTTTTTTATTTTTTTGTTTTTTTCTATATATTTTATATATAGGTTAATTTTTTTTAAATTTTCTAATTTTTTTTTAATAATTTTTTTTGTTTTTATTTTTTCTAATTTATATATATCTGATAAAGATATTTCATCATTTATAGTGTTAATATCTTTTATAGGATTTATTTCTTTATTAATATTAACTATTTCTGGATTTTTAAATATTCTTACTATATGTAACAATATATCTATATTTTTGATTTCTTCTAAAAAATTAATTCCTAATCCTAGACCTTTTGATGATCCTTTTATTAAACCTCCTATATCTATAATTTTTATTTTTGGTAGAATTATTTTATTTATTTTTAATAAATTAGCTATTTTATGTATTCTTTTATCTTTTATTATAAATGTTCCTATATTTGGTTTTATAGTGCAAAAAGGGAAATTTTCATTTTTTACTTTTTTTTTTGTTATTATATTAAAAAGTGTAGATTTACCAACATTTGGTAATCCTATTATACCTATTTTAAATGTCATTTTTTTATTTAATTATTTAAGTAATTTTATTATTAATATTTATTATATATATTAAAATATTTAAATATTAATTTTTTTTTATATTTTGTGTGAATTTATGTGTAAATTTAATTGTAAAATTTATTGTTTAAATGAAAATGATATTTTAAATATTTTAAATAATGTTAATGGATATTCAATTGGAAAATTGGTAGATAGTATTAATTATGTTGTTAAAAAAAATGTTATTTATAATAAAGGTTGGGTTGGAAATTTTTTAGAATATTATATTAATTCATTAAAAAAACGTAATAAAAATGATTGTGATCTCTATAATATTGGATTAGAAATAAAAACTATTCCTGTTAACATTAAAAATGTTCCATTACAAGATACTTGTTTAATTTCTTTTAAGTTTTTTAGTTTTTTTAAGTTTTTTTCTTTTAAAAGTGTTTTTTTTTATAAAATAAGTAGAATATTGTGGATTTTAATAATAGGTGAGAAAAATATTTCTCCTTTATATAAAATTATTGGTAAGTCTTTTATTTCTATTCTATGTAAATTAGATTTTGATTTTTTACTTAATGAATTATATATTTTATATGAAATTATTAATTTTAGTAATTTAGATAGTTTATTACCTAATTTATATACTAATTGTTTTAGATTGCAATTAATTTTTAATGAAAACAAAATATGTTATTTAAAAAAAATAAAAAAATGTTCTATAAAAGAAAAAATTTATTTTAGACTTTATTTTAGAAAAAAATTTACTAAGTATTTAATAGATAAAATAATTTAATTTTTTTTTTAATTATTTTATTGTTTTTTTAGAGTAGGAAATAAAATTACATCTTTTATACAGGTATTGTTGGTTAGCAACATAACTAGTCTATCTATTCCTAATCCTAATCCTGATGTTGGTGGTAATCCATATTTTAAAGAATTTATATATTCTTTATTTAAAAGTTTTATTTTTTTATTATTTTTCATTTGTTTTTTGAATCTTATTTTTTGTTCTTTGTAATCATTTATTTCTGTAAATCCATTTACTAATTCGTGTCCTCCTATAAATAATTCAAATCTATCTGCTAATTTTGAATTTTTTTTATTTTTTTTCGCTAAAGGTGATATTTCTATTGGGTATTTAGTAATAAAAGTTGGTTGTATTAAATGTTTTTCTGTAGTTATTTTAAATATTTTATTTATTATATTTCCTATTTTTTGATTTAAATTAATATTTAGTTTTTTTGCTATTGTTAATATTTTTTGTTTATTATTTAATTCATTTATATGTTGAAAATAATTTGTGTGAATATATATTGCTTTTTTCATTGTTATTTTTTTGTATGGTAAATTTAAATTTATTTTGTGTTTTCCATAATTAATTATTTTATTTTGTTTTAGTGATTTTATTAAAAAAGTTATAATATTTTCGGTTAACTTCATCATATTTTTATAGTTAGAGTATGCTTTATATATTTCTATCATAGAAAATTCTGGATTATGATAGGAAGATATTCCTTCATTTCTGAAATTTCTATTTAATTCAAATATTTTTGTGAATCCTCCTATAATTAATTGTTTTAAATGTAATTCCGGTGATATACGTAGATACATATTATTATTTAATTTATTGTGATATGTATTAAATGGTTTTGCGTTTGCTCCTCCAGGAATATGATGTAACATAGGTGTTTCAACTTCTAAATATTTTTTTTTTAATAAAAATTTTCTAATTAAATTTATTATTTTTATTCTTTTTATAAATGTTTTTCTTGTTTTTATGTTTACTATAAGATCTAAATATCTTTTTCTGTATTTTGTTTCTTTTTTTTTTAATTTATTAAATTTATCTGGTAAAAATAATGATGTTTGTACTAATGTTTTTATTTTTTTACATTTAATTGTTAATTCTTTTGTTTTTGTTTTAAATATTTTTCCTTTTATATTTATAATATCTCCTATTTTTAGATTTTTTGTTTTATATTTATATTCAATAGTGTTTTTTTCATTTAGTAATATTTGTATATTATTTTCTATATCTTGTATATTTAAAAAAATATTTTTTTTCATTTTTCTTATAGATATAATTCTTCCATATATATTAACTTTTATTTTAAGATTATTTATAATATGTGTTTTTTTTGTAGAATATTTTTTAATTATTTTTTTTATGTTTTTTAGTTTTTTAGTATTTTTTTTTTGTTTCATATTTTTCTCTATAATTTATTTCTAATGTTTTTTCTAAAAAAATGTCTATTTTTCCATTTAGAATATCTTGTACTTTATTTGTTTCTATTTTTGATTTTGTATCTTTTATTATTGAATTATCTAATATATATGATCTTATTTGATTTCCCCATTCTATTTTTGCTTTATTTTTTTCTATTTTTAATTTTATATTTTTTTCTTTAAGTAATTTTAAATTTAATAATTTTTTTTTAATTTGTTTTATTGCTTGTTTTTTGTTTTTATATTGTGATCTATTTCTTTGACATTGTGTTGTTAAATTAGTAGGTAAGTGGGTTATTCTAACAGCAGATTCTGTTTTGTTTACGTGTTGTCCACCTGTTCCAGAAGATTTATATACATCTATTTTAATTTCTTTATTTTTTAATTCTATGTTATTATTTTTTTTTTTTTCTGGATATATATATACTGAACTAAAAGATGTTTGTCTTTTATTGTTTGTATTAAAAGGATTTTTTCTAACTAATCTGTGTATTCCTGTTTCGTTTTTTAAATATCCATAAGCATATTTTCCTATTATAAATAAGGTAGCTGATTTTATTTTTTTTGTTTCACCAATATTTTTGTTTATTATTTTTGTTTTATATTTTTTTTTAATTGCCCATTTGTTATACATTTTTAATAATATTGATGACCAATCTTGAGATTCTATTCCTCCTGATCCAGATTTTATGTTTATGAAACAATTTTTTATATCATTTTTTTCTGTGAAAAAACATTTTTTTTTTATTTTTTCTATTTTTTTATTTATTTTTTTAATTTCTATTTCTATTTTTTGTTTATTTTTTTTATTTGTTAATAGTAAAATTTTTTTTTTGATATCAATGATTATTTTTTTATATTTATTTATTTTATTTGTTTTTTTTATTTTTAATAGATTTTTTATATATATATATTTTAAATAAATCTTATGTATTTTTTTTTGTTTAATTTTATTTTTTAACATTTTGTTTAATATTTATATTTTTGTTATTTAAATTTATGATTTATTATTTTTATTTTTTTGAATTTAATATATTTTGTATTTTTTTAAAATTATTTTCTTTTATCAAAATTTTAATATATTTTATAGATTTAGTTATTGATTTTTTTATTAAATATTTTTCTTTCTTTGTTGGTTTAGATAGAACAAATTGTTTTAGTTTATATTTTTTTTTAGGTTTTCCTATTCCAATTCTTAATCTATAAAATTCATTTTTTAATTTTATATTTTCAACAATATTTTTAATTCCATTATGAGTGCAATTTTTTAATCCTTTTGTAATTTTAGAATAACCTGGATTTAAATTTAGTTCATCATGTACAAATAGCATTTCTTTATTTTTAATTTTTAGTTTTTTTTTTATTTGTAAAATATTTTTTCCGATATTATTCATATAGGATTTTGGTATATAAAAATAAATATTTTTTTTTGCAATTTTTAAATTGTAAATTATATTCATTTTAATTTTTGTATATATTTTTTTTTTTAAAAATTTATAAATATACCATGTTCCAATATTATGTCTTGTGTTAAACAATTTTTTATCTTTGTTTCCTAAACCTATTATTATTTTTATACACATGTTTGTTTTTTATTAAAATATTAATTATTTAATTTTTTATTTTTTTAATAAGTAATTTATTATATTAAATATTTTATTGATTTAATATTTTTTTTTTTATTATATTTGGTAATATTAAATATTATTTAACATTATTATTTTTATAAAATTATATGGAAAATATTTGTTTAGAAAAAAAAATATTAAAAATTAATAAACGTTTAGAATATATTAAAAATATATTTTTAGATAAAAATGTATTTTATAGAAAAGATTATAATTTATTAACTAGTGAATATAATAATTTAATAAAAATTATTAGTTATTCTAATAAATTAAAAATTTATATTAAAGAATTAAAGTTTGCACGTTCTTTATTAAATGATAAAGATTTTTTTTTAGTAGCTAAAGATGAAATAATTAAATTAGTTAGATTAATAAATGTATGTAAAAAAAAAATAGATTGTTTTTTTAATGAAAAGAAAATTAGAAAAAATTTTCCCGGTGTTTATTTAGAAATTTGTGCTGGAACAGGTGGTAATGAAGCATCTTTATTTGTATCTGATTTATTTAAGATGTATTATAAATATGCTGAAATATCTAATTGGAAAATTGAATTGATAAATAATAAATTAAATAATTATGGTGGTTATAAAGATATTTTAATTAAAATTATTGGTTCAGATGTTTATGATAAATTAAAATTCGAATCTGGTGGTCATAGAGTTCAAAGGATTCCTTTGACTGATTCTCAGGGTAGAGTACATACATCTACCTGTTTAGTTGCCGTGATACCTGATATTCCTGAAGAAAAATTACCAACAATAAATAATTGTGATATAAAAATAGATACTTTTAGATCCTCTGGTGCTGGTGGACAACATGTTAATACTACCAATTCTGCAGTTAGAATAACTCATTTACCTACTAATATAGTAGTTGAATGTCAACAAGAAAGGTCTCAACATAAAAATAAATCTAAGGCATTATCAGTATTAAAAGCACGTATATTTTCTTTAGAATTATCAAAAAGAAATCAAAAAAAAAGTAATAAAAAAAAAGGTTTATTAGGTACAGGTTTTCGTTTTGATAGAAATAGAACTTATAATTTTATACAAAATCGTGTAACTGATCATCGTATAAATTTAACTTTATATTCATTAAATAAAATTTTAAATGGAAATTTAGATTTATTAATTTATCCAATATTAAATAGTATAAAAAACTAATTCTTATGAAGATATTTGAGTGGTTAGATGAAATTGGTTTATTCAAAATTTTTAACAACGATTTGTTAAACGATGCTTTTTTGTTATTAGAATTTGTTTTAAAAAAAGATAGAATTTGGTTATTAGTTTTTGATGATTATAATTTGAGTTTATTTGAATTAAATTATTTAAATTGTTTATTTATAAGAAGATTACGAGGTGAACCAATTTTTTATTTAATAAATAAATGCTATTTTTGGTCTTTATCATTAAAAATATATTTTGATATTTTTATACCTCGTATAGATACTGAATATATGGTTGAATATATAATTAATTTAGTTGGTAAAAAATGTTTTAGTATTCTTGATTTAGGTATTGGATCCGGTGCTATAGCATTATCTTTGGCTAATGATTGTATTAATTCATTTATTATTGGAGTAGATATAAATGTAATAGCAGTAAAATTATCTACATATAATTCTAATTTATTGAATTTAAGTAATACACTTTTTTTTTATAGTAATTGGTTTTCTAATTTATTTAATTATTTTGATTATTTTGATTTGATTGTAAGTAATCCACCTTATATTTGTAAATATGATGATTGTTTGTATTTAAATAATGATTTGAGATTTGAATCTTATTTTTCTTTGGTTTCTTCGTCAAATGGATTTAAAGATATTATTTATATAATAAAAAATGCATATTTGTATCTAAAAAACAATGGTTTTTTAATTATAGAACATAATTTTAAATATAAAAATTTTATAAAATATGTTTATAAAAAATATTTTTATATTAATATTTTTACTTATTTTAAACAAAATTATTGTTTTACTATTGGTCAAAAGTAAGGAATTTTTATTACATTTTGTTTAAAATTGGTATTCCTAATAATTTTAACCCAATTTTTATTGTTTTTGCAATAATAGATATTAATTTTAATTTACTTTGTTTAATTTTAATATTTTTTAAATTATTAATATTGTTTGTTTCATAAAAATTTGAAAACTTTAATGTTAATTCATATAAATAATGACATATTAAATGTGGTGTATTGTTTTTAGATGATTGTTTTAAAATTTCTTCGAAATTTAATATTTTTTTAGCAATTAAAAATTCAATTTTATTATTTATAATAAAATGATTATGTTTTATGGAATCTGTTGTGTTTGTTTTATTTTTTTTGAGTATTGATATTATTCTAGTATATGCATATTGCATATAGGGTCCTGTGTTTCCTTTATAAGAAAATATTTTTTTCCATTTAAATGTATAGTTTTTTATTCTATGATTAGATAAATCTGACCATTTTATAGCAGCTATAGCTATATTATGTGATATTTTTTTTATTTTTTCTTTTTTATATTTGTTTTGTTGTTTTTTTTTTGTTAGTTTGAATGATTTTTTTATTGCTTTTTTAATTATTTTTTTTAATTTTATATTTTTTCCGTCTCTGGTTTTATAAGGTTTGCCTTTTTTATTTAATATTATTCCGAATGAACAATGTATTAATTTTATATTTTTAGGAATGTATTTTGCTTTTTTTATTATGTAAAATATTTGTTTTAAATGAAGTTTTTGTCTGTAATCTGTTACATAAATTATTTTATTTGCTTTTAATTTTTCATATCTATATTTAGCACAAGCAATATCTGTAGTATTATACAAATAAGCACCATCCTTTTTTTTTATTACAGTAATTACATTATTTTTATTTATAATTATTGCTTTTTTTTTTATTTTTGCTAATTTTTTTTTAATTAAATCATTTATTATATTAGGTAACATTTTTTGATAAAAACTTTCTCCCATGATGTTTTTTTTATTTAAATTAATTTTAAGTAAATCATATATTTTTTGATTTTGTTTTATGGTTATATTTTTTATTTTTTTCCATATTTTAATTATTTCTGGTTTTTTGTTTTGTAATTTTACAACATATTTTCTAGCTTTTTTTGCAAAATTTTTGTTATTTATAAATTTATTATTTGCTATATTATATATATTTTCTATGTCATTTATATTTTCTATTTTTTTTTCTAATTTTTTTTCTTTTATTAATGCTATTAATAAACCAAATTGAGTTCCCCAATCTCCTAAATGATTTATTCTGTATATTTTATTTCCTAAAAATTTTAATATATTAGAGATACTATCACCTAATATTGTTGATCTTAAATGTCCTATATGCATTTCTTTGGCTATATTAGGTGAAGAATAATCTACAATTATGGTTTTATATTTTTTTGTTTTGATGCCAAAATTTTTTATTTTTGAATATTTATTTATTGCTTTGCTTAAGAAACATTTATTAATGTTTATATTAATGAATCCTTGTTTAGTAATTGTAAAATTTTTAATTAAAAACCATTTTTTTATTTTTTTATATATTTTTTCTGTTAAATATTTTAAATTTATATTTTCATTTTTTGATATTTTTATTAAAGAATTTATTTGATAATCACTTATTTTATTATTTTCATATATTTTATGATTATATTTTTTTTTTATGTTTATAGATTGTAATATTTTATTTAGTTTTTTTTTAATATATTTTTTAATATTCATGAATTTATTTTTTATAGTTTTTAAAGAAAATATATATTTATAATTATATAATATTTAATTATTATGTAATTAAGTTTATTAAAAAAAGAATTTTTTTAAGAGATGTTATATATGCGTACCGATTATTGTGGTTTATTAAATATTAATTATTTAGATAAAAAAGTAAAATTATGTGGTTGGGTTAATAGTTTACGTATTTTAAAAAATATTATTTTTATAGATTTAAGAGATTGTACTGGTATAATACAAATTTTTGTTTATAATAATAAAAAAAAATTATGGAATTTAGCATCTTCTTTGACTGAAGAATCATGTATTCAAGTTTATGGTAAAATAAAGAAGAGGATTTTAAATAATATTAAAGATAATATAAATAACGGCAATATAGAAGTATTAGTTAATAAATTAAATATATTTAATTATTCAAATAAATTACCATTAGATATTAAATTGAATAATAATTCAGAAGAAATTAGACTACAATATCGTTATTTAGATCTTAGAAGATTTAATATGTTTAATACATTAAAAATTCGCTCTATTATTGTTTTATTTTTACATAAATTTTTTCAAAAAAATTCTTTTTTAGAAATAGAAACACCTTTTTTAACCAAATCTTTTCCTGAAGGTGCTAAAAATTATTTTGTTTTTAGTAAATCAAAAAAAGATATTTTTTATGCTTTACCTCAATCTCCTCAAATATTTAAACAATTATTAATGATATCTGGTATTGATAGATACTATCAAATAGTAAAATGTTTTCGTGATGAAGATTTACGTTCTGATCGTCAACCAGAATTTACTCAAATAGATATGGAATTATCTTTTTCTAATTTTAATACAGTAAGATTTTTAATAGAAAAATTAATTTCTAGTTTATGGTTAAATTTTAAGAATGTTAATTTTAACGTTCCTTTTAAAATAATAAAATATTGTGATTCTATTTTATATTATGGAACAGACAAACCAGATTTACGTAATCCGTTGAAATTTATCGATATTTCTATGTTTAAAAAAAACATTTTATTAAAATTAAATAGTTATATTAATTTTAAAATTAAAGCTTTAATAGTTGATAAAAATGTCATGTATTTTGATTTTAAATTTATTTTAAATCTTATAAATAAGTACGGTTTGTTTGATTGTATATGTATTAAAATAATAAATTTAATAAAAAATAAATTTATTTATGAATTATTTTCTTTTTTGAATTTTAAAGATGATTTATTAATACAAAATATATGTGTAGAATTTAAATTAAAAATAGGTGATTTATTTTTTATTTTTATAGGAAAAAAAATCGCATTAAATGATAATTTAAATTTAATAAGACAAACATTATGTAAAAAATTTAAACTTTTAAAAAATAATAAATTTTGCCCTGTTTGGATAACTGATTTTCCTCTATTTTATTATGATAATAATAATAATTTAAAATCACATCATCATCCTTTTACTATGCCATTAGTATCCAGTTTAAGTTATTTAAAATCTGATTATTATAGTAAATTATTGTCTAGTTCTTATGATTTAGTTATAAATGGTTATGAATTAGGTAGTGGGTCTACAAGAATACATGATTTTAAAATACAAAAAAAAATATTTGATTTATTAGGAATTAGTAAATTGGTTCAAAAAAAAAAATATGGATTTTTTTTAAATTCTTTAAAATTTGGCACTCCACCCCATATTGGTTTAGCTTTGGGTTTAGATCGAATTATTATGTTATTAATGGATATTAAAAATATTAGAGATGTGATAGCTTTTCCTAAGACTACTTCTGGTATTTGTTTGTTAACAGGAGCCCCGGATGATAAAAGTAGCATTTGATAAAAAAATATATATATGATTAGAAGAATTATAGGTATAGATGCCGGTTCTTATTGTACTGGTTATGGTGTTATAGAAATTTTGGATACTAAAATTGTTTATTTAGCAAGTGGTTGTATAAAAAGTAAATCACTGGTTTTTTATGAAAGATTACAGAAAATACATAATGATATATGTGATATATTAGTTTATTTTAA
>CP144777.1:0-152381 GCA_036689265.1 Candidatus Stammera capleta | reverse complement strand
CTTTTGTCACTTTGTTTAATTAAAAGTTTAAATTAAAGTAAAGGGGCAATAGCTTTTAAATAGTTCATTTTTTTAAAAAAATGAACTATTTAAAAGCTATTGCCCCTTTACTTTAATTTAAACTTTTAATTAAACAAAGTGACAAAAGATTTAAATAATTCATTAATTATAAAAACTTTACTTAAATAGATTGTCTTTTTTAAAATATCTTATTTTAAGGAATTCTTAAAAATTAAACATTAAAATAAACAAAACCCCTTATTTTTTATAAAGGAACAACATTAATAGCAGAAGGACCTTTAGCTCCATCAGTTATCTCAAATTCTACTGACTGACCTTCAGTTAAAGTTTTAAAACCACTGCTTTGTATTGCAGAAAAATGAACAAATACATCTTTGTCACTATCAACTGGAGTAATAAAACCAAAGCCTTTAGATTCATTAAACCATTTAACACTACCTTTTACTCTTGACATTATTTTAACCCTAATTCTTCTAAGTTTACTATCATAAAAATATATAAAATTATAGACATTTAAATAAAAACTATCTATGTATTTTTTTTAGTATACATTATTTAAAATTAAAAAACAAATTTTTTAAATAAATCTTAATTATTGTTAAAAATATAATTTAATTGTTATAATAATATATGTAAGAAGCTAAATCTAATACTTTATCAGAATATCCAGTTTCATTATCATACCAAGCAACAACTTTAACAAAATTACTATTTAAAAACATAGATGCCTTTTTATCAAAAATAGATGTTAATCTAACGCCATTAAAATCAGAAGATACTACATAATCATCTATATATCCTAAAATACCATTCAAATAAGTATTAGATGCATCTTTAATTAAATTACTTAATTTATCTAATGTTCCTTTTTTATTCAATTTTATAACAACATCAATAACAGACACATTTGATGTAGGAACTCTAAAAGCCATTCCAGTTATTTTATTTTTTAATTCAGGTATAATCAAACCTATAGCATCAGCAGCACCAGTTGTAGAAGGAATAATATTCTGAAAAACACTTCTACCACCCCTCCAATCTTTCAAAGAAATTCCATCAACAACTTTTTGAGTTGCCGTTGAAGCATGTATAGTAGTCATAAATGCCTCAATAACACCAAAATTATCATGTATTACCTTTAATAAAGGTGCCAAACAATTTGTAGTGCAAGATGCATTTGAAATTATATATTGTCCATCATAATTAAAATGATTAACACCCATTACAAACATAGGAACATCCTTATCCTTTGATGGAGCTGTTAAAATAACATATTTTGTATTTTTTTTTAAATGACCAGAAAGTAATTTTTTTGTTAAAAATAAACCGGTTGACTCTATAACTATATCTACACCAAATTTATCCCATGGAATATCTACAGGATTTTTGTAAGATGTAACAAAAATCCTTTTATCATTTACATATAAACTATTATCCTTTACATTTATTTCTCCACCATCAAATTTACCATGAGTGGAATCATACCTTAACATATAAGCAATATAATTAACATCTATTAAATCATTTATAGAAACTATATTTATATCATCTCTAAAATAAGAATTTCTAAAAATTAATCTACCTATTCTTCCAAATCCATTAATACCTATATTTATAGACATAAATCTCCAACATTATTAAAATTTTAAAAATATATAAAAACATAAAACAATTAATACATAATTAAAAAAAATTAAAAATCTTATTATTTACTTTAAATTAACATTTTTTATATAAAATAAATCATTTAAAAAAGGTTTTTTTGCAGATAAAAAAGCTATTTTATCACATTCTTCATTATAAAAATTACCATTATGACTTTTTATTAAATGAATTCTTATCTTACTTTTATAAAAAAAAAACAAACTATCTAATTTTGACCACAAATCAATATTTTTAATTAATTTATTATTTGCATTTTTCCAATTATTTTTTTTCCAAAAACACATCCAAAAATTAATACCAGAAAACAAATAATTACTGTCAGTGAATAAATTTATCAAATCCACATCAAAAAAATGTAATAAATACTGTAATGATAATATTGCAGCCATTAACTCCATTCTGTTATTAGTGGTATAATAAAAACCATAACTTATAACTTTTTTTTTATCAGAATCATGAAATTTCACTATAGCTGCACATCCACCTGGTCCAGGATTATAAATACATGAACCATCTGTATATATTTCTACAATATTTAACATAATTTTAAAATTAAAATTAATTAATTAATAATAACACATATTATAATATATAATGTACAAAAAATATGAAAAAAAAACAAATAGTATTAGATTTAGAAACAACTGGAATAAATTTAATAGATCAACACTATATTGGTCATAAAATAATAGAAATAGGGGCAATAGAAATTAAAAACAGAAAAATAACAAACAATATTTTTCATTATTACATAAATCCAAAACGAAAAATAGATAAAAAAGCATATAAAATACATGGAATAAAAAATAGTTTTTTAATTAATAAACCTACATTTAATGAAATATCAAATAAACTAATAAATTATATTAAAAATTCAGAATTAATAATTCATAATGCTTCATTTGATATCAGTTTTATAGAAAATGAATTAAAAACAATAAAACACAATATAATAAAAATAAAAAACATATGTCAAATAACAGATACATTATCAATTGCAAGAAAAATGTTTCCAGGAAAAAAAAATGATTTAAATTCATTAAAAGAAAGATATAAAATAAATTCTTTTACAAGAGAAAAACATGGTGCTTTAATTGATGCAAAATTATTAGCTTTAATATTCTTAAATATGACAAAAAAACAAATAAATATTAATTTCAATGATAAAAAAATAAAAAAAATACAAAAAAACACAAAAAAAAACACAAAAATATTATTTGCTAATAAAAAAGAAAAAAAAACACACATAAAATATTTAAATTTTATAAACAAACAAAAAATATTTAAAAAAAAATAAAAAAACAATAAAATATGAAAAAAAATAATGAAAATAAAAAAAATAAAAATATTACAAAAAAATATAAAAAAAAAAACATAAAAATAAAAGGATGGGTTAAAACAAAAAGAAATACAAAAAAAGGAATATCTTTCATAGATATATATGATGGTTCATCAATAAATCACAAACAAATAACCATTAAAAAAAATACACAAAAAAAACACAAAAAAACATTAAATAATTTAACAAGTGGATGTTCAGTTATAATAAATGGAAAAATAAAATTCAACAAAAAATATAAAAAACAAGAAATTTATGCAAAAAATATAACTATATTAGGAAAAATAAAAAATCCAAAAACTTATCCTATATCACCTAAATATCATACATTAAAATATTTAAGACAAGTATCACATTTAAGACCTAGAACAAAAATAATAAAAGCAATAAGTAAAATAAGAAATACGTTAATACATAATATTCATACTTTTTTTTATAAAAAAAATTTTTATTGGATACCTACACCAATAATAACATCTATAGATACAGAAGGTTATAGTGAAATGTTCAAATTAAAAAATAATAATTTTTTTTTTAAAGAAAAACCATTTTTAACTGTATCAGGCCAACTAAATTTAGAATCATATGCATGTGCATTATCAAAAGTTTATAATTTTGGACCAGTATTTAGAGCAGAAAAATCTAATACAAAAAAACATCTAGCAGAATTTTGGATGTTAGAAACAGAAATAGCATTTGGTAAACTAAACAAAATAATAAATTTATCAAAAGAAATGTTATCCTTTTGTTTAAAAAAAATATTAAAATACAACTATAAAGAAATAAACTTCTTATTAAATAAAAAACAAAACAAAAATAACATATACAATAATATAAAAAAAATAATAAAAAAAGAATTCATAGAAATAAATTATAAAGAAATAATTAAAATACTAAAACAAAAGGAAAAAAAATTTACTAATAACATAAAATGGGGGATAGATATATCATCAGAACATGAAAAATACTTAACAGAAAAATATTTTAAATTACCAATAATAATAAAAAATTCACCAAAAAAAAATAAAGCATTTTATATGAAAACAAATAAAGACAAAAAAACAGTTTCATCAATGGATATAATTTTTCCAATAATTGGAGAAATTATAGGTGGTTCAGAAAGAGAAAATAACATAAAAAAACTAGATAAAAACATTAAAGAAAAAAATCTGGAAAAAAAAAAATATTGGTGGTATAGAGAACTAAGAAAATATGGAACTATACCACATTCAGGATTCGGATTAGGTTTTGAAAGATTATTAATGTACATAACAAATACAAAAAACATAAGAGACATAATTCCTTTTCCAAGGTATCATAATTATATAAAATTTTAAATTTAAAAAATATATTTCACATAAAAATAATATACATATATTTAATAAAATAAATTCATTAATTTTAATAAAATATTTAAACAAATAAAATATGAACATATTAAAAAAAATTTTAATATTCATTACTATAATAATAATAAATAAAATCAATATAATTAATTCTGCAAATTTAATAAATAACAAATTCACAATCATAAATTTATATGGAGAAATAAAGTCAATAAATAAATCAACAGATTTAATCCATGATAATATTGATTACTCAAAAATATTATTAACAATATATGGAAAAACAAAAGAAATAAACAATATAAAAACATTCGCAAAATGGTCGCAAATATTAAAAATTAATAAAACAGAAATATTTAAAAAAAATTCAGATATCGTACTAAACGATATTGATGATGCGATAATATCTTATGTAGGTATAAAACACAAAAATATTGGATCTATAAGCTACGGTAAAAACTATGAAGCAATATACAATACATTGAAATTAACTAATATTTTTCCAACAACAAAAAGTAAATTCATAAATTCTAACTCCATAACAAATTCTGGAAATAATGTACTTACATACAAAAAAATATTTTATTTAAAAAAAAATAAAATACTAAAAAATATAAAATTAAATCTTCAATTATATGGTAAAAATAATAAAGGAAATACTTTAAATGCAATATTAAAATCAACAGGACAAGGATGGGGAATTACATATACATTTAATACACCATACAATTTTAAAATAGTAACATCATATGCTTCCCAAAAATATGATTATGATCAAATAAATAAAATAAACAAATTTAATATTTTTTATGGCAATAAAAACATAAAAAATAATGCTTGGTCAACAGGAATAAGATACAAATTTAAAAATTTATATATAGCATCAACTTATTCAAAAGGATATAATTTAACTCCTATAAATAACACTATATTCGTGCCATATGATAATATATACTTAAATAAATACGGATTCGCTAAAAATAGCGAAAACATAAGTTTAATAGTAAAATACAATTTTAATTCTATATTAACACCAATTATAAAATATGTAGAAACATCAGCTGACAATATAGAACAAAACAAAATAGATAAAAATAAATACACTCCAATAAAAATGGAAATAGAAAAATTTTTCAATATAGGAGCAGTATTAAAAATAAATAAATCTCTTTATACATATATTAATTATAAAATAAATAAAATACCAAATAAAATACCAAATAAATTAAATACTTTAAATAATAATAATAAAATACTTTTAGGAATAGTATTTAAATTTTAAATAAAAAAAAAATCAACTTATTAAACTTAAATTCAAATATAAATCATTATTATTTAATATAATAATTTTTTTACTTAATATATTACTAGCTATTTTTTTAGCTTCACTTAAAGAATGAAATTTATATGATCCACATTGATAAATATTAGCTCCAAAAACATCTTTATTGAAGTTTAAAATATCTAACATAGATTTTCTCCAATAATCTACTATAATTTTGCAATCTTTATAAATAAAATCACCAATAATAATCATATAAAAACCTGTTTTACAACCCATAGGTGATATATCAACTACTTTTCTCATAGAAAAGCTATCATCCAAATCAATATAACTTCTCATGAATTCAGAAAATAAATGTTCTAAAGTATGTATTCCTTTTGAAGGCATAATTTCCACATTTGGTAAACAAAAACGAAAATCAAAAATAGTTATTTTATCTTTTTTGGGAGTTACTATTACCTTTGACTTCCTTAAAGACGGAGATTTTATTTTAGTATGATCTATTAAAAAACTATCTAAAACTGGCATATTTATTATCCTCTAAAACTAAAACTTTTAATACAAAAATAACAAATATTTATATTTATAATTGTATTATCTTATATCAAATTATAAAAACATTTTTATAAATAAATAAGCATCCGAGAGGATTCGAACCCCCGACAAACCGGTTCGTAGCCGGTTACTCTATCCAACTGAGTTACGGATGCAAAATCTTAAGATAAATATAACGATGAAAGTGGGATTCGAACCCACGATGCAAAAATACATACTCCCTTAGCAGAGGAGCGCCTTAAACCACTCGGCCATTCCATCAAAAAATAAAAATTAAAACCAAATAATTAATAATTTTATTTTAAAAATCATTATTCTTAGATAATTTATTACTTTTATTTTTAATTTTTAAATAAATTTCTTTTCTATGTACAGAAACTTCTTTAGGAGCATTAATACCTATACGTACCTGATTTCCTTTAACACCTAAAACAGTAACAATAATTTTATCACCAATAACTAATGTTTCACCAACTCTACGAGTTAGAATAAGCATTATTTACTCCTTTTCTTAAAAATTAAAATTAAAAAACAATTAATCTTATTTATTAAAAATATTAAATAGTATACATAAAATATTTCTAAAAATAAATATTAGACAAATAATTTTTAATAAATTGTAATAATTTATTAATAAAATCTTTAATATTATTATTTTTATTTAATATCAAAAAAAAAGAAACAAAATAATCTTTATATCTAAAATAAAAATTATTATCTAATTTTAAAATTCCATAAAAAAAACCAATAATTTCATTTATTAATAAATCTAAATTAATATTTATGTTTTCTTTATTTAAAAAAAACCAAAAATACCTCTTATTGTTAGAAACAACAGTAATTATTATTAAAGATAAATTATAAATATTTTTCATTCTATTAAACAAAACAAAAATAATTTCTTTATCTACATTTAATAAATACAATTCTTTAACTAAAATTTTAGTTTTTTTTAAAACAAAAATATCATTATTATTTATAAAATTCAATATACTATTAATATATAATGATTTTAATTCATTCGTTTTTTTTTTTAATTTCTTTTTTTTATTAACTAATGATAACACTTTACCATAAATATTTGAACTACTTGATGATAACATATTACCTAAATTATTAATAATTTTACTTTTAAAAATAAAATTATATAACACATCTTTATAATAAGTTACTGCTTTAATACATTTAATACCAGAAGAAACATTAAAAAACTTTACAATTAAAAAAAAACCAATATCTAAAGTACTATAAACATGAGTCCCACAACAATATTCTTCTGAAAAATCACCAAATCCAATAATTCTTATATAATTATTACCTGATAAATTAAAATTATATTTTTTATCAACAACAAAACCCAATGGTATTTTTTTTAAATTTTCAAACATCAATAAATTATTTTTTATTTTATTATTTACCAACAATTCAATATTACAAATATCTTCTTCAGTCAAATCTTTTTCATACATAAAACTAAAAGAAATAATATCACTTTTTATACAAGAACCTTTTTGAACAACATCACAATTTAATATATTTTTAACAGATGAATTTAATAAATGAACAGCAGAATGATTACAAGTTAATCTTTGTCTATAAAAAACATCATAAAAAACATCAACAAAATCGTTGTTTTTTAAAATTCCATATTCAACATAACCACAATGCACAATTGTTTTATTAATAAACATGGTATTAATAACAATAAACTTGACACTATTATCAAACTTTACAATATAACCCTTATCTCCTTTTTGACCACCAGATTCTGGAAAAAATACAGTATTATTTAATATTAAAAAAACATTTTTATAACTATTATCAACTTTATCAACTACTTTGTTATTTACAACTATCAAAACAATATTAGCTACACAAATATTATTATAATATCCAAAAAATCTAGTTTTTATATTAAAAAACACATTATTATTTTTATTAACATTATTAAATTTGCTAAAAATTCTAGATCTTCTTTTCTGAACAGACAATCTTTTATTAAATTTATCTAGATTTACCATTACTTTATAATATTTACAATAATCACTAATCAAATATAAAGGTAAACCATAAGTATCATATAACAAAAATACAATTTTACTACTTAAATATTTTTTATCAATTGATTTTACCAAATAATATTTCAATAAATTTAAACTATTATCTAAAGTTTTTAAAAATTTCAACTCTTCATTATAAATAACTTTTTCAATGAAAGTTAATAAATCACTATCCATATCAAAATCATAGAAATAAAAAATATATGATAATGGTTTTACCAATTTAAACAAAAAAAAATCATTAATTTGCAATATCTTAATACAATTTATAGAACGTCTTATTAATTTTCTTAAAACATAACCCCTAAATTCATTAGATGGTTTAACACCATCTAATATCAAAAATATTATAGATCTTATATGATCAGATAAAATATAAAATATATATCTATTTAAATCTGTTATTTTAGTATCAAATAATTCCACCAAACAAAACATTATTTTTTTAAAAATATCTATCTCAAAATTAGATTTTACATTTTGTAAAACCATACAAATTCTTTCCAAACCCATACCAGTATCTACATATTTCTTAGATAATGAATATATTTTATTCATTCTAGAATAAACATATTCTATAAATACTATATTCCATATTTCTAAATATCTATCTTTATCTTTATATAAATCAATAATTTCTTTATCATTACCAAAATCATATAATATTTCAGTACTAGGACCACATAAACCAAATTTAGACATTCTCCAAAAATTATCAGAATCAAAAATAAAATTATCCAATATATTAGATTTTCCAAAAACAAAAATACGTTTTCTAGAAATATTAATAATTTTATTCCAAATATTATATGAATCCAAATCAGAAATATGAACTGTAATAATTAATTTATCCTTAGGTATATTAAAATAATTTTTATTAGTCAATAATTCCCAAGCATAAACTATTGCTTCTTCTTTATAATAAGATCCAAAACTAAAATTACCCATCATTTCAAAAAAAGTATTATGTCTTAAAGTATAACCAACATTATCTAAATCATTATGTTTCCCACTAATTCTTAAACAACGTTGAACTGAAACAATTTCATCATATAATGATTTTTCTTTCCCTAAAAATATATTCTTAAATTGATTCATACCTGCATTAGTAAATAATAAAGAATCATCATATTTTGATGGTATTAAAGAACTACTTTTAAAAAAGATATGACCTTTAGATTTAAAAAAATCTAAAAACATTAAACGTATTTCTTCTGAACTTTTAAACATTATTTTCCCTTAAATAAAACAAAAATATATTTTCTTTTAATATTTTATTTTAATTTTTAAAATATAAATACAAAATATAAACCCAAAAAACAATTATATTATATAATCATATATAGTATAAAAATAAATTTTAAAAAACTAAAAAATAAAATGTTTCCACATAAAAATAAAAAATTAGCCATAAAATCAGCTTTAGATGAAATAGAAAAACATTTTGGAAAAGGAGCATTAATACAACTAAATAATAACAAAAACTTAAACATAGAAACAATATCAACTGGATCAATATCATTAGATATTGCTTTAGGAATAGGTGGTCTACCAATGGGAAGGATAATTGAAATATTCGGACCAGAATCATCAGGAAAAACAACTTTGACTTTAGAAATAATAAACGCAGCACAAAAAAAAAATAAAATATGTGTATTTATAGATGCTGAACATTCACTAGATCCAATCTACGCAAAAAAAATAGGTGTAAATATAGAAGAATTATTATGTTCTCAACCAGACAATGGAGAACAAGCATTAGAAATTTGCAATACATTAGCAAAATCAAAAAACGTAGATGTAATAATAGTAGATTCAGTAGCTGCATTAGTTCCAAAATCAGAAATAGAAGGTGAAATAGGAGACTTACATATAGGTGCAATAGCAAGAATGATGAGTCAAGCAATGAGAAAACTAATAATAAATATTAACCAATCAAATATCCTATTAATATTCATAAATCAAATAAGAATAAAAATAGGAACAATATTTGGAAACCCAGAAACAACTACTGGAGGAAATGCTCTTAAATTTTATTCATCAGTAAGACTAGAAATTAGAAAAATAGGTCATATAAAAAACGGAGATACAATAATAGGAAATAAAACAAGAGTTAAAGTAGTAAAAAATAAAATATCATCACCATTTAAACAAGCAGAATTTCAAATTATTTATAAAAAAGGAATAAATAAAGAAAGAGAATTATTAGATATAGGTATAAAAGAAAATATAATAACTAAAAATGGATCATGGTATAATTTCGAAGAAAATAAATTAGGACAAGGAAAAAATAATGCAACTAATTTTATAAAAAAAAACCCAAAAATATCCAAAATCATTAAAAATAAAATTAAAACATTATTTTTTAATAATTAATTATATATAAAAAAATAAATATTTATAAAACAGAATCTAATATTTTAAATATCTTACTATTAATTTTTTTACAATCATTACCTGAATTAATTATATAATATTTACAATTACTATTAACTTTTATATTAAAAATTTTATTTTTATAAAAATTTCTCAAACTTAACAATTCATTATAATATAAATATAACCTATTATTTATAATATTTAATAAATCATCATTTCTAACAATTAACTTTTCTCCTGTAATATCATCTATACCATTAATCTTAGGAGGAAAATATTTAACATGATAAATTCTTCCAGAATTTAAATGAATTCTTCTTCCTAATAAACGATCTATAATAAATTTTCTAGATAAATAAAATTCTATTACAACATCTATATTTAAATAATCAATAGACATTGCTTGACTAACATTTCTAGGAAAACCATCAAATAAATAACCATCTTTAAAACTATGTTCAGATAAATATTTATTAACAACATTTATAACTATATTATCAGGAACAAAACAACCAAATTGAATAAATCTATTAATTAATACTGATAACTCATTATTATTTTTTTTTATATAATTTCTTAATATTTCACCAGGAGATATAAGAAACAAATTATATTTATCAATAATAAACTTAGATTGAGTTCCTTTTCCAGATCCTGGAGGTCCAAATAAAACAATATTCATATATAAAACTAACTACTAATAACTAAAGATACAAATAAATCATTAACTATATTAATAAAAGCAACAGGATTTTCTAAATTACCACTTTCAATTAAAAGAGCTTGATAATAAATATAAAAAATCCATTTATTAAATAATTTATCATCATTGACACTATTAATATATTTTATTAAAGAATGATTTACATTTATTTCAAATAAATATTTTATTTTAGGAACATTTTTTCCTGCAGCAATTAATAACTTTACCATTTGTGTACTCATATCATGAGAATCAGTAGTTAAAATTACAGGAAATTTTTCTAAACGATTAGATATTTTAACATCTTTAACTAAATTAACTAAAACAGACTTAATACGATTAACTAATACATCAAATTTTACATCAGATGATGTAATTACTTTTGATTTATCTAAAGACAAATAATTAGAAAAATCAACATTTTTAGTTACAGAACTAAACTGAATACCTTTAAAATCCAAAAGATAAGTCATAACCCATTCGTCTATTTTATCACATAGTAATAAAACTTCTATTTTTTTATTGTTATAAACCTCTAAATGAGGACTATTTTTTGCAACTACATAATTATCAGAAGTAAGATAAAAAATCTTATCTTGTCCAGGTTTCATGCTTAACAAATAATCTTCTAAAGAAACAAAATCATCAAAATTATCAAATCTAGTAGAATTAAATCTTAATAATAAAGATATGTTATGTTTGTTAACTTGATCTTCAGCTAAACCTTCCTTAAAAACAAAACCAAATTGTTTCCAAAAACAATTATATTTAACTTTATCTCTAGATAAAATATCCAACATTTTTAATATTCTTTTAGTAATAGATAACTTTAATTTTTTTAAAAAAATATCATCTTGCAAAAATTCCCTAGAAACATTTAATGGAATATCACTAGCATCAATTATACCTTGTGTAAATCTTAAATAATAAGGCAATAACTTTTTTACATCATTCATTACAAACACTTTACGAACATATAATTTTATACCATTTTTATAATCTTCCCTATTCCATATATCCCAAGGAGAAGTATCTGGAATATATAATAAACTTATATAATCATATTTCCCTTCCACTTTATTATGAGACCAAATTAAAGGATTTCCTAAATTATTAGTAATTGATTTGTAAAAATCTATATAATCCTTTGAAGAAATAGTAAATTTATCCTTAATCCATAAAGAATCTGATTTATTTATCTTTTTCCAAAAATATACTTTTTTATCCTTATCATATGTCTTTAATTCTATAGGTATATTAATATGATTTGAATATTTCAAAATAACATCACATATAGTAGATTCATTTAAATAATCTTTACAATCATCCTTTATATGTAAAATAACATCTGTTCCTACATAAGATTTAACTGTTTTACAAACAGAATATTTACCCAAACCATCTGAT
Organism: Candidatus Stammera capleta; assembly: GCA_036689265.1. Lineage (GTDB taxonomy): Bacteria > Pseudomonadota > Gammaproteobacteria > Enterobacterales > Enterobacteriaceae > Stammera > Stammera capleta_AF. Next base: position 139,621 of record CP144777.1, on the reverse strand, counting down.
TCCCACAAAACAGCATTTTTTTCATTTAATTCATCAATAGATCTAGTAATAACTTTAACATTATCAGACACCATAAAAGAGGAATAAAATCCAACACCAAATTGTCCAACAATATTACTATCTTTACTTTTACTAACTAAATTTAATTTTTTAAAAAATTCTTTAGTCCCAGATTTTGCTATAGTGCCTAAATTATTTATTACTTCATCTTTAGACATACCAATTCCATTATCACTTAAAGTAATAAAAGAATTTCTTTTATCTATATTTATTCTAATAAAATATGAAATGTCATTAACTACACCTCCTTTAGAAACATAATAAAATCTAAGTTTATCTATAGAATCTGACGAATTAGATATTAATTCCCTTAAAAAAATTTCCTTATTAGAATATAAAGAATTAATCATTAAATTAAGTAATTGTTTTATTTCAGACTGAAAACTATATAATTTTTTCTTACTCATATAAAAACCATTTTCAAAATTAATAATATTTTTATAAAATTAAAATAAAAAACAAAATAATTAATAATTAATAATTTATTTAATAATTATTAATTATTAAATAAAAACAAAAAATAATAAAAAATAAATAAAAAACAATAATAAAATAATACTATAATACTTATAATTTACAAATATAATATTTACAAAAAATTTTTATTTAATATATTTAAATCAAAAAACCCCTCTTGATATGATATAACAGAAAACACAATAAACTCAAAACATATTTTTAAATTAGAAAATAATAATAATTTACTTTTTCCAAATAAAAAAATTTGGTAATAAATAACTATATCTTTATAAGACACTAATTTATACAATTTTAATAAATTATTAAAATACAATAATGAAACATCTAACATTTCATTATTACATAAATTTGGAAATGTATGTAATAAAAATATATTATGTAAAACTTCTAATATACCTGATAATAAATTATTGTAATCCATATTTTTTAAAAAAAATACATTTAATAACTTAAACACATTTTTTTTATCTTTTATGAATATATTTTTTATAAATAACATTATTATATCAACATTTATTTTTCCTAAAACAAAATTAACTTTCTTTAAAGTTATATAAGTATTTTTATATAACATCAAAACTTGATCCAACATAACCAAAGAATTCCTTATACTTCCATCACTATAATTAACAATTAACTTCAAAGCATCTAATTCAAATTTAATTTTTTCTTTATTTACAACAAACTTTAAACGTTTTAAAATATCATTAAATCCTAAAGATTTTAAATTAAATGACATACATCTAGATAATACTGTATCTGGTATTTTAGTTACATCAGTTGTAGCTAATATAAATTTAATATGATTTGGAGGTTCCTCTAAAAGTTTCAATAAAAAATTAAAACTATAACGTGATAGCATATGAACTTCATCAATAATATATATCTTATATACAGAAGAAATTGGTAAATAATTAATATAATTCAATAAATCACGAATATCTTCTATTTTTGTTTTAGAAGCAGCATCTATTTCAATAACATCAACAGCATTTCCACAATTTATATTTACACAATTAACACAACTTTGACAAGGATTAGAAGTAATACCTAACTTGCAATTCAAACCTTTAGATAACAAACGAGCTAAACTAGTTTTTCCTACTCCTTTAGGACCATAAAATAAATAAGAATTAAATATTATTTTTTTATCTAAACCATTAACAATAGTATCTATTATATTTTCATGACCAACAAAATCTTCAAAAGATTTAGGTCTCCATTTTAAAGATAAAATTTCATAAAAAATTGACATAAATAAAAATAAAAAATAAAAAATTATTAAAATTCAAATAAAACACAAATTAATAAAAATAAAACAAATACATATAAATTAAATATATATCAAATTATATAAAAATATAATAAAAATAATATTTTTATTAAAAATATTATTTTTACAAATACATACTATATAAATACTTTTAATAAAAAAAAACAAAACAAAACAATTAAAAAAAATATAATAATATTAATAATATTAATAATATTTAAATACTTTTTAAAATAAAAAAATGACTACAGGAATAATAATTGCACTAAAAAAAGAATACAATACATTTAAAAAATACATAAAAAAAAGAAAAATACTAAAAATAAAAAAAATAAAAATATATACTGGTTATTTTAAAAAAAAAAAAATAATTTTAATAAAATCTGGAATAGGAAAAGTATCATCATCAATTGCTGCAACATTAATAATAAATAATTATCCAATAAAAAAAATAATAAACATAGGTTCAGCTGGATCATTAAAAAAAAAATATACTTTTAAAAACATTATTATAATAAAAAACTTTTATTATCATGACGTAAACTTAACAATTTTTAATTATAAACCAGGAAAGATTCCAAATATACCAAAAAAATTTACTAGCAATAAAATTTTAATTAAAAAAATAAGTGATAAATTAAAAAACAAAAATAAAAATTTCTATACAGGAAATATTATTACTGGAGATACATTCATAACAAACAAAACAAAAAAAAATATAAAAAACATTTTCCCAAAAACAATTTGTGTTGATATGGAAGCAGCTGCAATAGCACACGTATGTTATATATTTAACATTCCATTTATAAGTATAAAAATAATATCAGATCAATCAAATAAAAAAGCACAAATAGATTTTAAAAAAAATATAAATTCTATATCAAATAAAATATTAAATATTTTAAAAATAATTTTATAAACAAATTAATTAATATTTAATTTCCAAAATAATAATTCCTTAAATAAACATCAGAAGCTTCAGATATTGTTTCATATAAAGTCGGATGCGCATGTAATATTAACGATAAATCTTCAGCATCACAACCCATTTCAATTGCTAAACTTAATTCACCCAATAATTCACTACCTCCATTTCCAACAACAAAAGCACCAATAATTTTATTGTCATTTCTATTAAAAATTAATTTAGTTACCCCTACATTACAATTATTAATTAAAGCTTTTCCACAATATTTCCAAGGAATAACTACAGAACGAAAATCTATTTTGTTTTTTTTGGCTTCAATCTCATTAATACCAACCCAAGATATTTCAGGATCTGTATAAATAATTTTAGGTATATTATTAAACCTAAAATTATAAAAATTACCAGATATTATATCAATTACATTTTTAGCTTGATATATACCTTTATGTGCTAACATAGGATGACCAATAACATCACCAATAGCAAATATATTTAATCTACTAGTTTGAAAAAAATCATTAACTTTTATAAAATTATTATTATTTAAATTTATACCAACATCAACTAAATTATTAAAATTTATATTAGGAGATCTACCTGTAGATATTAATACTGCATCATATCTTTTATTCTCTAACTTATTATTTATACAATTATTCATATAAACATACAAATTATCATTAACTAATTTAATATCTAATAGTTTATAACTTAACTTAAAATTAAATTTGTCTTTTAAATAATTAGAATAAATATCAAAAATATCTTTATCCAAAAAAGTCAAATATTTACTGCAACAATCAATTATATCAATTTTTCTACTTCCTAAAAAATTATAAATAGTTGCAATTTCTAAACCTATAAAACCACAACCAACAATTAAAAATTTTTCAGGTATAAAATTTAAATTCAAAGCATCAGTAGAATCCCAAACTCTATAATTATATAAAATATTAAAATCTTTAAAATTATTTACAGAACCAGAAGCTATAATTGCATAATTAAAATTAATAATATATCTTTTTTTACCATCAAACACTTCTATAGATTCAGGTGTTAAAAAATTAGATATACCATTTAATAATAAAATATTATGTCTATTCACTAATTTAAATAAATTTCCTGAAATTAAATTTATTATTTTATCTTTTTTTAATTTTATTTTATGTAAATTAAACTTATTTTTATTAATAAATATACCTTTTTTATATAAATATTTATTTAAATTAATCACTTTAGATATATATAATAAATATTTAGAAGGTATACATCCTACATTTAAACAAGTTCCTCCTAAATTTAAATATTTTTCAATTAAAACAACTTTATAACCAATATTTGCACATTTTATAGATGCTGTATACCCTGAAGGACCAGAACCAATAACAACAATATGAGTATTAATATATTTGTCCATATTAAAAAATCATAACAATAAATTAGAAATATTTGATAAATAATAAACTAGTAAATTAATAAACTTAGCAGCATCTACACCATTAATTATTCTATGATCATAAGATAGAGATAAAGGTAAATATAATTTAGGTTCAAAAATAGATAAATTAGAATTCCAAACAGGTTTTAAATAACTTTTTGATAAACCTAATATTGCCGATTCATTTCTATTTATAATAGGGGTAAACTTTCCTGAAACATAATATCCCAAATTAGAAATAGTAAAAGAATTTTTTTTAAAATTACAAGAATCATATTTTCCAGATCTTAACATAATTTTAATATAATTTAACTCTTCAGCTAACTCTAAAATACTTTTCTTTTTAACATCATAAATAACTGGTATAAATAAACCTAAACTTGTATTTACTACTATACCAATATTAATATACTTTCTTAATATTATATTCTTTAAATTATCAGATACACTACTATTAAAAATAGGCATTTCTATTAAAATTTTAGATAAAGTTTTTATAACAAAAATTAATAAAGTTAATTTAAATTTACTACATTCATTTAACAATTTTAAATTAACAATTTTTCTAAATTTATTTAAATTAGATATATCAATTTCACCAAATTGAGTAACATGAGGAATATTAGACCAAGATTTAGATAAATTAACTATTATTTTCTTTTTTATATTATTTAAATTTACATAAGAAACATCATCATCATTATTAATATCGTATATTTTATCATTATTATTAACATTTAAATTGTTATTAATATTTTTATAATTTAATACACAATTTTTAATATAATTAATAACATCAGAACGAACTATTCTTTTTTTTAAACCAGTACCACAAATAAAATTTAAATTTACAGAAAATTGATCAGCCAATCTTTTTACTGAAGGAGCATAATTAAATATTAAATCTTTTTTTTTATTTTTTGTTGTTTTTAATTTTTTTTGTTTTTCTAAATTATTTGATTTTTTTTTATCAGAAATTAATTTTTTATTACTATTTTTTAAAATAATTAAATCAAAACTATCAACATATAAAGTTAACAAAATATTCCCACTAGAAATGAAATCACCAATCTTAACTAAAATATTTCTTACTATACCAGAACAAATAGATGGTATTTCAACAGATACTTTATCATTCTCTATAACAATTAAAGTATCACCATTCTTAACAAAATTTTTCTCTTTAACAAAAATATCAGTAACTTCAGAATTTTTAAATCCTAAATCTGGAAGAAATATCTTTCTACTTATTTTAAAATTATTATTTATCTTATTATTACTTGATTTTAATAAATTACCAAAACTTGATTTATAAAACTCACCCTCATTTTTTAAATCTACAAATATCAATATATCACCATTTTTAATAGTATCACCCACATTTACAATAATTTTTTTTACTATACCAAAAAAACAAGAAAAACAATCTACATAAAAATGATCATTCTCCAATATCATCAAATTAATTTCATTTTTTATCAAATCATTTTTATTAACAAAAATATCAACAACTTTAAAAGAACAATCAATATTAAATATTATTTTTTCAAACATATTTTTCCAAATTTACATTAATATTAAATTTATTAATAACATCAAATAATAATTTGATGCTTATTTCTCTCTGAATATATAATAAATTTAAAGAAGACAAAATAATATATGGATAACTAACTTCAAAATAAGAACGTAAATTATCTCTACTATCAGATTTTCCATAACCATCAGTACCTAAAACATAATACTTGCCTAACACATAAGGTCTAATCTGTTCCGCATATAATTTTACATAATCAGTACAAGCAACTGTAACACTATTGTCTAAAATAGAACTTATATAAGGAATAATACTAACACAATCCGGATGAAGCATATTCCATCTAAAACATTTAGATCCATCACGAGCAAGTTCTGTAAAAGATGTTACACTAAAAACATCAACACTAATATCATAAATAAAAGACAAATAATCTGCAGCTTTTAAAACAGAATTAATCATAGAACCAGAACTTAATAATTGAATTTTAGATTTACTACCAACAAATGTTTTAAATTTATAAGCACCTTTACATATACCATCTTCTATATTATTCAAAATTTCTGGCATATAATACATTTCATTATACAAAGAAATATATACAAAAAAATTATCCTGATCAACACCATACATCTTTTCCAAATTATTTAAAATAATAACCAATAATTCATAAGAAAAAGCTGGGTCATAAGAAATACAATTAGATACAGTAGAATAATAAACATGACTATTTCCATCTTGATGTTGTAATCCTTCCCCATTTAATGTAGTTTTTCCTGAAACTCCACCTATCAAAAAACCTCTAGAACATTGATCACCAGCAGACCACAATAAATCTCCGAACCTAGAAAAACCAAACATAGAATAATGAATATAAAAAGGAATCATAGGTATATCATTAACACTATAAGATGTAGATGCAGCAATCCATGAAGCAAAAGCTCCTAATTCATTAATACCTTCTTGTAAAATTTGACCTTTTTTATCTTCTTTATAAAATAATAACTTATTTATATCTTCAGGATCATAATTTTGACCAAAACTACTATATATACCAAATTTATGAAAAAAACTTTCAATTCCAAAAGTACGAGCACCATCTGATATAATAGGAACAATTCTATAAGAAATATTTTTATCATTTAACAAAATATTTAATATTTTATTAAAACATAATGTGGTTGAAGTTTTATTTAAAGACTTACCTAATAATTTAATAAATTTTTTTTTATTAGGTAAAATTATTTTTTTTGTAAAAAATTTTCTTCTCCTAGGTAAATATCCTCCTAATTTATTTCTAGAAAAATGTAAATAATCATATTCTTTACTTTTTTTTTTAAAACTAACAAACAAATAATCATTTAATTTTTTATTATCAATCGGTATAGACAAATTATCTCTAATTAATTTTAATCTATTAAAATCAAATAATTTAATTTGATGAATATCATTGCTACATTCAATATCTCTACCCAAACCATATCCTTTTACAGTTTTAAAAAAAATAACTGAAGGTTTATCAACAGAATTATAAGCTTCAAAAATAGCGGAATATATTTTTTTAAAATCATGACCTCCATAATTTAAGGAATAAAGATCATAATCACTCAAATTAGAAACTAAATTAAAAGTTTCTATATACTTTCCAAAAAAATTATTCCTTAAATAATCACTACTTTTAGAACGAATATTTTGATAATCACCATCTAAAGTTTCATTAACTAATTTTATTAATTTACCACTAATATCTTTTAAAAATAATTTATCCCAATTAGAATCCCAAATAACCCTTATAACTTTCCATCCAACACCAAAAAATAAATTAGACAATTCATCAATAATTTTTCCATTTCCAAATACTGGACCATCTAACCTTTGTAAATTACAATTAACAATAAAAATTAAATTATTTAATTTTTCACGTACAGCTATATTAATTAAACCTTTAGATTCCGCTTCATCCATTTCACCATCACCAATAAAAACATATATTTTCTGATTAGATGTATCCTTTATACCTCTATTCATTAAAAATTTTAAAAATTTAGCTTGATAAATAGAACACAAAGGACCTAGACCCATAGATACAGTAGGAAATTGCCAAAAATTAGGCATAAGATACGGATGAGGATAAGAAGATAATCCACCAACAACTTCTTGACGAAAATTATTCATTTGAAAATCTGTAATTCTACCTTCCAAATAAGACCTAGAATAAATTCCCGGAGAACTATGACCTTGAAAAAAAATTAAATCTTCACTATTTTTATTATAAATTTTAAAAAAATGATTAAAACAAACCTCATAAATACTAGAAAAAGATTGATAACTAGATATATGACCTCCTAAATCCAATCTCTTTCTAGTTGATCTTAAAACTAACATTATTGCATTCCAACGAACATAATTTAAAATATTATTTTCAATTTCTATATCACCTGGATATTTAACTTGATCAATTAATGAAATACTATTTACATAATCAAATAATTTCTTTTTATTTGAAAAATTATTATCCAAATATTTAATTTTATCAAATAATCTATTTAATATAAATTTAGCTCTACTTACACCACTATTACGAATAATATAATTTATAGATTCTAACCATTCAAAAGTTTCTACAGGATCAATATCTTTATCCATAAAATTTTTACACATTTAATTTTATATAAATTTTAATAATTATTTTATTTTAATAATTATTAAATATTATTATATAAAATAAATATTTTCTCAAAAAAAAAATGTAATATTTTATTTTTAAAAAAAAATATTTTTAAAAATGTTCAAAATCTTTTTTTATTAAATTTAAAATATTTTTAATTAAAAAATAATTTTATATTAAATTTATCAAAAAATCTTTGATTATCTATATTTTCTTTAATAAAATTAATATCATGTTCTTCAATAATTTTATTTATAGAAACTAAAGATTGGTAATTAAAATTTTTTAACATATTTGAAAATAATTTATAAGACTGTATTTTATATTCTTGTATAGGATCTATTTGTGCATAACTATATAAATTTATACTTTCTTTTAAAGAATCTATAGAATATAAATATTCTTTCCAAAAATAATCCAGGGAATATAACATAACATTTTTATTTACCTTTAAAAATAAAATTTCACCTAAAATTTTTTCTTTTTCTTTAAACATTAAATCTATAGATTTTAAAATTAATAACTTCAAATTATTAACATCAACACCATATTTATAATCATAAAAAAACTTAATATTAAAATCATTAATTAAAATATTATAAATTAATTTTAATTTTTTAACATAATCATCAACAATATATTTTTTTTTATTAGAAAAAATATTAATAACAATTAAATTAACAACTTTTAATATTAATTTACTTATATATTTACTTAAATTTACAGAAAACAACAATTTATTTCTCTTTAAATATATTATTTTTCTTTGTTCATTAACAATATCATCATATTCTAATAATTGTTTTCTAAAATCAAAATTTCTATTCTCAATTTTACTCTGAGCTTTTTCTATAGATTTATTAATAAAATTATGTTCTATAGATTCACCATAATTTATACCTATATTTCTCATAAAAAAAACAACTTTCTCAGAAATAAAAATCCTCATCAAAGAATCATCCATAGAAACATAAAATCTAGAAGATCCTGGATCACCTTGCCTTCCAGATCTACCTCTTAATTGATTATCTATTCTTCTAGATTCATGTCTTTCAGTACCTATTATATGTAAACCACCCAAAGAAACAACTAAATCATGATTAACTTTCCATTCATTCTTTATAATATTTATATTTTCATTATTCTCATTAGTTAAAAAATAAATTTCATCAAAAATATTTCCACCTAATATTATATCAGTTCCTCTACCAGCCATATTAGTTGCTATAGTAACCATAGAAGGCTTTCCTGCCTGAGAAATTATACCTGCCTCAAATTTATGAAATTTAGCATTCAATACATTATGTTCAATACCTAATTTATATAATTTAGAAGATATATATTCAGATTTTTCTATAGATATAGTTCCAACTAAAACTGGTTGATTAATCTTTTTTCTATAAATTATATCTTCTATAATAGCGTTATATTTTTCTTTTTCAGTTAAATAAACTAAATCCGAGTAATCTTTTCTAATAATAGGTTTATTTGTAGGAATAGATATAGTATCTAAATTATAAATAGAACTAAATTCTAAAGATTCAGTAATAGCTGTACCAGTCATTCCTGATAATTTTTTATAAAGTCTAAAATAATTCTGAAAAGTAATAGATGCCAAAGATTGATTCTCATTATTAACATAAACATTTTCTTTTGCTTCTATTGCTTGATGTAAACCATCAGACCATCTTCTGTCATGCATTATTCTTCCAGTATGTTCATCTACAATTAAAATTTGATTATTTTTAACCAAATAATCTACATTACGTTTATACAAAAAATGAGCTTTTAAAGAAGATATAACATAATGCATAATCATGATATTATTAGATTGATACAAAGAAGAAGAATTATCAATTAAATTATTACTAACTAATAAATTTTCTACTTTTAAAATACCTCTTTCTGTTAAAAATATTTGTTTATATTTTTTATCAACAACAAAATCACCACTTCCTTTAAAACAATAATTATCTTCTTTATCTTGTTTAACTAAAAAAGGTATAATATTATTAATTTTATTAAATAAATTAAAAGAAAATTCTATAGAACCAGAAATGACTAAAGGGGTTCTAGCTTCATCTATTAAAATAGAATCTACCTCATCAATTATAGCATAATATAAATCTCTCTGAACTTTATCATCCACAGAAAAAACCATATTATCACGAAGATAATCAAAACCATACTCATTATTAGTACCATAAGTAATATCAGCTAAATAAGCTTTCTTTTTTTCAATCAAAGACATACCAGATAAATTTAAACCTACAGTAATATCTAAAAAATTAAATAATTTACTATTAAGCTCCGAATCTCGTTTAGCCAAATATTCATTAACTGTAACAATATGAACACCTTTACCAACTAAAGCATTTAAATATGCAGGTAAAGTAGAGGTTAAAGTTTTACCTTCACCAGTCTTCATTTCAGCAATACAACCATTGTTTAATACAATACCACCTAAAAGTTGAACATCAAAATGTCTTATACCAAAAACTCTTTTACTAGCTTCACGAACAGTTGCAAAAGCTTCAGGTAAAAAATCATAAATACTTTTACCTGATAATATTAAATCACGAAAACGATAGGTATTATTTTTCAAATCAATATCAGAAAAATTAACAAAATATTTTTCCAAATTATTTATTTCTCTTACAATATTCTCCATAATAGAAAATTTTTTATATATTTTTCTATTAAAAAAATACGAAAACAATTTTAAAAACATATTAATAACTATTTAATTAAATTTTATAAAACATATAAAATTCTTACTTAATATTTCCAAAAAATAAAAAACTATAAAAATAAAAAATAAAAATAGAAAACATTAAAAATAAATTATTTTAACATAAAAATTAATTTTAAAACATACAATTACTACTATTTACTTTATAAAATATTTACAAAAAATAAAAATTTATTATGGAAAATTTAAATTTAATAAAAAACTAAAATTATATTTATAAAGAAAAAATTATATATATATAATGTTCTTAACTAAACTCACAAAATCTATACCAACTTTACTTGCTGCATAAGGCAAAAGACTATAATTAGTCATTCCAGGTATTGTATTAATCTCTAAAAACCAAAAATTATTATATTTATCCATAATAAAATCAATTCTACCTATATTTTTACAACCTAATATTTTCCATATTTTCATAGATAAATTACTTAAATAAATATCTAAATATTTACTTAATCTACTAGGACATACATAATTTAAAAATCCACATTCATATTTAGATTTAAAATCATAATATAAATTTTCTTTTTTTATTAAAATTGAAGGTAAAATTTTATTATTTAATATACTAACAGTATATTCTTTTCCAAAAATATACTTTTCAATTAAAATACTTTTATATTCATATATATATTTTTTTAAATTAAAATATAAATCATAAAAATTATTAATTATTAATATACCAATACTAGAACCACCATAATTAGGTTTAATAATTAATGGTAAACCTAAATTAAAAATTATACTTTTACAAAAAAATTTATATAAATAATCTAAAAAATAATATTTTCTAAAAACCGATATATTTAAAAAAAAACTAGGTACAACATTAATATTAAAATTATTTAAAATAAATTTTGTTTTAAATTTATTAAAAGTAATATAAGATGACAATACACCACTACTCACATAACGAATATTATGTAAATCTAATAAACTCTGAACACTACCATCTTCACCACCTTCTCCATGAAGTAAAATTAATACATTATCATATTTATTTTTTAAAAATTTCTTTAAAGAAAAATATTTCATATCATAAGAATAAATTTTTATATCTAAAGTACTCAAAACATTTAAAACATCTTTTCCAGACCGTAAAGAAACAAATCTTTCGTCAGAAATGCCACCATATAAAACTGCTATTTTCCTATATTTCATAAACATCTTTACAAAAAATTTTATAATGAAAAAGATTCATTAATAAAATCAAATAATATTTTATCCAAACAGCCACCAGCACCTTGAAATAAAACAATATCATCACTTATCAAAATATCAAACAAATATAACAAAATATTTTTAAAATTCAAAATAAATAAAACATTAAAAAAACCAATATCATACATATAACATGTTAAATCATTGCTACTAACATTATTAACAAAAATATTCTCATTAGCAGAATAAATATCAAGTAATATTAAAATATTAACTTTAGATAAAACATTAACAAAGTCAAAAAACAAACTTTGTGTTCTAGTATATCTATGTGGTTGAAAAATCATTATAATTCTTCTATTTTTCCAAGAATTAAAAACAGAACTAATACTATTTAAAATTTCTTCAGGATGATGACCATAATCAAATATAACTAATATATTCTTACAAATCTTATTTCTAATATTAAAATCAAAATTACCTATTTTTTCAGATCTACGGGAAACACCTAAAAAATTCTTCAAAGTATCTTTTATAAAATTTACATCTATATTTTTAAATATATAAGAAAAACTCAAAGAAGCAACAGAATTTAAAACATTATGTTTCCCAATCATAGGAATAACAAAATTTAAATATCTTTTACCAAAAATAGATAACATAAAATAACTTTTATATAATTTTTGATAAAAACCAAAAATATTAACATCAGCATCACAACTAAAACCATAAGTAATTATATTAGCATTAAATTTATTATTTTTTAACAAATTCCTAATCAAAATATCATCTATACAAGCTATTATACAACCATAAAATGGAATATTTTTTAAAAAAGTTAAAAATGAAGAAACTAGGTTATCAAAATTATTACCATAATTATATAAATGATCATTACTTATAGAAGTAATAACAACTATAACTGGTCTAAATAATAAAAATAAATTATTGCTTTCATCTAATTCAAATAAAAAATAATTACTATCACATAAATAAGAATTAGAATTTAAAATTTTTATATTACCACCATTCAAACAATTAATTTTAAAACCATATTTAAATAAAATATCAAAAATCATAGAAGTAGTAGTAGTTTTTCCATGACTTCCAATAACCGATATATAATATTTAAATCTAACCATTTCAAAAAGAATTTCTATTCTATTTAATATAGGTATATTTAAATAACGGGCATAAGATAATTCAATATTATTAATATAATCAATAGCAAAAGAATAAACAACTAAATCAACATTAAATATATTATTTTTAGAATGATTTAAATATATATTAATTCCTAAAGATAATAAATATTTTATTCTATCATTAACACAAATATCAGACCCTGTTATTTTATAACCAGATAAAAATAACATTTCAGCAATTCCTGACATACCATTTCCACCTATACCAATGAAATGAATAATAACAATTTTTTTACCTAAAACATTTTTCAAAAACATAAATAAATACCAATTAAATATTAATAATTTCATTAATAAATTTTTTATTAGAATTTTTTATTCTTTTTTTATAAGCCAAACAAGACATAATAAACAATTTATTTCTATTTATTTTAGATAAAATATTAATTAAATTTTCTACAGGTAAATTATTTTCATCAACAATAAAAGAAGCACCAACATCTTGTAAAAATTTAGCATTTAAATATTGCTGATTATCATTATGTAAAAAAGGTATAAATATAGATGCTAAACCAACATAACTAATTTCACTTACCGTTAAAGCTCCTGATCTACAAATAATTAAATCAGCCCAATTATAAACTTCGTACATATCATATATGTAATCCACTATATTATAATTAAAAACCTTATTTTTTTGGTTTAAAATACTAAAAACAGAATTATAATTATTAATACCCGTCTGATGTAAAATAAAATATTTTTTCATATTTAAACGTTTAACTAAATCTAATATAATAAAATTTAATTTAACAGAACCTTGACTCCCACCAACAACTAAAATTTTAATAGGTCCCTTTCTATTTAATAATCTATATTTAGGTTTTAAAAAACAGAGCAACTCTTTCCTTATAGGATTACCTACTACAGGAATATTTCCATGAAAAGTTCCAGGAAAAGCCTGAACAACTTTAGTAACAATATGTGATAAAATTTTATTAGACAAACCAACAATAAAATTTTGTTCATGTATCATAGTTGGTATGGAACACAACCAAGCAGATAAAATTCCAGAAAAAGATACATAACCACCAAAACCTATAACTAAATCAGGATTCCATTCTTTAAATTTATTTACTATTAAATAAATACTTTTAATAAAAAAAAATATGTTTCTAAAAAAATTAAATAAAAAGTTTTTCCTAAAATTAGGTATATATACAAAATCTATATCTAAATTATACTTAGATTGTAATACAAATTCTAATCTATCCTTTGTACCAATCCATTTAACTAAACAACCACAAGACTTAAAATAATCACAAATTACTAAACCTGAAAATATATGACCACCAGTACCACCTGCAATAATAACTAAACGATTTATTTTCATTTTTTCACTTAAAAATTCAACCATAAATTTTTGATAAATAAATAAACTGATTACCTCTATCTTTAAAATTAATAAATTGATCTAAACTAGAACAACCAGGAGATAACAACACAAAATCACCAACTTGTACTAAATTAGAAATATAATATACAGCAGAATACATAGTTGAAAATTTTTTAGAAATACCAGGAACCATGTCAAACAAAATATCTTTACTTTTACCATAACAACATATATGTAATTTTTTACTTATAAATAATAAGTAAGGTCTTAATAAATTTTCAAAATCAGCAGACTTACCATCTCCACCAATTAATAACCATATATATCCATTAATTCCAGATAAATTAAATAAAGCCGACAAAGTACTACCAATATTAGTAGATTTAGAATCATTTATCCACACAACACCTTTATTATTTTTTACAACTGAAAAACGATGAGGTAATCCCTTAAAATTAGAAATAAAATCCAAAACTATACTCCTAGATATATTTAATAAATCACAAATAGATATAACAAATAAAAAATTAACATAATTAGAAAAACCTTTTAAATAAAAATTATTAACATTAATTAAATCAAGACCAAAACAATGTAAATATAAATCATTATTATTTTTTTTTATATAATAATCTGATTTCTTTAAACCAATAGTAATAATATTCTTCTCAAAATAATTTAAAGGATATGTATAAAAATCATCATTATTAACAACACAATAATATGCATTATTATATATATTTAACTTAGAAAACAAATAATTAAAAAAACCACCAGGATATCTATCCATATGATCTTCACTAATATTTAAAATAACTGAACAAAATGTCTTTAAATTAGGTGCATATTCTAATTGAAAACTAGACAATTCTAATATATAAAAAGAAACATCTAAATTAATTATATCTAAAACAGGTGTTCCTATATTTCCTCCAATGGCAACTTTAATTCCACACAAATTACAAATTTTATATAACATTGTCACTACAGTACTTTTACCATTAGTTCCAGTTATAGCTATAACTGGAATATTAATTTCTCTACTAAATATTTCTATATCATTTATAATTTCAATACCTTTATTTTTTGCTTTTATAATTAAAGGATGATAAGGTGATACACCTGGACTAATAACAATTAAATCTGCACCCAACATCCAAGATTCCTTAAAACCACCAAAATAATATTCTATTCCATCAAATACTTTTAATTTAATAAATTCTTTTAATAATAAATCCATTACCTTAGGATAAATTCCTAAAGACAAAAAATATTTAACACACGAAAAACCAGTTAAACCAAAACCTAATATTATAATATTTTTATTTTTATAACAAAACATTTTAAACAATACCAAAAATTAATAAAGAAACTAAAAAAGAAAAAAAAGAAAAAACCCAAAACCAAGTAACAATTTTTATTTCCGTAAATCCTTTCAATTCATAATGATGATGAATAGGAGCCATCAAAAAAACACGTTTACAAAACAATTTAATATATAAAATCTGTAAAATAACAGAAAAACCTTCTAATACAAATAAAAAACCAACTATTAATAAATACAATTCTTTATGCAACAAAATAAACATAACACTTATAAACGAACCCAAAAATAAAGAACCAACATCACCCAAAAAAATTCTAGCAGGATAAAAATTATATGGAAAAAAAACAATTAAAGCACTTAACATTATAACATTAACAACAATTAATTCATGAGAATAATATAAATACGGAATTTTTAAAATTTTAGATAAATATAAATTTCCACTAAATAAAGATACAACTAAACAAAATAATAAAGAAAATATAACAGGCAAAATAACTAAACCATCTAAACCATCTGTTAAATTAACAGAATTAGTAGTACTAATCATAATAAAATATAACAATATTGGATAAAAAATACCAATATATATATTTTTATTTAATATAGGTATATTTATTTTATTAAACATAATAACATTATTATTATAAAAAAAATAAATAAAAATAATAGAAACAATAGACTGATAAAAAATTTTACTAAAAATCGATAAACCTTTAAAATTACAATAAAAGATTTTAAAACAATCATCAACAAAACCTATAATTACATTCATTAAAATAACAAAAAAAAACAAAACAATATATTTATCTAAATAAACAAACAGAAAAAAAGAAATAAATACAGAAATAAATATAATCAATCCACCCATAGTTGGAACATTTACTTTAGATAAATGATTTTTAGATATATTATAACGAACAAATTGATATATTTTATTTTTTTTACAAAAAAATAAAAAATAATTATTTAATTTTATAGAAATAAAAACAGTAAAAAATATAGCTAATAAAATTCTAAACAAAAAATTATTAAAAAAAAAATTAGACAAAAAACAAAATCTCATCATATATATTTTATAAACCTATAAAAAACTAATTATTTTATCCATATTAAAAACACGAGAACCTTTAATTAACACAGTAACTTTACTATTTAACATTAAAATATATTTTAACCTAATTATTAAATCAGAAATTTTAATAAAATGTTCACCTACTAAACTATATTTAGAAATATAAAAACTATGAAATCCTATGCTAAAAACTTTATCTATATATAAATTTCTAACAACAAAACCAATATTAATATGACTTCTAATTGAAAATTTACCTAATTCAGCCATATCACTAATTATCAAAACTTTATAACCAGAAAATCTACTTAAAAATAAAACAGAATAATACACAGATCTAGGATTTGAATTATAAGTATCATCTAATATAAGTTTATATTTATTTAAATAAATAGGATATAATCTTCCTTTAACAGGTAAAAAAGATTCTAAACCAATAATTATATCCTTTAATGAAATTCCAAGAGAAATAGAACAAGAAATAGAGGCTAATATATTAAAAATATTATGTATACCTAATAATCTTAAAAAAATTTTAATAACACCTAAAAACGTATATATAGTTAAATAACTACCATAATCTTTTAAATCTAAATTTAATAAAAAAACATCAACACCTAACTTTTTACGAAATGAATAAAACATCATGTTTTTTTCTAATAAATATTTATTCCAAAAAGACAAATATTTTATATCTTTATTAATAACAGCAATACCATTTTTTTTTAAATAATTAAATATTAAACCTTTAGTTTTAACAATATTATAAAAACTCTTAAAACTAATAAAATGAGAAAAAGATATATTTGTAACTAATGCTATATCAGGCAAAACAATATTTGCTAAATACTTCATATCATTTATACAACTAACACCCAACTCTAAAATAACATATTTATAAAAAGAATTATTTAAATTTAACAAAGTTAATGGAACACCTATATTATTGTTTAAATTACCATAAGTATATAAAACATTATTACCACTATATCTTAAAATATTTACCATCATTTCTTTAACAGTTGTTTTTCCAGTAGAACCAGTAACTGCAAAAACTTTAACATTAGAATTTATTCTTAACCAACGAGATATTTCTCCTAAAGCTTTATTTGTATCTTTAACTATTAACTGAGGGACCATAACAGGAACTAAAAATTCTACTAATAAAGCTATAGCACCACTATTTATAGCATCTAAACATAAAGTATGAGCATCAATATTTTTTCCTTTTAAAGCAATAAATAAATATTTTTTATATTTTTTATTCCTAGTATCAATAGAAATATAATGTATTTTTAAATTATCACCAAATAAAACCCCATTAGTAATATTAGAAATTATATTTAAATCTAAACAAATCATGAAAATATACCTAAACATCTAGAAACTTCATATCTATCAGAAAAATTTATTTTCTTATCCAAAATAATTTGATAATTCTCATGACCTTTTCCTAATAATAATACTAAATCATTAACAGATGCACTTTCTATTGAAAAATTTATAGCTATACTTCTATTTGAAATAAAATAAACATTATTATAATTATTAAAACCCAATTTTATATCATTTAATATAGAATTCTCATTTTCATAATAAAGATCATCATTAGTTACAATAACTATATCAGACAATTTTTGAACTATACTTGCCATTAAAGATCTTTTACTTTTATCTCTATTTCCAGTACATCCAAAAATACACCATAATTTACCTTTACAAAACGTTCTAGAATAATTTAAAGATTTTTCTAAAGAATCAGGATTATGAGCATAATCAACAACAACTAAAGGAAAATTTTTAGAAAAAAAAAATTCCATTCTACCTGTTGGTAAAACTAAATATTTACTATTTCTTAATAAATCATGAATATCAAAACCTAAAGACAATAAAGCAACAAAACTCAATAATAAATTTTTTATATTAAAAATACCATGTAATGTAGTATTTATAAATCCATTACCCCAAGAAGAACAAAAATGTATTTTTTTTAAAAAACCATATTCTTTTATACAAACTACATATAACCATCTATTAGAAAAAAAAATACTATTATAGTTTTTAAAACTAACAGGAATAACTTTGTTTACAGACAATTTTTTACACCATCTAAAACCAACAGGATCATCTACATTAATAATTAAATTATTAATATTGAAATCAACAAATAATTTAAATTTAGATAACTCATAATTAAACATATTAAAATGATAATCTAAATGATCTAAAGTCAAATTAGTAAAAATGGCAGCTAAAAAAAATAAAGAGTTTATTCTATTTTCAATCAAAGAATGAGAGGAAACTTCTATAGAACAAAAATCTACTTTTTTTTTTGCAAAACATCTCAAATAATTCTGAATTTCAACTGCAGAACAAGTCGTGTTTGATGATTCAATCAATTTGTTATAAAAACCATTACCAATTGTACTCAACATTGAAGAATTATAATTTAATAAATATACCCATTGAGATAAAATGTTAACAACGGTGGTTTTACCATTAGTTCCAGTAACACCTGTCAAAATAAATTTTTTACTAGGATTATCATAAAATAAACCAGCTATTTCAGATAAATAACTATCTAAACAAAATAAATAAAAAACATAAATACCATAATTTTTATTATACTTAAAATAAGAATATTTATTACTAGAATATGTTAACACAGCTATAGCTCCATTTTTTACAGCATTATAAATAAACCATTTACCATTAACTTTATATCCCTTTAAAGCAATAAATAAATCACCTTTAACAACCAAACGACTATTAATTTTAATATCATTAATAAAACAATTTGGTAATTCAATAAAATTAAAATATCTAGATAATAAACTATTTATTGTATGTAATTTCAAAAAAAACCCTTATTTTATATTATTTCTTTTCAGCAACTCTAAGTACAGCGCTTCTAATTCTATTATTATTTTGAATTTCTATTAAGGAAGGTTTAAATTTACCTAAATTAATCATTTTAGTAGAATACAAATTTTTAATTTGATTTAAAGTTAAAGGTAAATCTGGCAATAAAAAATAATTAATATTTGATTTATTATTTATAAAATTTTTCACAATTCTATCTTCTAAAGAATGAAAACTAATAACAACTAATCTACCTTTAGAAGCTAATAATGAAAAAGATAAATCTAAAGCTTTCTTCAAAAAAAATAATTCATTGTTTATATAAATACGTATAGCTTGAAAAGTTCTAGTAGATTTATTTTTATAATATCTTTTTGTTTTTATTACAGATTCAACCAATCTAGATAAATCAAAAGTAGTAGATATATAATTCTTTTTTCTATAATTAACTATTTTTTTTGCTATTTTTTTTGAAAATTTTTCTTCCCCAAAATACTTTAAAACATTATATATATCAAATTCATTAGCTTTATTAATCCAAGATTTAGCACTTATACCTATATTTTGATTCATTCTCATATCTAAAGGTCCGTTTCTTTTAAAGGAAAATCCTCTACTAGGATTATCTAATTGATGAGAAGACAAACCTAAATCAAACAAAATACCATCAATTTTACCAAATAATAATTTTTTAGACATATAATTCTTAATCGTTACAAAATTACTATTTATAATTTCAAAACGATTATCTTTAAATTTAGAACCTAAATTAAAAGATTCTGGATCAACATCAAATGCATATAATCTTCCATTATGGTTTAAATAACTTAAAATAATTTTAGAATGACCACCACAACCAAATGTACAATCTATATATACACCATCTTTTTTTAAATTTAAAAATTTATTAATAGATTTTGAAAATGCAGGTATATGAAACATAAATTAATAAAACATTAATTAAACATAAAAACTTCAAATTTCTATAAATAAAATATATAATATTTATTCTAAAATAAAAAACAATTTATGACAAATTAATTTATTTATTTTATTTAAAATGAAAAAAAAAATAGTAATTGGAAATTGGAAACTTAATGGCAATAAAAAAACAATAAAAGAAAATTTATTGAAAATAATAAACAGCAATATAAATACAAAAAAATGCAAAATATCTATAGCTCCACCAATACCATATTTATATTTATCTAAATATATTTTAAAAAATAATAAAAATATTAAACTAACATCACAAAATATAGATAAAAATATAAAAGGTGCTTTCACTGGAGAAATATCAGGTGAAATGTTAAAAGATATAAACGTAAAATATGTAATTATAGGACATTCAGAAAGAAGAAAATACCATTTAGAAAAAAACAAAATAATACTAAAAAAATTAATATCAAGTATAAAAACAAAACTAACACCAATATTATGCATAGGAGAGAAAAAAAAAAACTATATTCAAAAAAAAAGCAAACAAATATGTAAAAAACAAATTAAATTTTTAAAAAATAAAAAAATAAAAAATATAATAAAAAAAATAATTATTGCTTACGAACCAATATGGGCAATAGGAACTGGGATATCAGCTGATATAAATCATATAAATGACATATACAATACTATAAAAAATTACATAATTAAAAAAACAAACATAACAAAAAAAAACTTAAAAATAATATATGGAGGTTCAGTTAACAAAACAAATATATTAGAAATAATACAAAAAACAAAAATAGATGGTTTCTTAATAGGATCATCATCATTAATACCAAATGAATTTATAGAAATAATAAATATTATTATAAATAAAATATAACTTTTTTTATATTTAAAAAAAATAAATATGGACAAATTTTATATATATGGACCAAATAAAACTAATGGAGAAATAAAAATATCTGGAGCTAAAAATTCTATTCTACCAATATTATTTGCATCTTTATTAATAAAAGAAGACATTAAAATTAAAAACATTCCTAAAATAAAAGATGTAAAAACAACATTGAAAATATTTAAAAAAATAGGATCAAAAATAACTTTTAATAAATCTATTTATATAAACAACAAATACATAAATAAATCAAATTTAACCTTTAAATTAATTAAAAAAATAAGAGCTTCAGTATGGTTTTTAAGTCCAATTATTATAAGATTAGGAAAAATACAAATTTATAAACCAGGAGGATGTAATATTGGAAAAAGACCAATAGATTTACATATATATGGTCTTAAACACTTAGGAATAATAATTAAAAAAAAAAACAAAATAATATATGGATACATTAAAAAATTACACAATAATACAATAAATATACCAAAAAAAAGTGTTGGAGCAACCATAACAATAATACTCGCTTCAATTTTTATTAAAGGAATTACAATCATAAAAAATATTTCACAAGAACCGGAAATAATAGATACAATAAATTTTTTAAAAAAAATGGGGGCTAATATAAATTTAATAAGTAAAAAAAATAAAATATTAATATCCGGAGTTAAAATTCTAAAAGGTGGAACATACAAAATAATATCTGACAGAATAGAAACAAGCACATATCTTGTTGCTGCTGCAATATCAAAAAGCAAAATAACCTGTTACAATACTAATCCTTTTTTTATAACAAATATAATAAAAAAATTAAAATTATCAGGAGCTAAAATAAAAACAGGAAATGATTTCATAAAGTTAAATATGAACAATAATAGAACAAAATCTATAAATATATCTACATCTCCATACCCAGGTTTTCCAACAGATATGCAACCACAATTCACATTATTAAATACTTTAAGTAAAGGAAACAGTATAATAACAGAAAATATATTTGAAAATAGATTTCAATATGTAAAAGAATTAATTTTTATGGGAGCAAAAATAAAAAAAAGAAAAAATATTTTAATATGTAAAGGCGTAAAAAAACTTGTTGCTAAAAAAATAAAAGCAACCGATTTAAGATCATCTGTTAGTTTAATAATAGCAGGATGCGTTGCACATGGAAAAACAATAATTAAAAACATTAATTATGTAGACAGAGGATATGAAAAAATAGAAAAAAAATTAAATACAATTGGGTTTAATATAAAAAGAATAAAAAAAAAAAAATAATTATTTATTTATTAAAAAACATATCACCAAAACGTTTTTTGAATTTATCAATTCTTCCTTTATTATTAAAAAATTTCTGTTTACCAGTATAAAATGAATGACATTTATAACAAACATCTACAGAAAAAGATTTTTTCAAAGTAGATAATACTAACATTGAATTACCACAAGAACAAATAACTTTTACAAAATTATTAACAGGATGTATATTCTTTTTCATAAATAATAAAAAAAATTGAAATATATTCTAAAAAAATAACATATAATAAATAAAACAAATTAAAAACATCTAACAAAACTAGATAAACAAGATATTTTTAAAACTTGACCAACAAATCCTTTAGGAAATAATTTAAAAAGAACTAAACTATCATATTTTTTTTTTACATATTTAAAATTTAAATAAGTTAAAACATTTCTAGTTTTAGGAATATTTTTAAATCTAAAATAATAAGATCTAAAATAATAAATAATTACCCAATGAACAACACTCATATTGATACTTTCTTTTTTAGCTATATTTAATGCTAAACTTTTATCCCAAAAATTTATAACTTTCATATATAAATTAAAACATAAAAAAATAATAATATATAATTAATATACATGTTTATTATACCATAAATAAATAATAATTTTAAATTAAAATAAAAAAAATAAAATGCCAGAATTACCAGAAGTTGAAACAATAAAAAACGATTTAAAAAAATACTTATTAAATAAAACAATAACAAAAATACTAATATATTCTAAAAAATTAAAATATAAAATATCAAAAAAATTATTAAATTTAAAAAAACAAAAAATAATTAAAATAAAAAGATATTCAAAATATATAGTAATAAATACAAATAAAGGATTTATACTAATACATTTAGGAATATCAGGAAATATATTTATTTTAAACAAAAAAATACCAAAATCTAAACATGATCATATTGATATATTAACAAATGAAAAAAAAATAATTAGATACAATGACATAAGAAAATTCGGATTTTGGTTATGGTTCAATAAAAAAAAAAAAATAAAAAACATAATATCTAAATTAGGACCAGAACCTTTAACAAAAAAATTAAATACAAATTATTTATACAACATAACCAAAAAAAAAAAAATATGTATACATCAATTAATTATAAATCAAAAAATAATTTCAGGAATAGGAAATATATATGCAAACGAAAGTTTATTTCTAGCAAAAATAATACCAAATAAACCATCATGCCTAATAAAAAAAAATAAAATTAAATTATTAATTAAAAAAATAAAATTAATACTAAAAAAATCAATAAAACTAAAAGGAACAATAAATATAAATAAAAAATATTTAAACAAAAATACCGGTTATTTTCAAAAAAAAATAATGGTTTATAAAAGAAATAAAAAAAAATGTTTAATATGTAAAAAAAAAATAAAATCTATAAAAAAAAATGGAAGAACTTTATACTTTTGCAATACATGCCAAAAATAAATTTTTATTTTTCTAATAAAAAATTATACTATAATATAAAACGACTTAAATCTTCATTTAAAACTAAATTACTCAACTTACAATTAACATAATTATCATCAATTAAAAAAGATTGATTTTTATAATCAGTAGCATTAAATGATATATCTTCCATCAATCTTTCTAATATTGTATACAATCTTCTAGCACCTATATTTTCTGTTAATTCATTTACTTTCCATGAAAGTTTAGCAATACATTTTATAGCTTCTTCAGTAAAAACAACCTCAACATTTTCAGTTTTTAATAATTCTTTATATTGAACTGTTATTGATGCATTTGGTTCAACTAATATTCTTTCAAAATCTTTTGATGTTAATGCTTTTAATTCAACTCTTATAGGTAATCTTCCTTGTAGTTCTGGTATTAAATCTGACGGATTACAAAATTGAAATGAACCAGATGCTATAAATAATATATGATCAGTTTTAACAACACCATACTTTGTAGAAACAGTACAACCTTCAACTAAAGGTAACAAATCTCTTTGAACTCCTTCTCTAGACACACCTGCATCAGTCATTTCACCTTTTTTACATATTTTATCAATTTCATCTATAAAAACAATACCTTGTTGTTCAACTAAATCAATAGATTTTCGTTTTAATTCATCAAAATTAACCAACTTAGATGCTTCTTCATCTAATAATAAATTCACAGCATCTTTTATTTTTAATTTTCTTAATTTTTTTTTATAACCACTTAAATTTTGAATAACAGATTGCAATTGACTTGTCATTTCTTCCATTCCAGGAGGTGATATAATTTCTATACCCATAGAAGAAGAAGAAGATATATTTATTTCAATATATTTATTATCTAATAAACCAGAACGTAATTTTTTTCTATATTTTTCTCTAATATTATATAATTTTAATGAAATATCTTTTTCATCTAACTTATTATCTAATTTTATCTTAGATACTAAAACACTTAATATACGATTTTCAACTAATTCTTTTGCTTTCACTATATTTTTACGCATATATTTTATTTTAAGCATTTTTACAGCATAATCCATAAGATCCCTAATTATAGAATCAACTTCCTTGCCAACATAACCAACTTCAGTAAATTTTGTAGCTTCAACTTTAATAAAAGGAGAACCACTTAATTTTGCCAATCTACGAGATATTTCTGTTTTTCCTACACCTGTAGGACCTATCATTAATATATTTTTTGGTGTTACTTCATGACGAAGATCATCTTTTAATTGCATTCTTCTCCATCTATTTCTTAAAGCAATAGCTACCGCTTTTTTAGCACTATTTTGACCTACAATAAACTTATCTAATTCAGAAACAATCTTTTGTGGAGTCATTTCAGTATACATAAAAATAAACCTTTATAAATTTTTAATTTCAGAATAACACAATTCTTCTATAGTAAAAACATGATTAGTATATAAACAAATATCTGCCGCTATAGACAATGCTTTTTTCACTATAATATGAGCATTAAACTTAGTATTTTCAAACAAAGATTTTGCTGCAGATAAAGCAAAAGAACCACCACTGCCAATAGCTACCAAATCATTTTCTGGTTGAATAATATCACCACTACCAGTTATTATAAATGAATATTTACTATCAGCAACTGCCAACAAAGATTCTAATCTTCTTAACATTCTATCAGTCCTCCAATCTTTAGATAATTCCACAGCAGATCTAATAATATTTCCTTGATATAATTCTAATTTTTTTTCAAAATGCTCAAACAATGTAAATGAATCAGCAGTACTTCCTGCATAACCTATTATAACTTTATCAAAATATATTTTACGTACTTTTTTAACATTAGATTTCAATATTGTATTACCAAAAGTCGCTTGTCCATCTCCACCCATAACAACTGAATTATTTCTTCTAACACTTAAAATTGTAGTCACAAAATTACCTATTAAAATATTTTTATTAAAAATTTTAAAAAACATACATATATTTACTTATTTTTTAAATTTATTTTAAAAACTTTTTTTAATTTATTTATAGCTTTCTTTTCTAACTGTCTAACACGTTCAGAAGAAATTCTAAAATAAATTGCTATTTCTTTTAACGTTTTTTTTTTTTCTACATTTAACCATCTTTTATTTATAATATATTTACTTCTAAAATCTAAAAAATTAATAGAAACTTTAAGTTTCTTTAACAAAAATTCTTTATAATTAATATCTTCATAATCAAAATTAAAAATTGAATATTCACTATATAAAAATAAATTATTAACAAAATTATATTTATTTAAAAAATACTTATCCAATAAAAAATCATAAGATATATCACATAAAAACATTCTATATTCCATAAAATATATATCTTTTTCAGAAACTTTTAATTTACATGACATAGAATTTACTTCTTTTTTATTTAAAAAACCCATTGATATTTTTGTTTTTCTTAAATTAAAAAATATTTTCTTTTTTTTTTTTGTTGTTGCTATTCTTACAATACTCCAATTTTTTAAAACATAATCATTAATTGCAGATTTTATCCAGTAAATAGCAAAAGATATTAACCTAACACCCAAAAAAGGATTAAATTTCTTTATTGCTTTTATTAAACCTATATTACCTTCTTGTATTAAATCATCCTGAGATATACCATATCCTGAATATTTTCTTGCAATTACAACAACAAAACGTAAATGAAATAAAATTAAATTTTCAATATAATTATAATCTTTTAAACAACATAATTTACTAGTAATTTTATTTTCCTCCTTTAAAGATAACAAAGGCCAAGAATTCACAACATATATATAAGAATTTAAATTACCTAAAGACATTATTTTAAAATCAGATAAAGTAATAGACATATTAATTGTTATTAATACTTAATAAAATTAAATAAATAATAAAATAAAAAAAATTATACTCTTTTTTATTAAAAATATTCATAAATTAATTTAATTTCTTTTTTTTTATTTAAAAAATAAATATTTTATTTTAATAAAAATAATAATTTTTATTTTTATAAATAAATAAAAACTAATAAATAAAACAAATTAAATATATAAAATAAATAAAATACATACATCAAAGTTAACAAAACCAATCATAATTATATATTAACATCAATAAAAATAATATAAAAATTATATATATAAATATGAAAATAATATCAGGAAAACTAAAAGGAATGAAAATAAAAATACCAAAAAATTTAAATATAAGACCAACAACTAGTAAAATAAGAAAAATATTATTCGAATGGTTAAATAATTTTATAAAAAACAAAAAATGCTTAGATTGCTTTTGTGGAAGTGGTTCATTAAGTATAGAATCAATATCAAGAAAAGCAATTCATATTACAATGCTAGAAATAAATTACAAAACAATAAAAATATTAAAAAAAAATACAAAAAAAATAAATAACAAATATTTTACAATAATAAAAACAAATACAATAAAATGGATAAAACAAAATAAAAACAATAAATTTGATATAATATTTATAGATCCACCATATAAAAAAAAATATATTTTAAATAAAACAATACAATACTTAGAAAAAAACAAACATACAAAGAAAAATACTTTTATTTATATAGAAACTGATAAAAAAAATAACTCAATAAAAATACCAATAACATGGAAAATATATAAAAAAAAAATACTTAAACAAAACAAACATTTATTATTTATTAAAATAGAAAAATAATATACATACGAAAAATATGTAAACTAAAATAAATATTTTAATAATAATTAAAAACAAACACTTATTAATATTTTTATATCTATAAAAATAATAAAAAAGATTAATTTAAAAAAAGGTTTTATGAAAAAAATACTATTACATATTTAAAAATTTATTTTTTTTAATAAAAAAATAAATCTATAATTTTTTTACAAAAATTAATATAAAATATTATATAAATTTATTAATAAAATAATAATAAAAAAAAAAATACTCTATTTATTTTAATAAAAAATATAAAAATAAAAATGAATATAAAAATAAAAAAACAACATATATATAATGAAAATAAAAATAACTTTAATATACCTCCTTCATCGTTAGAATCAGAAAAATCTGTTCTAGGTGGATTAATGTTAGATAATAATAAATGGGAAAATATATACGAAATAATAAAACATTATGATTTCTTTTATAAATCACATCAAACAATTTTTATAGAAATGCAAAAATTATTAGAATCATATAAACCAATAGATTTAATAACTTTATCTGAATCACTAAATAAAAACAAAAAATTAAAATTAATAGGTGGTTTTAGTTATTTAATAGAATTAACTCAAAATATACCAAGTTTAATAAACATAAACTATTATGCAGAAATAATTAAAGAAAAATCAATATTAAGAAAACTTATTAATATTTCAAATGAAATAACTTTAATAAGTTATAATCCAGAAGGAAAAAATAGTAAAGATATAATAGATTTAGCAGAATCTAAAATATTTAAAATATCAGAAGAAAAATTTAACAAAGAAAACAATCCAAAAAATATAAAAGAAATAATAAATAAAACAAAAAAAAAATTAGAAAAACTATATCATAATCCATATTTAAAACTAACTGGAATAGACACTGGATATGCAGATCTCAACAAAAAAACATTCGGTTTACAAAAATCTGATCTAATTATAATTGCTGCAAGACCATCAATGGGGAAAACAACTTTAGCAATAAATATATGTGAAAATATAGCTATATCTCAAAAAAAACCAATATTAATATTTAGTTTAGAAATGCCTTCAGAACAAATATTAATTAAAATAATATCTTCTTTGTCAAGAGTAAATCAAACAAAAATAAAAACAGGAAAACTAAATAAAGAAGATTGGATAAGAATATCAAGTAGTATAAATTTATTAGAAAAAAATAAAAATATATTTATAGATGATTCATGTATACTAACACCAACAGACATAAGAACAAGAACAAGAAAAATATATAGAGAAAATGGTGGTTTAAGTATAGTAATGATAGATTACTTACAATTAATGAAATCATCTTATCATTTAGATAATAGAGCGTTAGAAATTGCTGATATATCAAGATCACTAAAATCATTAGCAAAAGAACTAAAAATACCAATAATTGCATTATCACAATTAAACAGATCTTCAGAACAACGTTTAGATAAAAGACCAGTAAATTCAGATTTAAGAGAATCAGGATCCATAGAACAAGATGCAGATTTAATAATTTTTATTTACAGAGATGAAATTTACAACAACAATACTGAAATGAAAGGAATTGCTGAAATTATCATAAGTAAACAAAGAAATGGCCCTACTGGTACACTACATTTAATTTTTAATGGAAAAATTTCTAGATTTGATAATTATGCATCTACAGAATATAATTACATTAACACATAATTTTTTAAATCTTTGTAATTTACTAAAAAAACAAATATTATTAAATAATACCGATTTTTAAATTTAATTTTTTAAAATTTTAAACAGAGATACAATATGGCTAGTAAAGGTATAAATAAAGTTATATTAATAGGAAATTTAGGACATGATCCTGAAATAAGATATATGTCAAATGGAAATACAGTAACTAATATAACTTTAGCTACTTCAGATATATGGAAAGATAAAAATACCGGAAAAAATAAAGAAAAAACCGAATGGCACAAAATAGTATTATTTGGAAAATTAGCTGAAATAGCAGCAGAATATTTACATAAAGGATCACAAATATACATAGAAGGATCATTACAGACAAGAAAATGGAAAGACCAAAATGGAAATGAAAGATACACTACTGAAATAGTAGTAAATATGAACGGAACAATGCAAATGTTAGGAACAAAAAATTGGAACAAAGAAAAAAACAAAAAAATTAAAAAAAATAAAATAAAAAACAAAAACAAAAAAAATATAAACACAAAAATAAACAATAAAGAAGAATTATCAATAGATTTTGATGATATGCCATTTTAATTCACAAAAAATATTAATTTTATTTAAAAAAATTAAAATTAAAAATTAGTTAATTAAATTTAATTAAATTAATTTATATAACTAAAATAATAAAACAAAATAAATATATATATGAAAAAAATATATTTATTAATAAATAAAAAAAAAAATGACCGAATCTTTTAAAAAAATACTTGAAGAATCATTAAAAAACAGAAATATAAAAAATGGTTCTATAACACAAGCAAAAATTATTAAAATTAAAAAAAACTCTATAATAGTAGATGCAAAATTAAAATCTGAATCTAATATTTCTATAGATGAATTTAAAGATACAAACAATAATTTAAACATAAAAATAAATGACAAAATAGATGTATTAATAGAAAAAATAGAAAATGGATATGGAGAAACTATATTATCATATGATAAAGCAAAAAAACATAAAATATGGTTAAATTTAAAAAAAACATACGAAAAAACAGAAAATATTAACGGGACCATAACTAACAAAGTAAAAGGAGGATTTACAGTTGATTTAGAAGGAATAAAAGCATTTTTACCAGGTTCATTAGTTGATATAAAACCTATAAAAGATTATTTAGAAATAGAAGGTAAAAAATTTCTTTTTAAAATTATAAAACTAGATAAAACAAAAAATAATATTGTTGTTTCAAGAAAAGCTGTAATTTTAACTATAAATAATAACGAAAGGGAAAAATTAATAAAAAATATACATGAAGGCCTTATAATCAAAGGAATGGTTAAAAACATAACAGATTATGGAGCTTTTATAGATTTAGGAGGATTAGATGGATTATTACATATAACAGATATGTCCTGGAAAAGAATAAAACACCCAAATGAAATAATTAAAATTGGGGAAAATATAAAAGTAAAAATAATAAAATTTGATACAAAAAATATTAGAGTATCATTAGGATTAAAACAATTAACTGAAGATCCATGGAAAAACATAAATAATAAATACCCTATAAATAGTAAAATAAAAGGTATTATAACAAATATTACAGACTACGGTTGTTTCATTAAAATAGAAGAAGGAATAGAAGGTTTAGCTCATATATCTGAAATAAACTGGATTAATAAAAATATTAATCCATTTAAAACTTTTAATATAAAACAAAAAATAGAAGCAATTATATTAAATATAAACATAGAAAAAAGAAGAATATCATTAAGTATAAAACAATGTATACCAAATCCATGGAAAATTTTTGAAGAAAAATATAAAAAAAATGATCAAATACATGGAATAATAAAATCCGTAACAGATTTCGGAATATTTATAAATTTAGAAAATAATATAAATGGATTAATACACACTTCAGATATATCATGGAATTCAATAAATATAGATAATATAAAAAAAACATACATAAAAGGAAATACACTTACAGCAATAATATTACAAATAGATGTACAAAAAGAAAGAATATCATTAGGATTAAAACAATTAACTGAAGATCCAATAAATAAATTTTTATTACTAAACAATAAAAATATAATAAAAGGAAAAATAACAAAAATTAAAAAAAAATCCATTATTTTAAATTTAGAAAATAATATTAAAGGTAAAATAAAAATAAATGATGATATAAAAAATAAATTTAAAAATATATTAAAAAACATAAAAATAAACAAAATAATAAAAACAAAAATAATTAACATAGACAAAAAAAAAAGAACTATTAATTTAATTTTTTACAAAGAAAAAGAAAAAACAAAAAAACAAATAAAACAAAAAGAAAAAAATTATTTTAGTTCAATGATTGAAGCTTTTAAAACTGCAAAAACTAAATAATAAATTTTTATTTTTGAAAAAACATAAAATTTTCAAAATCACAAAAATCAATAAATTCACTAAAATTATTAAATACATAAATTAATTTCTTCCTTAAAACAGAAGCTAAACATGAACCTTTAAATATATGTATTATATGTTTTAAAATAAAATTAGGATTTAAATTATAACTATTTATTTCATATTTAATAAAATAAAAAAATTGATGAAATATATATTTAACTCTTATATCTAAATTTTCTTTTGAAAAACTAATTTTGTTTAAAAGTATTTCTTTTCCAAAAAAATCAAATTTATTTTTTATATTTTTAAATAATATTTCATTATAAATATAATCATGTATATCAAATAAAATTAAAGGATTAAAATAAACACCTCTACCTAACATAACACCATCAACAAAATTTAAATGATGATCAATCTCAAATATATTTTTTATTCCACCATTTATAACTATTTTTACATAAGGCAAATCTCTTTTTAATTTATAAACAAAATTATAATTTATAGATGGTTTATTCAAATTATATTTTGTTGACTTTTTTAAAGAAACACCCCTAGCATGAATTATAAATAAATTACATTTAGTTTTTGTAGAAATATTTCCAACAAAATCCAAAAGAAAATTATAACATAAATTTTCATTTAAACTTATACGATGTTTTAAAGTTACAGGAATATCTGTTATTTCCTGTATACAATTTAAATAATTAATAATTTTATTAATATCAAACATTAAAAATAAACCAAAACCACCAGAAACAGCTTTTTTAGAAGGACAACCTAAATTAATATTTATTTCTTTAAAATTTAATTTATTTATTATTTTTACACATTTTAAGAAATCATCCTTATTATTTCCAGATAATTGAATAGCAACTGAAATATCATTTAAATCATTTATCATTAATCTTTTCTTATAATTAAATAAAAAATAATTAGTATTAATCATTCCAGTATACAACTTTACTGAATTAGTAAATAAACTATAAAAATATCTACAATATCTATCAGTATAATTAAATAATGGAGCAACAGAAATTTTGTTAAACATAAATTATAAAATTATTTAAATTCAAAAAATACATTTTATATAATTTACACCATTCATATAACTAACTAAAACATCAGGAATTTTTATAATTCCTGTATCTACTTGATAATTTTCTAATATAGCTATTAATGTTCTTCCAACAGCTAAACCAGAACCATTAATAATATGAACTAATATATTTTTATTTTTATTTAAATCTAAATAACGTATATTTATACGTCTAGACTGAAAATCAGAAGTATTAGAACATGAAGAAACTTCTAAATAAGTTTTAGTTACTGGAGACCAAACTTCTATATCATAAGTTTTACAAGAACTAAAACTCATTGTTCCAGTACACAATAAAACTTTTCTGTAATGCAAATTCAACATTTGTAAAATACTTTCAGCATTACAAGTCAATTCTTCCAAAACACACAATGAATTTATAGGATTTACTATTTGCACTAATTCAACTTTATCAAATTGATGTAACCTAAATAAACCTCTATTCTTTTGGCCATAAGACCCTGATTCATATCTAAAACAAGGTGTATTAGCTACTAATTTAATTGGAAAATCTTTTTCTTTTAATATTTTATTTTTAAATAAATTTATCAAACATACTTCAGATGTCGGTATCAATGACAATTTGGAAGATTCATTACTACAACTTATATGATAAATATCATTATAAAATTTAGGTAATTGTCCAGAATTATATAACACTTTATTTTTAACAATATATGGAACATATACTTCACAATACCTATGTTTATTTATATGTACATCTAACATAAATTGAGATATAGCTCGATATAAAGCAGCTATACTACCACTCATAACAACAAAATTAGATCCACTTAACAAACTAGAAGAAACAAAATCTAAATTATTATTATATTTACCTATTTCTATATGATTCATAATATTGAAATTATACTTTTTTTTAATCCCCCAATAATATACAATTTTATTACAATTATCATTAAAACCAATTGGAATATTATCTTCAGGTATATTTGGCAAAAAAGATATAATTTCATTCAATTTTAAATATATTTTCCTTATTTTTTTTTTTTTGAAAAAAATATATTTTTTAATTAAATTTACAAAATATAAAATCTTAAGTACACTTTTATTATTTTTTATGTACAAATAAACTTTTTTAGAAAAAATATTACGTTTATTTTGTAAAAATTCTATTTCATACTTTAAAGATTTATACTGATCATATAAAATAATAATATTATTAAAACTAAAATTATTTACACGACTTTTTATTTTTTTTTCGAAAAATAGTTTATTACTTAATATTAATTTAATATCTAACATAAAATTTTTATATAATCAAAAATTTTTAAATAATTATCTTTTTATTATATCAAAAATAAAAATATTTTATAAAACTATATAACAAATGAAAACTGAATTACTAATTATAGGTTCCGGACCTGCAGGATATACAGCAGCTATATATGCATCTAGATCATATATAAAAACTACATTAATTACAGGACTACATGAAGGAGGACAATTAACAAAATCTTTCAATATAGAAAACTGGCCAGGTGAATATAAAGGTATAAATGGTATAAAATTAATGACAAACTTTAAAAAACAAGCGGTAAAATTTAAAACTAAAATAATAAACGATAAAATAATAAAAACAATACTAAATAATAAATCTATAACTATTATAGGTGAAAAAAATACTTATTTACCTAAAGTATTAATCATAGCTACAGGAACATCACCAAAAAGTTTAAATTTACCAAACATAAAAGAATTATATGGTAAAGGAATATCAACATGTGCTACATGTGATGGATTTTTTTATAAAAATAAAAATATAGCCGTAATAGGTGGTGGAAACAGTGCTATAGAAGAATCACTATTTTTATCAAAAAATTCAAAAAAAATATTTCTTATACACAGAAGAAATAAATTAACTGCGGAAAAAATATCAATTAAAAAAATACAAAAAAAAATAAATGAAAAAAAAATTATATTCATAAAAAATCATAATATTATTAATATAAACAAAAATATTAATTTCAACTCAATACAATCTATAGATATACAATCAAATTTAACTAACAAAATAAAAAACTTGAAAATAGATGGATTATTTATTTCAATTGGATACAAACCAAATACTAAAATATTTAAAAATCAAATTATTTTAGATAAAGAAGGATATATAATAACTAATTATAAAAAAAATAAATATAAAACAATGACTAATATTAATGGGGTTTTCGCTGCAGGTGATGTTATAGATAAAACATATAAACAAGCAATTACATCATCATCATCAGGATGTAAAGCTGCAATAGATGTACAAAAATATTTAGAAAATTTAAATCAATAATTTTAAAAAATTATTTAATAAAAAAATAAAAAAAATGAAAAAAGAAAATAATTTAGAGATAAACGGAATAGTAATAGAAACTTTACCCAATACCATGTTTCGTGTAAAATTAGAAAATGGTCATGTATTAATAGCACATATATCAGGAAGAATGAGAAAAAACTATATAAGAATATTAACTGGAGACAAAGTAATTATAAAATTAACTCCATACGATTTAAATAAAGGAAGAATTATATTCAGAAATAGTAAATAATTAAAACAAAATATAAATAAATTAGGAAATTAATAATTGACTTTTAATAAAAGAAAAAAATCAAGAGAAACAGCTTTACAAATTATTTATTCATGGAATATATTAAAAAGTAAAAATATAAAAACCAAAATCAAAGAATTAAAATTACTAAAATTAAATATATTTAAAAACATAGATTTAATTTATTTAAATAAATTAATATACGGAGTAATTAAAAATATACAATACTTAAATAAAATAATTAATTTAAATATAAATAAAAACACAAAATATATAGGAAATATAGAAAAAATTATATTAAATATATCTATTTTCGAATTAAAAAAAAACAAAAGCATACCTTATAAAGTAATAATAAATGAAGGTATTGAATTATCTAAAAAATTTGGTTCACAAAATAGTTATAAATTAATAAATAGTATTTTAGATAAAATTCACAAAAAAAAATAATGTTGTTTTTAATATATTAAATATTAATTATTCATATTTATTTTATATAATAAAAAAATAATATATACTTAAAATAAATTTTAAATAAAATTTATTAATTTACGTTTTATATTTTTTTATTACTAAATAATTTTTATAACTTATATATATGAATAAAAATATATTAATACCCTCAGTTACAGAAAAAACAAATAATAACGAAAAAATATACGATATTTATTCCAGATTACTAAAAGATAGAATAATATTTTTAACTGGAATTATAGAAAATCAATTATCTAATGTAATTATAGCACAATTACTTTTTTTAGAATCAGAAAATAATAAAAAAGATATCTTTTTATATATAAATTCACCTGGAGGATCAGTAAATTCAGGAATGTCAATATATGACACTATGAACTATGTAAAATCAGATATAAATACTATATGTATTGGAGAAGCATATTCTATGGCTGCTTTTATATTATCATCTGGAAAAAAAAAAAAAAGATTTTGTCTTCCTAACTCAAAAATAATGATACATCAACCACTAGGAAAATCTTATGGACAAGCAACAGATATAATAATACAAACAAATGAAATAATAAAAACAAAAAAAAAATTAATAAAACTAATGTCAAAAAATACAAATCAATCTGTAGAAACTATAGAAAAAGATACAGAAAGAGATAAATATTTATCTTCGAAAGAAGCATTACAATATGGATTAATTGATAAAATCATTAAAAAAAAAATATAAAATTATTGACAATAATATGAACACCAACAACAATAATTTAAATTGTTCTTTTTGTAAAAAAAACTATACCAAAGTAAACAAAATAATTTCAAATAATGAAACAAATATATGTAACGAATGTATATATATATATTATAAAATAATAAAAAAAAATACTTATGAAAAAACTAATTTTAATATAAAAAAACCTAAAAATATTAAAAAAAAACTAGATAAATATATAATAGGTCAAAATAAATCCAAAAAAATATTAGCTGTTTCCATTTATAATCATTATAAAAAAATTACTCACTATAACAATAAAACAATACCTTTTAATAAAAATAATATTCTTTTAATAGGACCAACTGGTAGTGGAAAAACATTGTTAGCTCAAACAATAGCTAAAATAATAAACATACCTATGGTAATAACAGACGCAACAACATTAACCGAAGCGGGATATGTTGGAGAAGACGTAGAAAACATAATACTTAGATTATTTCAAAAATGTAATTTTAATATAGAAAAAACAGAAAAATCTATAATTTATATAGATGAAATTGATAAAATTGCAAAAAAAAATAATAATATTTCAATAACAAGGGATGTATCTGGAGAAGGAGTTCAACAAGCCTTATTAAAAATATTAGAAGGAACTATATCATCAATTTCACCATATGGTGGTAGAAAACATCCACAACAAAAATTTATACAAATAGATACAAGTAATATTTTATTTATATGTGGTGGCACATTTAATGGTATAAACAAAATAATAAAAAACAGATTGAATAAAATAAATAATATTGGATTTAATAATAATTATATAAATAATAAAAAAAAAAATCATAAAATAAAAACACAAGATTTAATTAAATTTGGATTAATACCAGAATTTGTAGGAAGATTACAAATCATAAATAAATTAAACAAATTAAATAAATATGATTTACTTGAAATATTAACTAAACCAAAAAATGCTATAATAAAACAATATCAATTTTTATTTAAATTAGAAAATATAAATTTAATTTTCGAAAAAAATGCATTATATAAAATAGCTAAAAAAGCATACAAAAACAAAACTGGAGCTAGAGGTTTAAATAATATACTAGAAAATATATTACTAGATTTAATGTACGAAATACCTTCTATGAAAGGAATAAAAGAAATTATAATAAATAAATCTGTAATAGAACAAAAAACAAAACCTATTTTAATACCTTCTTAAAAATAAAATATTCAAAATAACTTAAAAAAAGGTTAAATATGAAATTAGAAGAAAAATCTCAAAAAAATAATATTGAAATTCCAATTTTACCACTAAGAGATGTAGTAATTTATCCTCATATGATAATACCATTATTTGTTGGAAGAAAAAAATCAATAAAATGTCTAGAATTAGCTATGGAACAAAACAAAAAAATAATTCTTGTCACTCAAAAAAAAGCATCTAAAGATGAACCAAACATTAATGATTTTTTCTCTGTAGGAACTATTTCTTCAATATTACAAATATTAAAATTGCCAGATGGCACAATAAAAGTTTTAGTTGAAGGATTACATAGAGCTAAAATAATAAATATAACAGATAAAGGAGAATATTTTTTAGCATTAACAAAAAATTTTAATACTCTAAAATCAGAAAAAAAAGAACAAAAAATATTATCTAGAACTATAATAAATCAATTTGAAAGTTATATTAAACTAAACAAAAAAATACCTCAAGAAATTTTTTCATCTATAAATAATATAAAAAATACAGAAAAATTAGTTGATACAATATCAGCACATATGCCATTAAAATTATCTGAAAAACAATATATATTAGAAATTGATAATATAAATAAAAGACTAGAATATTTAATGACAAAAATAGAATCAGAAATAAACATTCTAAAAATTGAAAAAAAAATAAGAAATAGAGTAAAAAAACAAATGGAGAAAAGTCAAAAGGAATATTATTTAAACGAACAAATAAAAGCTATACAAAAAGAATTAAATAATATAGATAATATAAATAATGAATATAATTTTATAAATAAAAAAATAAAATCTATAAAAATGACTAAAGAAGCAAAAGAAAAAACAAAATCTGAACTAAAAAAATTGAAAACAATATCACCAATGTCTGCTGAATATACTGTAATAAAAAATTATATAGATTGGATGATACAAATACCATGGAGCAAAAAAACTAAAATAAATAAAAAATTACTTTTCGCTGAAAAAATATTAAATATAGACCATTTCGGTTTAAAAGATATAAAAGAAAGAGTATTAGAATATTTAGCTGTACAAAATAGATCAAAAAAAATAAAAGGACCTATTTTGTGTTTTATAGGTCCTCCTGGGGTAGGAAAAACATCATTAGGTAAATCTATATCTAAAGCAACAGGAAGAAAATATATTAGAATGTCATTAGGTGGAATAAGAGATGAAGCTGAAATAAGAGGACACAGAAAAACATATATAGGATCAATGCCTGGAAAAATAATTCAAAAAATTATAAAAAGTAAAGTTAAAAATCCTTTATTTTTATTAGATGAAATTGATAAAATATCCATAGATATGAGAGGCGATCCTTCATCAGCTCTATTAGAAGTATTAGATCCTGAACAAAATAACACATTTAATGATAATTATATAGAAGTAGATTATGATTTATCAGATGTAATGTTTATAGCTACAGCTAACACAGTTAATAACATACCTATTCCATTATTAGATAGAATGGAAATAATAAAAATATTTGGATATACAGAAAATGAAAAATTAAATATAGCAGAAAAACATTTAATAAATAAATTATTAACAACAAACAATTTACAAAAAAAAGAATTTAGTATAAGTACAAACGCTATATTAAAAATAATAAGATATTATACTAGAGAATCAGGAGTAAGAAATTTAGAAAGAGAAATATCAAAAATATGTAGAAAAATAGTAAAAATTTTTGCTATAAACAAAAAAATAAAATCTATAAAAATAAATACAAAAAACATAAAAAAATACTTAGGAATAAAAAAATTCAACTATGAAAAAATAAACAAAACAAATAAAATAGGTCAAGCAAACGGTTTGGCATGGACAGAAACAGGTGGTGAAATAATAATAATAGAAACAATATGTATACCAGGAAAAGGAAAATTAATATATACTGGATCATTAGGAAAAATAATGCAAGAATCTATACAAGCATCATTAACTGTTATAAGATCATTAAGCAAAAAATATAAAATAAAAAAAAAATTCTACATAAATAAAGATATACATATACATTTACCAGAAGGATCCACACCAAAAGATGGACCAAGTGCAGGAATAACCATATGTACATCATTAATATCTAGTTTAATAAATAACCCTGTAAAATCTAATATAGCAATGACTGGAGAAATAACTTTACATGGAAATATTTTACCTATAGGAGGACTAAAAGAAAAATTATTAGCAGCATTAAGAGGAGGAATTAAAGAAGTTATTATTCCATTAAAAAACAAAGAAGATTTAAAAAATATATCTCATAATATAAAAAATAAAATAAAAATACATAGTATTAATCATATAGAAGACGTATTTAAAATAGCATTAGAAAAAAAATACATACATAAATAATTATTAATACATATTATTTTATTAATAAAAAATAATAGAAGAAATACTTATATAAAATAGATTTTAATCAAAAATAAACAACATTGAA
Source organism: Candidatus Stammera capleta (assembly GCA_036689265.1). Taxonomy (GTDB): domain Bacteria; phylum Pseudomonadota; class Gammaproteobacteria; order Enterobacterales; family Enterobacteriaceae; genus Stammera; species Stammera capleta_AF. The sequence continues at coordinate 98,618 of CP144777.1, read as the reverse complement.
ATTATAACAATATTATTTTTACACTTCATATTCATATATAATTAAACATAAAAATTATATTTAATTCATTTATACATATATAATAAATAACATACATTTAAATTAATAATTATAAATTATTAAATTTATTTATTTTTAAAATAAATATAATACAAAACACGCTCTACAGGATTTGAACCTGTGACCCACAGCTTAGAAGGCTGTTGCTCTATCCTCTGAGCTAAGAGCGTATAAAACAATAATATTAACATACGAACATAATTAATTTCAACGATTTATTAAAATGAATAATAAAATATTATATGGAAATAAAATACTAAAACAAATATTAAAAAAAATTAAACAAAAAATATTAAATAAAATTAATAAATATAATAAAAAACCATTTATAATTATTTTAAACATAAAAAAAAATATACCATCACAATTATATATAAAAAATGCATGTACATATTTTAAATATGTAAATATCAACTATAAAATATGTAACTTAGACAAAAAAATATCAGAAATAAATTTAATAAAATATATTAATAATATTAATAATAATAAAAATATAGATTGTATTTTAATACAATTACCACTACCAAAACATTTAAATACAAATAAAATAGTAAATAATATAAATCCTGAAAAAGATGTAGATTGTTTAAATGCAATAAATATAGGAAAATTATCACAAGGAAAACCATTTATAAAACCTTGTACATCATCTGGAATAATAAAAATATTAAAATATTATAAAATAAATTTATCAGGATTAAATTGTTTAATAATAGGTTCATCCAATATAGTAGGAAAACCTATAATTATGGAATTAATAAACATGGGTTGCACAGTAACTATAGCTAATAAAAAAACAAAAAATATAAAAAAACACATAAAAAATTCTAAATTATTAATTTCAGCTATAGGAAAATACAATGTAATAAAAACAAAATGGATAAATAAAAAATCAATAATAATAGACATAGGAATAAATAAATTAAAAAATAAAAAAATAACAGGTGATATAAATTTTAAATCAACAATTAAAAAAATAAAATATATAACTCCTGTACCTGGTGGTATAGGTTTAACTACAATAGCTATGTTAATAAAAAATATTTATTTTTTATTCAAACATCAAATCAAAAAAAATACCAATCAGTAGAACCATTAACTTTATCATTAACATTAACATTTAAACTTAATAATTCTTTTCTTATTAAATCAGATTGTTTCCAATTTTTTAATTTACGAAATATATTTCTAATCTTTATTAATTTATTAATTTTTTCTATTAATTTAATATTATCATTATAAACTGATTTTTTCAAAAAAAAATTAACATCAAAATTTAATAATCCTATTATTTTTGCCAAAAAACGCATTCTAACACCTATTTTACTTGCTAAATTATATTTTTTATTTTTTAATTTATTAATTTCATTAGACATATAATTAAACAATTTATAAACTCCAGGTATATTAAAATCATCATCCATAAGTTCGTTAAATTTATCATCAAAACATCTTAAAGAAATTAAATCTTTTTTAGATAAACAAACATTTAAATTTAAATCATTTAAACATAAATACAATCTTATTAAAGATAATTTATATTTATTTAATATACAATTATCAAAAAATAAATTTTTTCTATAATGAACAGACATTAAATAATATCTAATTACATCAGAATTATATAAATTTAATAAATTACTAAGTAGAAAAAAATTATTTTTAGATTTCGACATTTTATTACCATTAAATAAAACTAAACCAGTATGAACCCAATATTTTACTTTAAAATCATTTCCAAATAAACATTTAGACTGAATAAACTCATTTGCATGATGAGGAAAAATTAAATCAATACCACCACCATGTATATCAATTCCAGAAGGTAAATATTTGTTGCTAATAACTGAACATTCTATGTGCCATCCAGGTCTACCAATTCCCCAAGGTGAATTCCAACCATAAATTTTATTATTTTTATTTAATTTCCACAAAACAAAATCACATTTATCATTAAATTTATAATTAATATTTTTAAAAAAAATATTATTTAAAATAATGTTTTTTTTAACAGAAAATAATACATCACCATTTACAGAAATATAAGCATAATTACATTTTATAAGTTTCAATATATAATAAATTATTAAATCAATATGATCTGTAACTTTCGGTTCATTATCAGGAATAATTAAATTTAATTTACTAAAATCACTAAACATTGATTCAATCATAAACAATGATAATTTATTTAAATTAATATCATTAGAAATAACTTTTTTACATATATCATCATTAATATCTGTAATATTACGAACATAATTACACTTATATCCTAAATAATTTAAATATCTAACTAAAATATCATAAAAACAATAAGTTCGTCCATGACCAATATGACAAAAATTAGATATAGTAACACCACAAACATATATATTAACTATGTTACAATAAATATTACTAAAAAATTCCTTTTTACGATTTAAAGTATTAAAAATTTTTAACATTATATAATTTTAAAATATTTAAAATACAAATAATATACATTTAAAAAAACTTTTTTTAATTCATAAGCCGGATTCTGTTTTTTATTAATAAAAAGACAATCATTAATCTAGGCTAATAATCACTTAATAGCTCAATCGACTTACCAAAGAATAAAAGATAAATATATGGACTAATATATTTTTAAAACAAAATTATCTAATAAACTAAATTTAGTCTTTCTCCAAACAGAGTTTACACAAACATAAATATTACTATCATATGTAGTATGCTCTTACCATACTTTTTCACCCTTACCTAATAAATAAATAGGCGGTTATTTTCTGTTGCACTATTCATAAAAATATTTACATATTTTTTCCAGAAATTATCTGGTGTTTTGTCCTTCGGAGTCCGGACTTTCCTCTATTTTTAAATAGCGATTGTCAAATTAAAAAAAATTACTTATATATTTTTTTAAAAGGGTTAAATATTTCTTTAAATTTTAAATTTATTTTTAAACCAAATAAATTTAAATATTTCATAAAAAAATTAATTAAATATTGTTTATAAGAATTACTAATTAAATTAATTTTATTTCCATGAATTATTATAGTAAAAGGATAATATCCACCAATATGTGCATATTTTAATTTAACCAAATTATTTAAATTTTTATAACTATAAAAATTAGTTGCTTGTATTAATATTTTAGTTAATTTAGAACTATTTATTTTTTTTAAATAGACATTATTATACATTTTATCAATAAAATTAAATAAATAAAATATAAATTTATAATCTAATTTTATAGCAGAAATAAAAAAAATATATATATTTCTCATAAAATTATATTTAATAAATAATTCTTTTTTATATATTTCTTTATTAAAAGAATATATTTTATCACATTTATTAAAAATTAAAATTAATAATTTTCCTTTATTTAAAAACAAATTTAATAAATTTAAATCATACTTTGATAAACCTTCTGTTATATCTACAATAAATAATAATATTTTAAAATATATTGTTTTACATAAAAATTCTTTATTAAAAAAAAAATACTTTTTATATTTTTTTTTAAAAATACCTGGAGTATCCACAATAACATAATTTTTATTATTCATATAAAAATTATAAAAAATAAAATCCTTTGTTGTTCCTGAAACATTAGAAACAAAAGATACATCAGATTTAGAAATAAAATTAAAAAAAGTCGATTTTCCTACATTCGGTTTTCCTATAATAATTATTTTAACAATATTATTTAAATATTTATCAGAATTTTTAAAATATAACAATAATTTTTTATTTTTTAATTTTGAAAATAATTTAAAAATTAAATAATAATAACTATTTAAATTGATACATAAACTTAACATATTAAAATATAAACTAACATTTATTTTTTTTAATATTTTATATTTTTCTGATTCAAAAAGATTATCTATAAATTCTTTAATACCAATATTCTGAGAAACAGAAATAAAATATAAATTTTTTACTCCTAAAGAATAAAAATTAAAAGAAAAATTATTTAAATATTTATTTTTATCTATTTTATTTATCAAAATAATAACATTATTTTTTTTCAATTTTAAAATAAAATTAGTTAAAATAATATCTTCAAATAAAACACCAACAGAAAAATCTATTAACAAACAAATTAAACTTGCATTTTTTAAAAGAAAAACATATTTCTTTTGAATACTATTTAAAAAATTAAAATAATTATCAATTTTTTTATTTAAATATTTTAAAAAACTTAAATCAGAAAAACTACAAGTATCTACACATATAATAAATTTATTATTAAACGATAATAAACCATAATTAAAATCCAAAGTTGAATTTAAACAATCAGAAACTAAAGCATAATTAGTATTAGTTAATAAATTAAATAAACTAGTTTTACCTACATTTGAACGACCTACAATAACTAAATTAAACATAATTAAAATTAATATATAAATAAACTAATGAAAATATTTATATATAAAAAAAATAAATATATTTAATATTTAACTAAAATAAAAAATTTTTATATTTTAATTAATTTATTTTTTATACATATAAATATATAAATAACTAAAAAATAATTACCAAAAATATATAATTTTAAAAACATAAAAATAAAAAAATAAAAATAAATAAAATAAAGAAAATTTTAAATATTACAACAAAAATTTGAATTAAACATATTAAAACAAGAAAATATCAGAAATAACATTACTAATTTTATCTTTAGATAATCTAAACAATTTATTATTTAATAAATCTTTTAAAGTAATAAAATTATTATTTATTTCTTTTTCCCCAATTATTATTAATACACGAACATTCATATCCAAAATTTTTTTTATCTTATTACTCATATTTTTATTATAAATACAATCATTATATATTTTCAATGAATTAAAACTAAAATCTAACAACATTTCTAATATATAAACACCTAACATTTTAGTTTTTTCATTAAATGAAGAAATTATATAAATATCTATTTTATTATTAAAAAAACTTAAATTTTTTTTTGAAAATTCAAAAATAATACCTAATCTTTCCAAACCAACAGCAAAACCAATTGCTGGAAAATCTATTTCAGACATACAACTAACTAAAGAATCATATCTTCCTCCAGCACATACAGTTTTTTTAAAATTAAAAACATTACTTTTCCATTCAAATACTAAATTATTATAATAATCTAAACCTCTCATTAAATTATAATTTATAACATATTTAAAACCAAAAAAATCTAACTTACTACATAATTTCTTAAAATTTAATAAAGATTTTTTTGACAAAAAATCTTTAATTTTTAACGAATTTGAAAATAAATGTTTTATTTTTTTATTGTTACTATTAATTAACTTTAAAACATTACTAAAACAATTATTCATATTTAATTTTATATTTTTTTCTTTAATATATTTAATTAAATAATCTATATAACATTGTCTTTCATATAAATCACCTATAAAATTAATTTCTAAACTTAAAAAATTATAAACACCTAAAATATCAAATAATCTTTTTGAAATTAATAATACTTCTAAATCAATATTTATATTTTTTGAACCAAATATTTCTATCCCCATTTGATTAAATTGTCTATATCTACCTTTTTGAGAATTTTCATATCTAAACATGGAACCTATATACCATAATTTTAAAAAAGAATTAAAATCAAAAAGATTATTTTCCAAACATAATCTAACACAACATATAGTTCCTTCTGGTCTCAAACTTATATTTAAACCATTTCTATCTTCAAAAGAATACATTTCTTTATTAATTATATTATTATTATGACATATATTCTTAAACAACATGGTTCTTTCTAAAATAGGAAATCTAATTTCATTAAAACAATAATTAATCATTAATTTTTTAAATATTTTTTCTATATATTGATATAAATATACATTTTTATAAAAACAATCATACATTCCTTTTAATGACCTATATTTTAAATTTTTCATATTTTATTCATAAAAACAACATATAAAATTAAAAATATTAAATATATATATAAATATTTATAAATTATATATATTATTAAAAAAAGTATAATTTTTAATGAAAACAAAATTATATATCTATAAACATCATAAAAAACAAAAACCTTCAAATTATTTATTTACAATAAATAAATCACTATCTATTTTATTTATTTTAAAAACACTTGAAAGAATAATAAATAAACTCAAAAAAATTGCAGAAAATAAACTAGCAAATATTAATGTTTTTTTTGTATTTAAGAAACTTTTATCTTCAGATAAATATAAAATTTTAACATAATCTTTAGGATATAAAACACTGCTATATTTATAATTTAACATCAAACTAGACAATTCATCATCTAATATATTAACTAAACGTGCATAAGAACGAATATAACCTAAAAAAAATACTGGAGCTAAATTAGAAGGCATATTATCATTTTCAATATTATTAATCATCTCTAATTTTAAACATAATTTATCAGCAATATCTTGTTGAGTTAAATTCATTAATTCACGAGCTTCAATTAATCTATTACCTAAAACATTAACCTTTACATCATCAGATAATATAACTTCAGAATTTTTATTTAAACTAATTTCTTTTTTCATAACTTTAAATATCAACCAAAAATATAAATTTAATAAAATATTAAATTTTTAAAATATATTTAATAAAAAATACCATATTAAAATATAAAAATAAATAAATATATTAAAAATACACAATAATTTATAAATTAATAAAAAATAACATACAAATACTATTTTAAATTACCAACTAATTGACCACAAGAAGCATTAATATCAATTCCTCTAACTTTTCTAATAGTAACAAAAATATTGTTTCTTTTTAAAATATCAGAAAAAAAATTAATTCTATCTAAATTACTACTTAATAAATATTTATTTTTATTAAAATCATTAAAAATAATTAAATTAATTTTAACAGACAAATTTTTAAATAACTGTACTAATTCATAAGCATGATATTTATAGTCATTTATCTTATATAACATAATATATTCTATATATATTTTACCTCTATTAGATTTAGTTTTTTTTATATAAAAAATAATAGATTTTAATAAAGAAGAAATATTATATTTTTTATTTACAGGAACAAGTTTATTTCTTAAAAAATCATTAGACGCATGTAAAGATAAAACCAAAATAACATCTACATAATTAACTAATTTATAAATATATGGAACTATTCCAGAAGTTGACAAAACAATTTTTCTTTTTGAAAAAAACAAACAATTTTTATTTATAATAATTTTAATAGAATTAACAACATTGTTAAAATTAAGTAAAGGTTCACCCATTCCCATAAAAACTATATTGCTAATATATTTATTACTATTATTTATATTTTTATTACTTAAAAACAAAACCAACAATAATTGACCTATAATTTCAGAAACATTCAAATTACGTTTGAATTTTTGTTTTCCAGTAGCACAAAATAAACAATTAACTAAGCAACCAACTTGAGTTGACAAACATAAAGTGTTTCTATTTAATTCTGGTATATAAACAGTTTCTATACAATCACCATTAACATCTAATAACCATTTTTTTACACCATCACAAGAAATAAATTCCTTTACTATTTTTGGAACTCTAATTTCAGCTATTTTAAATAATAAATTCCTTATATTTAAACTCAAATTATTCATTAACATAAAATCAAAACAATATTTTTTATATATCCAATCTATAATTTGAATATATACAAATTTTTCAAAACCTAAACTATTACAAAAATCTTTCATCTTTTCAATAGTAAAATTTAATAAATTTACTTTCTTTATCATAAAATTAAATATAAAATAAAATCACCTTGTAATAATAAAAACTATAATAACGTTTAATTTTTTTTTTAAAATGAATAAAAATATAATCGCTATAGATACATCAACAAAGTTATGTTCAGTAAGCATCTTTTATAAAAACAAAATATTTACTAAATACAAATTTTCAAATAACAAAAATAATGAATATATACTAAATTTAATAAATAAACTAATTAAAAAAAATAAAATAAAAATAAAAAATATAAATTTTATTGCTTTTAATAAAGGACCAGGAAGTATTACCGGTATAAGAATATCTAAATGTATATGTAAAATATTTAAATTTAAATTCAATAAAATTAAAATTTTAAAACTATCGTCATTTAAAATAATAGCAGAAAACTATTTTAAAAAAACAAATAAAAAAAATTATATTGTTTCAATTTTAAAAAATAGTAAAAAAATTTACTGGAATAAATTTTTACACAATAAAAAAATAAAATACCATAAATTAAAAATACAAATTTATATAAATAAAATTTTATCAATAAATAAAAAAACTACCATAATAGTAAATAATTATGAAACAAAAATACGTTTTCTTTACTTAATGAAAAAAAATAAATATATAAATATAGAAACTTATTACCCAAAATCAATATATATTATATATTTAATACAAAAAAAATTAATTAATATTTAAATATTAAAAAATTATAAATTTAGTAAATCACGTAAAACATCAACTTTATCAATTTTTTCCCAAGAAAATTCTTCTCTTCCAAAATGACCATAAGAAGCAGTTTTTAAATATATAGGTTTTAATAAATCTAAATCTTTTATTATACTACCTGGTCTTAAATCAAAAACCTCAACAATTAATTTACTTAAATCAATTGAAGAATTTATTTCAGTACCAAACGTTTCCACCATAACAGAAATTGGTTTAGATACACCAATAGCATATGATATTTGTATTTCACATTTTTTAGCAATTCCAGAAGCAACTATATTTTTAGCTATATATCTTGCTATATAAGCACCAGATCTGTCAACTTTAGATGGATCTTTACCAGAAAAAGCTCCTCCACCATGTCTAGACATACCACCATAAGTATCAACAATAATTTTTCTTCCTGTTAATCCACAATCACAAATTGGTCCTCCAATAACAAACCTTCCAGTAGGATTTATATAATATTTAGTATATTTATTTAACCATTTTTTAGGTAAAACTGAAAATATAATTTCATCCATTACTACATTTTTCAAAGTTTCATAATCAACATCTTCTGAATGTTGAGTTGAAAAAACAACAGTATCTATACCAACTATATTGTTATTTTCATAAAAAAATGTAACTTGACTTTTTGCATCAGGACGTAACCATGAAATAACCCCCTTTTTTCTTAATTCAGATTGTTTATAAACTAAACGATGAGCATATATTATAGGAGCTGGCATAAAAACATCAGTTTCATCAGTAGCATAACCAAACATTAACCCTTGATCACCAGCACCCTGTTTAAATAAATTTTCATTATTTACTCCTCTACTAATATCTAAAGATTGTTTTCCTATAGTACTTAATACAGCACAAGAATAAGCATCAAATCCCATATTAGAATCAATATAACCTATATTTTTAATAGTATTTCTTACTATATATTCAATATCAATCCAGGCTGAAGTTGTTATTTCTCCACCAACTATAACAATACCAGTTTTAACATATGTTTCACAAGCAACTCTAGAATATTTATCTTTAATAATTAATTCATCTAATATAGCATCAGATATTTGATCTGCTATTTTATCAGGATGACCTTCAGAAACAGATTCTGAAGTAAAAAAATAAGATTTCATATTTATATTTATATTCCTAAAATTAAATAATTACACATAAAGAAATAAATCGTTGTTATTATTTTTAAATTTATTAAGATAATATACATAAATAAATATAAATTTAATACAAAAATTGTAACATAAAATAATTAATTTAATTATCAATTATTAAAAATATTTAAAAAAATGAAAAAAAAACAATATATATATGATTATAAAATAAAAAAATGGGGTGGAAAATATTTTTCTATAAACACAAAAGGAAATATAACCATAAAAATAAAACATAAAAAAAAAAATATAAAAATAGATTTAAATAATTTAATTGAAAAAAAAATTAAAAAAGGTATAAAATTACCTATACAATTAAATTTTCCACAAATAATAAATAATAGAATAAATAAAATATATTTTACATTCTATAAATATATAAAAAAATATAAATATAATGGAAAATATTTATTAATATATCCTATAAAAGTAAATCAACAATCCTATTTAATACGATCTATATTAAAAAACACAAAAAATAAAATTGGGTTAGAAGCAGGTTCAAAAACTGAACTTATGATTATATTAATCAACAGTAATAAAAATATTACAATTATATGTAATGGATATAAAGATAAAAAATACACTGATTTAGCTATATTAGCATCACAAATAGGTCATAATATTTTTTTTGTTATAGAAAAAATAAAAGAATTATATTTAATTTTAAATTTAAAACTAAAACATAATTTCAATATAGGAATAAGATTGAAAATAAATTCTTTAGAAATAAATCATAAAACAAACAAAAATCAAATTAAATTTGGATTAACATCATCACAAATATTAAAAACAATAAATTTATTAAAAAAACATAATTTAATTAAAAAATTAAAATTAATACATAGCCACATAAAATCACAAATAAATAAAATCAATCAAATAAAAACATACATAAAAGAATTAACTAACATTTATGTAGATTTAGTAAAAATATTTAACATAAAAATAAAATATTTAAATTTAGGAGGAGGATTAGCTGTTAATTATTTTGAAAAAAAAAAAATAAACTACAATATAAAAACATATACTTCTAAAATAATTAAATTAATTAATTCAATTTGCAAAAAAAATAAAATTAAAACACCTAATATTATAACAGAATCAGGTAGATTTATAACAGCACACCATGAAATATTAATAACAAATATAATAAATATAGAAAAAAATATTTTAAAAAAAATAAAACCTTTAAATAAAAAAATAAAAATAAATGAAAAAAACATTTTAATAATAAAAATTTGGAAAATATGGTTAAAAATAAAAAAACAAAACAAAATAAATTCAACAACAAAAATATATATAATGAAGATATTAGAAAAAATAAAAAATAATTTCAAATTAGGAAAATATAACATTAAAAAAAAATCATGGATAGAAAAAATATATAATAATATACTAAAATATATATACAAAAAAAAAATAATAAAAAATAAAAAATTTTTAAAAAACTTAAATTTATATACATCCGATAAAATTCACATTAATATTTCAATATTCCAATCTATACCAGATATATGGGGAACAAACCAAAAATTTCCAATTTTACCAATAGAAGGTTTACATAAACCTATAAAAAAAAATATAAATATATCAGACATTACATGTGATTCAGATGGAACTATATATAAATATATTAATAAAAAAAATAAAGATAACACATTACCAATACAAAAATTAAAAAAAAAAAAATTACCAAAAATTGGAATTTTTATGATCGGAGCATATCAAAAAACTTTAGGAAATATACATAATTTATTTGGAAAAATATCAACATCAACCATATATTTATATAAAAATAATAAATATAAAGAAATATTAATTAATAAAAATGATAATATATTTGATATGATCAAATACACTAATACAAATAATAAAAAAATATTATTTTTTATTGAAAAATACAAAACATATATTAAAAAAATAAAAAAAATAACACAAAAATATTTAAAACAAAAAACTTACTTAGAATAAAATGAATATAAAAAAAGATCAATCATTAATATCAAATTTATTTAGTTTTATGAGATATCCATTAATAACAAAAAAAAATAAACTAAAAAATAAAAAATTCGATTTTGTTATTATAGGAATACCTAATGATATAACCAGTTCAGGAAAATCAGGAAGTAAATTAGCACCAAATAATATAAGAAAATCATCTGGAAATTTAATATGGGAAAAAAAAAAATGGCCATGGAATTTTAATTTAAATAAATATATAAATATTATAGATAATGGAGATTTAATTCACGAATTTGGAAATATAAAAAGTTTAAATAAAAACATTATAAAAAAAATAGATTTTTTTCTTAATCAAAGAAAAAAAATAATAACATTTGGTGGAGATCATTACATAACATTACCTATATTAAGATCATATAAAAAATTTTACAAAGAAATATCATTAATACATTTCGACGCACATACTGATACACATTTTAATGGAAATTATTTTGATCACGGATCAATATTTTATCAAGCAGAAAAAGAAAAACTAATAAACAACAAAAACACAATACAAATAGGAATAAGAACCTATATAAATAAAGAAAATAAATTTAAAATAATAACTTCTGAAGAATTTAACAAGAACAAATCAAAAAACATAATTTCAAAAATAAAACAAACAATACAAAACAAACCAACATATTTAAGTTTAGACATAGATTGCATAGATCCTTCATATGCACCAGGAACAGGAACACCAGTAATAAATGGAATAAATATAAATAAATTATTAAAAATAATTAGAAAACTAAAAAATATAAATATTGTAGGAATAGATATAGTAGAAGTATCACCACCATATGACATATCAGATATAACATCACTAACCGCAGCAACATTAGCTTTAGAATTTTTATATATAGAAGCTTATAAAATAAAAAATAAAATATGAAAATAAAAGACAAAAAAATATTTCACTTTATTAATCTAGAAAAAAAAAGACAAGAAAATACTATTAATTTAATAGCTTCAGAAAATTACGCAAGCAAAGATGTAATGAAAGCACAGGGATCAGAATTAACCAACAAATATGCAGAAGGATATATAGGAAAAAGATACTATGGTGGATGTAAATTTATAGACATTATTGAAAAAATAGCAATAAAAAGAGCAAAAAAATTATTTAATGCTAATTATGTAAATGTACAACCACATTCAGGATCACAAGCTAATTTTGCTGTATTTAATGCCATTTTAAATCCAGGAGACAAAATTTTAGGCATGAAATTAAACCATGGAGGACATATAACACACGGATCAAAAATAAATATATCAGGAAAATTATATAATACTAAATTTTATGGATTAAATAAAAATGAAAAAATAAATTATAATGAGGTTGAATATTTAAGTAAAAAATATAAACCAAAACTAATTATAGCTGGATTTTCTTCATATTCAAAAATATGTAACTGGAAAATATTCAGAGAAATAGCAGATAAATACAATAGTTTATTATTGGTAGATATGTCTCATATAGCTGGATTAGTTGTTGCAAATCTATATCCAAATCCAATAAATTATGCACATATAGTTACAAGCACAACCCATAAAACATTAGCTGGACCAAGAGGTGGTATAATTTTAGCAAAAGGTGATAATAAAATTTTATATAAAAAAATAAACTCATCATTATTTCCTGGAACACAAGGAGGACCTTTAATGCATATAATTGCAGCAAAAGCAATATCATTCAAAGAAGCATCAAAAAAAACGTTTCATAAATATCAAAAAAACGTAATTAAAAATGCTAAAACAATGGCAAAAGAATTTATAAAAAATAAATTTAAAATTATTTCTAACGGAACAGATACACATCTACTATTATTAAATCTAAAAAATAAAAACATAACTGGAATATTAGCAGAAAAAAAACTATCATTAGCAAATATCATTGTAAATAAAAATTGCATACCAAACGAAAAAAACAATAATTATATTACATCAGGAATAAGAATAGGTACCTCAGCCATAACAAGAAGAGGTATAAATAAAAAAAATACAAAAAAAATAACAAAACTAATATGTAAATTATTAAATAATATCAATAACAATGTTATTACTGGTAAAATTAAATATAAAATTATTAAAATATGTAAAATTTATCCATTAAACAAATTTATTAATAAATGAAATCATTCTATTTACTTTAATTTAAAAATAACAAAAATTTTTTAATAAAAATTTTAATAATTTATATTAAATTAAATAAATATTTAATAAGTTAAATTAGATAAAAACTTTTTTACACTATCAAAAAAACTTTTAGATTTAGGATTATTTTTCTCACTTCCACCATTATCACCTTTTAAACTAAAACCTAAATCATACAATAATTTTCTTTGATAATTATTTAAATTTACTGGTGTCTCAACTAAAACTTTACATAATAAATCACCATAAAAATTATTATTAACAGATTTTACACCTTTATTTTTTATCCTAAACAATCTACCAGTTTGTGTTTCAGGAGGTATTTTTAATTTTAATTTACCATTTAAACTAGGTATTTCTACTTCACCACCTAAAGCAGCCATAGAAAAATTTATTGGTATTTCACAATATAAATTATTATTTTCTCTAGTAAATATATTATGTTTTTTTACTTTAATTTTTATATATAAATCACCTGGATTTTTTCCAAAATCACCACAATTTCCTTTTTTTGATAAACAAACTTTATCATTAGTATTAACACCTGCAGGTATACTAACTAAAATATTTTTCAAACATCTTTCAATACCACTACCATGACAAATATAACACGGATTATTAATTATAAAACATGCACCATTACAACTAGGACAAGTCTGTTGAACAGAAAAAAATCCTTGACGTATATTCAAATTTCCAGAACCTTTACATGTACTACACAATTTTCTTTTAGTTCCAGATCTTGTACCATTTCCATTACAAACACTACATTTTTGCATAATGTTAATTTTAATTTCTTTAGAAACACCTTTAACAGCATCTTCAAAATTTAATTCCATTTCATAATTAACATCTGAACCTTTTCGTTCATTATTTTTCTTTTTAGACCCAAAAATATCACCAAATACATCGCTGAAAATATCTCCAAAATCTCCAGCACTACTAAAATCTGCAGTAAAACTATTATTATCATTAAAAGCAGAATGACCATACTGGTCATAAACAGAACGTTTTTTAGAATCACTCAAAACTTCATACGCTTCTTTAACTTCTTTAAATTTTTCTTCAAAAATTTTATTACCTTTATTTCTATCTGGATGATATTTTATAGCTAAACGTTTATAAGCTCTCTTTATATCAAAATCACCAGCTGTTTTTGAAACACCTAAAATTGTATAATAATCTTTTTTAGACATAAACAATAAATATTATTTATTAATTTTTTTAACATAACATTAACTTTTATCTTTTTTATTTACCTCTTCATATTCTGCATCTACTACAGAATCACTATTTTCTTTAGAAAAACCTTTATTATTATTTACATTTTCACCATTACCACTTTTATTTGAATTTAATTTAATTAACTTACTAGATATCTGTATAACTTCTTGTATAGAATTTTCTATTTCCTCTTTATTATCACCTTTAACTAAATCTTCTAATTTTTTTAACGAATTTTCTACAGATTTTTTATCTTCATTTGATATTTTATCTCCTAATTCCAAAATTTGTTTTTTTGTTGTATGTATTAAATGATCTGCTTGATTTTTAACTTTAACTAACTCTTCAAATTTAAGATCAATCTCAGAATTCAATTCAGCATCTTTAATCATATTACTAATTTCATTTTCATTTAAACCAGAAGAAGATCTAATTGTTATTTTCTGTTCTTTACCACTATTTTTATCTTTAGCAGAAACATGTAATATTCCATCAGCATCTATATCAAAAGTAACTTCTATTTGTGGAACGCCCCTAGGAGCAGGTTGTATTCCATCTAAATTAAATTGACCTAAAGATTTATTATCACTAGATCTTTTTCTTTCACCCTGCAAAACATGTATAGTTACAGCTGACTGATTATCTTCTGCTGTAGAAAATACCTGACTATGCTTTGTAGGAATAGTAGTATTTTTATTAATTAAAGTAGTCATAACATTACCCATAGTTTCAATACCTAAAGATAAAGGTGTAACATCCAACAATAAAACATCTTTAACATCACCAGATAATACTCCCGCCTGAACAGCAGCTCCTATAGCAACAGCTTCATCTGGATTAACATCTTTTCTAGGTTCTTTTCCAAAAAAATCAGCAACTTTTTTTTGAACCATAGGCATTCTTGTTTGACCACCAACTAAAATAACATCGTTTATTTTATCAATATCTAAATTAGCATCTCTTAATGCAATCTTTAAAGGATTTATAGATTTATTTATTATTTCCTCAACTAAAGATTCTAATTTTGCTCTAGTTAACTTAATATTAAGATGTTTTGGACCACTACTATCTGCTGTAATGTAAGGTAAATTAATTTCTGTTTGATGAGTAGAAGATAATTCTATTTTTGCTTTTTCAGAAGCATCTTTTAATCTTTGCATTGATAATGCATCATTAGATAAATCTATACCATAATCTTTTTTAAATTCTGAAACTAAATAATTAATTATTCTAATATCAAAATCTTCACCACCTAAATGTGTATCTCCATTTGTGGCTAAAACTTCAAAAGTTTTTTCACCATCAACATTATCTATTTCAATAATAGAAATATCAAATGTACCTCCACCTAAATCATAAACAGCTATTATTTTTGTGCCTTTTGCCTTATCCAAACCATAAGCTAAAGCTGCTGCAGTTGGTTCATTAATTATTCTTTTTATACTTAATCCAGCTATACGACCAGAATCTTTAGTTGCTTGTCTTTGAGCATCATTAAAATATGCTGGAACAGTAATAACTGCTTCATTAACAACTTCTCCTAAATAATCTTCTGCTGTTTTTTTCATCTTTTTTAAAATTTCAGCTGAAATTTGAGGAGGAGCTATTTTTTTACCTTCTATTTCTATCCAAGCATCACCATTATTAGCAGAAATGATATTATAAGGAATTATATTAACATCTCTTTGAACTTCATTATCTTTAAATTTACGACCTATTAATCTTTTTATAGCAAATAAAGTATTTTTTGGATTAGTAATAGCCTGACGTTTAGCAGGTTGTCCAACTAAAATTTCATTATCCTTAGTATAAGCTATTACTGAAGGAGTTGTACGATCACCTTCAGAATTTTCTAAAACTTTTGCCTCATTACCATCCATAATAGCGACACAAGAATTAGTAGTACCAAGATCAATTCCAATAATTCTACTCATGTATAAAAATCCTCTAAAATAATAAAATTAAAAAAAAATAAATATATATATTATATGTATACATATTAAATAATATCAATTAAAAAATAAACAAAAAAAATTAAAAATAAAAAATATATATATAAAATAAAACATATACAATAATATATTATTAATTATAAAAAATTAACAAAAAACCTAATTATTTTTTTTAACATATAACAAATTATATATAAACTTTTTTTTTTGCAAAACATCAAAAAAAATATATAGAAACAAAAAAATGAAAAATAATAAAAAACATAAAAATTATAAAAAAACAATTAATTTACCAAAAATAAATTTCCCAATGAAAGCTAATTTAATACTTAAAGAACCAAAAATAATAAAAAAATGGGAAAAAGAAAAATTTATTGAAAATATTAAAAAAAATAAAATAGATAAAAATAGTTTTATTATACATGATGGACCACCATATGCAAATGGAAACATTCACTTTGGTCATATATATAATAAAATAATGAAAGATATTATTTTAAAATATAAAAATATTATGAACAAAAAAACAATATGTAAACCAGGTTGGGATTGTCATGGATTACCTATTGAAATAGAAATACAAAAAAAAATTAAAACAATAAAATATGATAAAAAAAATATATATATATATAAATTTAAAAAAAATTGCTTTAATTATGCACAAAAACAAATAAAAAAACAAAAAAAAAATTTTAAAAGACTAGGGCTTCTAATAAACTTAGAAAAACATTACAAAACTATGGATTTTAAAAACATAGCTAATACTATTAGAACACTAAAAAAATTTATAGAATTAAATTATCTAGAAAGAAAAACAAAACCAATAAATTGGTGCATAAAATGTAAATCATCATTAGCAGAAGCTGAAATTATATATAAAAAAAAAATATCTTTATCATCATATATTACATTTAAGTTACATAATAAACGATTTTTTTTAAAAAAAATAAACATAAAAAATTTAAAAAAAAATATAGAATTAATAATATGGACAACAACAACCTGGAGTATACCAGGAAATTGTGCTTTAACAGTAAACCCAAAAATAAAATATTCTATAATAGAAACTAAAAAAAAAATATATATATTATCTAAAAAAAAATACAAAAATATATTTAATAAAATTAAAATAAAATATAAAAAAATAAAATCAATATTAGGAAAAAACCTAACAAACTTATTTACATATCATCCAATATCTAAAATAAAAACACCTATATTAAAAAATAAATATATAAAAGAAAATTCAGGAACTGGAATAGTTCATATAGCTCCACAACACGGAGAAGAAGATTATAAAATAGCAAAAAAATATAATTTAATTGGAAAAAATGTCATAAACAAAAAAGGAAAATACATATATTATAAATTTATTAAAAATATAAAAAATAAAAAATTAAAAAAAGCCGAAAAATATATATTAAATTTTTTAATAAAAAATAGAAAAATAATTTTAAAAGAAAAAATAAAACACAATTATCCCTTCTGTTGGAGACATAAAAAACCAATAATATTAAGATCTACTCCACAATGGTTTATTAACATAGATAAAAATAAATTAAGAAATAAAATGTTAAAATCTATAAAAAAAGTAGAATGGTTCCCAAAAAAAGGATATAAAAAAATGAAAAAAATGATTATAGAAAGACCGAATTGGTGTATATCAAGACAACGTATTTGGGGAACCCCAATAACTTTAATAATAAACAAAAAAACAAAAAAATTACATCCAGAAATGAACTATTTAATGGAAAAAATTGCTAATAAAATAGAAAAAATAGGACCAAATTATTGGACAAATTTAAAATTATCTAAATTTTTAAAAAATAAACACAAAAAGTACGAAAAAGTATTAGATGTATTAGATATATGGTTTGATTCAGGATCAACATGTTTTTCAGTTATGAATAAAGAATTTACAAAACAAAACAAATATATAGATCTATATCTAGAAGGATCTGACCAATATAGAGGATGGTTTATGTCTTCTCTAATAATTCATACTGCAATTAATAATTGTGCTCCATATAAACAAGTTTTATCTCATGGATTTGTAGTAGACAATCATGGAAAAAAAATGTCAAAATCTCTAAAAAACTTTATAAATCCAAATACAATTATAAACAAATTTGGAGTAGATATAATAAGATTATGGGTTGCATCATCAAATTATGCAAAAAATATACATATATCAAATGAAATAATATCAAGAACAATAGAATCTTACAGAAAAATAAGAAATACAATAAAATTTTTAATATCAAATTTAGATGAATTTAATCCAAAATATAATTCAATTACACAAGATAAAATGATTTTAATAGATAAATGGATAATTCATGAAGCAAAAAAATATCAAAAAAAAATTATTTACTTATATAACAATTTTGAAATTCATAAAGTAACAAAAACAATTATGAATTTTTGTATAAATAAATTAAGTAATACATATTTAGATATAATAAAAGACAGAAAATACACTATAAAAAAATATTCTTTACCATACTACAGTGCACAAACAACAATATGGATGTTAACAGAAACAATAACAAAATGGATAGCTCCAATATTATCATTTACAACAGAAGAAATATGGAAATATATACCTAGAAAAAAAAATAAATATATATATACAGAAACATTATTTAACAAACTTTTTTACATAAAACAATATGAAAAAATAAATATACAAACATGGAAAACACTTTTTTTAATTAAAAAAAACATAAATACAAAAATAGAAGAACAAAGAACAAAAAAATTATTAAATTCATCATTGGAATCAAAAATAATATTAAAAACAAATAAAACATTATTTAACAAAATTAAATATATAAAAAAAGAATTAAAATTCTTTTTTTTAGTTTCTGAATTAAAACTTAAAAAAAATAAAAAAAATTATTTATATAAAATATATATTTTAAAAATGAAAGGAACTAAATGTAAAAGATGTTGGCATATTACAAAAAAAAATAATTTTAATAAAAATAATAATATTTGTAATAGATGTATAAAAAATACATTAGGAGATGGAGAAAAAAGAATATTTGCTTAAATATATAAACAAACAATACATTTTATTAAAAAATTATATAAAAATAGAATAAAACATTTTTTTAAATATAAAAAAAGAAGAATTACTAATTATTTTAGTAAAGAAAAACAAAATAAAAACAAACAAAATAAATAATAAATATTTCATTTTATTTACATTAATACTTAAACCTAATATTTGTTTTTCATTTAAAACATCATTATACATATACCAATAATATAATAAATAAATAGTAAATATAACTAATAAAGAAAAACATAATAAATAAAAACTAAATATTTTACTATTAGGTATGTTAGCAGCAATTCCAGTTAAAATTCCAGGAATAAAACAAAACAAAGGCCATAAAAAAACACTAATTATTTCAGGAACTAATATTTTATTAATAGATATTAATAACATTCCAGATAAAAACAAAAGAAATGGTCTTATAAAACCAAAAAAACGACCAAACAAAAAAGTAAAAAATATATTATTTTTAAATAAAAAAAATATTTTATTAAAAATATTATTATATTTTAACAAAAAGCCATCAAAAAAAACTGAATTGTTCTTAGAATAAATACCTACATAATATGATATTATATCACCTAAAATACAACCAAAATAACTAAAAAAACATGATAAATATATATTTAAATATTTTTTTCCTATCAATAAACCAATAAAAAACATTATTATATTACTAGGTAAAAATAAACCAACAAAAACCAAAGATTCTAAAAAAGTAACTAAAAAAATAAAAAAATATACTAAAAATGTATAATTTAAAATTATATTCTCTAAAAATCTTATCATAAAAACCTACAAAACAATTAATTAACATTTAAAATATAAACAAACAAATATATAAAAAAATAAATAATATATACATATTAAACTACTATGATAAAATATAAATATATTTATTAAATATTTTTATTTCTATAATAACAAAATATAAAAAAAATAACACAAATTTATTTATATATATAAATAACAAATTTTATATAAATATTTATTAAAAATAATATCAAATAAAAATTAACTACAAAATTACTAATAAAATGCTTATTTTAAAAAAAGAACTAGGACAAAATTTTATTATTAATAAAAATTATTTATATAAAATTATAAAATTTATAAAACCAAAAAAACAACAAATTCTATTAGAAATAGGTGGAGGTAAAGGAGAACTTACTAAAGAAATAATAAAATATTCAAAAAATTTAACAGTAGTTGAAATAGATTATGATTTAATAAAAATATTAAAAAAAAATATAAAACTAAATATTAATATAATCAATAAAAATTTTTTATATTTAAATTTACATAAAATATTTAATTTTACAAACAAAAAAATACGTATATTTGGAAATATTCCATATAATATATCAAAAAAAATAATTTTTAAATTTATAAAATATATAGATATAATATATGATATACATATAATGCTTCAAAAAGAACTAGCTTATTCTTTAATTTCAAAAAAAGGAGAAAAAAAATATTCAAAAATAACCATTTTAGTTAATTTATTTTTTAAAGTTAAAATACTTATGAAAGTAAATAAAAATAATTTTTATCCAAAACCAAAAGTAAATTCTGTATTTTTATCTTTAACAACAAAAAAAAATAAATATAAACTTGATAAATTAAAAATAAAACAACTTAAACATATTTTAAACAATTCATTTATAAAAAGAAGAAAAAAAATAAAAAATAGTTTAAAAAAAATAATAAACATAAACATTCTTAAAAAAAATGGAATAAATATAAATTTAAGAGCAGAAAATTTATCAATAAAACAATATTGCCTAATAACAAATCTATATAATAAAGAAAATAAATAATATAATGAGTACATATATAATTGGAGATATACATGGATGTTATGACGAATTAAAAATACTTTTAAAAAAAATTAAATTTAACCATTTAAAAGATAAATTATGGATTACAGGAGATTTAATTTTCAGAGGACCTAAATCAATAAAAACTTTAAAATTTTTATATTCAATAAAAAAAAGTTTAAAAATAGTACTAGGAAATAATGATATAGCATTTTTAAAATACAATTATTTAAAAAATAAAAATATACCAAATAATTTATTTAATGAAAAATTTTTAAAATTCTTAAAAACTAAAAAAGCAAAAAAAATAGTTAATTGGATAAAAAAACAAAAATTAATTAGAATCTGTAATAAAAAAAAAATAATAATGGTACATGCAGGAATTCCAATAGAATGGAATATAAAAACTATACTAAAAGAAACTAAAAAAACTCAAAAATTAATTAAAAATATTGAAAATTACCCACTTATTTTCAATAAAATTTATGAAAATAATAACATTAATAAATGGTCAAAAAAAATGAATTTAATTAATAAATTATCTTTTACTTTAAATTCACTAACAAGAATGAGATATTATTACAATAATAATAAAAATTTAATGTTAAATTATTTTTTTAAAAACCCACCTAAACAATCTTCAAAAAAACTTATACCATGGTACAAAATAAAAAATAATATACCAAAAAACTACAATATAATATTTGGTCATTGGGCATCAATAAAAGATGAAATATTACCAAAAAGAAAAATTTGCATAGATAAAGGATGCTGCTGGGGCGGGCATTTAAGTTTAATAAAATGGAGTAATAAAAAAATATACAAACAAAAATCTCTAATTAAATTTTAAATCATTTTATTTATAAAATTAATTAACTTAGATTTACATCTAGAAGACTTATTTTTATGAATTACTCTTTTTAAAACTAAATTATCCAAAATAGATTGTAACTTTTTATAAAAAAATATAGATTTATCTTTATTATTTATAGATATATAGTACTTAACTAATTTTACATAAGTTTTAAACTTAGATTTTTTACTAACATTTCGTCTATTTTTAATCTTATTTGTTAAAATTCTTTTCTTTGAAGATTTTTTATTTGCCATAGATTTATATTTACTACTTTAAACAAATATTAATTATTGTAATTATCATTAAAATAAGAAACTAAAGAATCGGTTGATTTATCTAAATTCGAATTTGTTTTATATAATAAATTTGTAAAAATAAAAGAGGATATTTTTTTCCCTAACTCAACACCCCATTGATCAAAACTAAAAATATTTAAAATAATGCCTTGAGTAAATACCTTATGTTCATACAAAGAAATAATAGATCCTAATGTATATGGGGTTATTTTATTTATTAAAATAGAATTACTTGGTTTATTACCCTTAAATACATTAAACTTATTTACAAAATTATTTTTATCAACATAATTAGAATTATGTAACCTTTTATCACCAAAAGCCAATGTATGTGTTTGTGCAAAAAAATTAGACATTAATTTTAAATGAGAATTATTTATATTTTCATCAGAATATATTTCAGCAATAAAATCGCATGGTATACATTTTGTTCCTTGATGCAAATATTGAAAAAAAGAATGTTGTACATCTGTTCCAACACCACCAAAAATAACTGAAGACGTACAATAATCAGTAATAAAATTACCATTTCTATCTACACATTTACCATTAGATTCCATTATTAATTGTTGCAAATACAAAGGAAAATACAACAAATTTTGTTTATAAACCAAAACTGATTCAACATCAAACCTAAAAAAATTAATATACCAAATACTTATCATTGCTAAAATAATTGGGATATTTTTATGATACTCACAATTAAAAAAATGTAAGTCCATATCATGAAATCCATCTAACATTTTTAAAAAATTATCAAATCCTATAGATAAACAAATAGTTAATCCCACAGAAGAACATAAAGAAAAACGACCACCAGTCCAATCAAATATCATAAAAATATTTTCTAAACTTATCCCAAACTCTTCCGCTTTTTTTACATTATTTGTAACAGCTATAAAATGTTTTTCAATAGAAATACTTTTACCTCCATAAAAATCAATAACAATTTTCTTAATTATTTCAGCATTTGATATAGTCTCTAAAGTAGTAAATGTTTTTGAACAAATTATAAATAAAGTACATTCTATATTAATTTTTTTTAAAATATTTCTTAAACAATAAATATCTATATTAGATACAAAATAAATATTCAAATTATTTTTATATCTATTTAAAGAATTAATAACCATTTTAGAACCTAAATCAGAACCTCCTATACCTATATTAACAATATTTTTTATTTTTTTTCCTGTAAAACCAGTAAATTTACCTTCCAAAATTAATTTAGTAAATAACTTCATTTTTTTTAAATTTTTATTAACATCATTTTTTATAGATAAAAAATTGTTATTTTTATTAAAAAAAATATCCCTTCTATCACGTAAAGCTACATGTAATACAGATCTATTTTCAGTAACATTTATTTTACTACCTAACAACATAGATTTTAAATAATTAGAAAAATTAATTTCCTTTAATAAATTAACAAATAACTTTATTGTATTTAAAGTAATAATATTTTTAGAACAATCAATTAATATTTTATCTTTAAAATTAAAAGATAAATCTCTAAATCTAAATTTATTATTTAAAAATAAATCTGTAATTTTAACATTTTTCATACATGAAAAATGTTCTTTTAACATTTTCCAACTATTAGTATTTAAAGGATTAACATTTAACATAAAATATATACATAAAAATTATTTACTAAAATAATATTTTATTTATTTTATAAAAAAAATATATATAATATTATTAATAATAATAATTTTATTAAATTTAAAATAATAAACATTAAAGATAATAAAACATCACACAAAACTAAATAATAACATGAAACCAAACAAAATAAAAAGAATAAAAACAAAAAAAAAAAAATCTCCTATATTTCATTTCAATAATAATAATTTTATTAAATTTTATAATAATAAATACATATAATTTACAAATCAATAATTATAAAAAACAATATAAACTATCAGAAAAAAATTATACCAAAATTATACCAATAATACCATCAAGAGGATTAATTTTTGACAAAAATAACATACCATTAGCACTAAATTATAATTCATATAATTTAGAATTTTTAAATTCTAAAATAAAAAACACTGATTTTTTAATAAAAAAATTGGAAAAATATTTTATTTTAAACAATAAAATAATAAATACATTTTTAAATAATGTAAATAAATTCAAAAAAAATAAAATTATTATATTAAAAAAAAATTTAAATTTAAAAGAAATAAATAATTTTATTTTAAATAAAATTTTTTTTCCTAATTTTTACCTAAAAGAAAATAAATACAGATATTATCCTTACGGAAAAATAATATCACCAATAATTGGTTATATTATAAACAACACAAAAAAAATAAAAATAAACAAATTACTTATAACAAAAAATATAAACAATATTGGAATATCAGGTATAGAAACCTACTACAATAATATAATTAATGGAAAATATGGTTTTAAAAAAATATTTATAGATAATAAATTAAAAATAATAAACATTAAAAAAATAAAAAAATCAATACCAGGTTCAAATATAAATTTAACAATAGATATAAAATTACAAGAATTTATTTTTAAATTAATAGAAAAAATATCATCAACAATAATAATATCAAATATTGATAATGGGGAAATATTATCATTAGTATCAACACCAAGTTTCAATAATAATAATTTTATTAAAGGATTATCTTTTAATTACTTAAATAATATATCAAATTATAATATTTTTTTTAATAAAATTATTCAAGGAATATATCCACCAGCTTCAACAATAAAACCATATATAGCAATATCAGCTTTACAAGAAAAAATTATAAAAAAACAATTTACTATTTATGATAAAGGATGGTGGATAATACCAAATACAAAAAAAAAATTCTACGATTGGAAAAAACAAGGCCATGGATTTTTAAATATAATAAAATCTATAGAAGAATCATCAGACATATATTATTATATAATTTCATATAAAGAAGGTATAAACAATATAATAAAATGGATGAAAAAATTTGGATATGGTTTAAATACAGGAATAGACCTACCTAAAGAAAATCAAGGATTACTACCAACAAAAAAATGGAAAATTAATAAATTCAAAAATCCATGGTATATAGGAGATACAATATCAATAGGAATTGGACAAGGATATTGGGCTATAACTCCTATTCAAATGAATAAATCTTTCATAACATTTATAAAAAACGGAATAAGTAACAATCCTCAAATACTTAAAAAAATAAAAAAAGAAAATTTTATTTTTATTAAAAATAAAAATATTTCTTTAAAAAACATCAAAAAAAAATACTTAAATATAATAAAATTTGGAATGTACGGAGTTGCTTTTAAAAAAAATGGAACAGCATATAAAAATTTTAAAAATTTAAATTATAAAATAGCGGTAAAATCAGGAACAGCTCAACTATTTTCATTACAAAACAAAAACAAAGAAAACATAAATTTACAAAAAAATTTAACTGATCATACATTAATGAACGCTTTTTTGCCATATGAAAAACCAAAAATAGCTATAACCATTATTTTAGAACACGGAGGAGGCAACATTAAAATAGGAGATATTATGAGAAAAATAACAGATTTTATTATATTAAAAAAAATATTTTAATCAATAAAAATCGTTATGTTAAAAAAAATTATTATTTTTATTTCTAAAACAGATTTAATATTAATAACATATTTACTAATATTATCTACATATAGTTTATTAATATTATGGAATACTAGTGAAAAAAATACTAACCTAATATATCATAGATTAATACACATATTAATAAGTATATTTATACTCTTAATAACATCACAAATAAATACATATTTTTACGAAAAATATATATATATATTATATATTATATGTAATCTAACATTAATTTTAGTAAATATATTCGGACACATAAATAAAGGAGCTCAAAGGTGGATAAACATAGGTTTAATTCAATTCCAACCATCAGAAATAATAAAAATAATACTGCCAATAACTATATCAAAAATAACAAATCAAAATTACTTTAAATATAATATATTAATATTAATATCCATAATTAGTATACTTATACCTAGCATATTAGTATTAATACAACCAGACTTAGGAACATCTATTTTAATATTAATATCTGGTATAACTATATTAATTATTAAAAAATTAAAAAAAAATACTATTATACTATTAATAATAATAACATGTACATTAATTCCACCAATATGGAAATTTATTTTACATGATTATCAAAAAGAAAGAATACTTATATTATTTAATAAAAAAAAACAACTAATAAATAAAAAATACCACTTAATACAATCTAAAACAGCTATAGGATCAGGAGGATTATATGGAAAATTTAATTATAAAAATACTCAATCAAAATTAAATTTTATTCCTGAAAAAAAAACAGATTTCATATTTGCAGTAATTGCAGAAGAAACAGGTTTAATAGGAATATATATTTTATTATTAACATATATTTTATTAATATACAGAAGTTTAAATATTATTAAAAACACAAAAAATAGATTTGAAAAAGAACTAGGTTTAAGTTTAATAATAAATTTTTTCTTACATATATTTATTAATATTTCAATGGTTAATGGTTTACTACCAGTAGTAGGAATAACATTACCTTTTATTAGTTACGGCGGATCATCTTTAATAAGTAATATGCTTATATTTGGAATTATAATGTCTATAAAAAATAAAAAAATACAAAAAAATATCCAAAAATTTAAAAAATGAAATTAAATATAATTAAAAAATATATAATTATTTTACAAATATTTATAAATCTAAATATACATTCTAAAACAGAATTCAAAAACATAAACTCTAAAGCATATATTTTAATTGAATACAATTCAGGAAAAATCTTAACACAAAAAAATCCAAACATAAAATTAGCTCCAGCAAGTTTAACTAAAATAATGACAAGTTACATTTTAGGAAAATTAATTAAATCAAATTTAATAAATATAAACAATATAATAACAATAAAAGAAATTATATACGATAAAAATGATTATAAATTTAAAAATTCATCATTAACATTCTTAAATATAGGAAATAAAATAAAAATAAAAGACCTAAATAAAGGAATAATAATTCAATCAGGAAATGATGCCTGTATTATAATTGCTAAATATATAACTGAAAATGAAAATAATTTTATTATACTAATGAATAAATATGCAAAAAAAATGAAATTAAAAAATACAAATTTTAAATCAGTACATGGTTTAGATATAGAAAATCAATATACAACAGCAAAAGATATGTCCATTTTAAGTAGATTGTTAATAAAAAATTTGCCAATAGAATATAAAATATATAAACAAAAAGAATTTACTTTTAATAAAATAAAACAAAAAAATAGAAACAAATTATTATGGAAAAAAAATTTAAAAATAGATGGCATTAAAACAGGTCATACAGATATAGCAGGTTTTAATTTTATAACATCATCAACAAAAAAAAAAACAAGATTAATATTAGTAACATTAGGAGCTGAATCATCTTTTAATAGAGAACAAGACAATAAAATTATATTACATTGGGGTTTTAATAATTTTTTTACAAAAAAAATTATTAAAAAAAAACATATAATAAAATATGAAAAAATATGGTTTGGAAATAAAAATAAAATACCTTTAGGAACAATTCAAAATATATATATAACTTTACCAAAAAAAAAAAAATATAAATTTATTAAAATAAACTATAAATATCAAGTTAAAAAAATATTAGCACCTATAAAAAAATACCAAACTATAGGTAAATTATATTTATTAACAAAAAATAAAAAAATAATAAAAAATTATCCATTAGTATCTTTGATAGAAATTAAAAAAATTAATTTAATAAAATCATTAATAAAATTTATAAAATCAAAAATATAAAAATTTTTATTATTAATAAAAAATTAAATATGATTATAAAAAAATTAGGATTAAAAAAATGGAAAGAAACAAATAAAAAAATGGAAATATTTATAAATAAAGCAAAAAAAACAACTAAAGATGAAATATGGATACTAGAACATTATTCTACATATGTTCTTGGAAAAACACAAAAACAAATAAAAAAAAAATATATAAAAAACATACCTGTATATAAAAGTGATAGAGGAGGAAAAATTACATATCATGGACCTGGACAAAAAATATTTTATATACTATTAAATATTAAAAAAAAAAATATTTATATAAAACAACTAATAAACATTATTCATAATACTATTATAAAAACATTAAAAACTTATAATATAAATGCATACACAAAAAAAAAATCACCTGGAATTTATATTAAAAAACACAAAGTTTGTTTTATAGGAATAAAAATAAAAAATGGATATTCTATGCATGGATTTTCAATAAATATTTCAACTAATTTAAAATATTTTAATTATATAAATCCATGCGGAAATAAAAAAATAAAAATAACAAATTTAAATAAATTTAAAACTTTTCAAAAAATAAAAAAATATATTTATTTAAATAATTTAATTATTAAAAATTTTATTTTTTTTTACAATAATTAACTATAAAAATATGAAAAAAATATCAAATAAAAAAATACAAATAAAATTACCTAAAAATTTATATAAAAATATTTTTTTTTCAAAATATTTACATAAAAAAAATTTAAAAACTATATGTAAAAAATTATCTTGTCCAAACATATATAAATGCTTTAATAAAAAAAAAGCAGCTTTTATGATTTTAGGAACAATTTGCACTAGAAAATGTCCATTTTGTAACATAAAAAAAGGAAAACCTAAAAAAAAAAAAAAATACAAAAGAATTAAAAAAAATAATAAAAACAATAATATATATGAAATTAAAATATATAATTATAACATCAGTAACAAGAGATGATTTAAAAGATAACGGTATTTATTATTATAATAAATGTATAAAAGAAATTAAAAAAAAATCACCAAAAACAAAAATAGAAATACTAGTTCCTGATTTCAAAAAAAACACAAAACTAGCTATAAAAATATTTTCTAAAAATCCTCCATTTATATTTAATCACAATTTAGAAACAATAAAAAGATTACATCATATAATAAAACCAAAATCTAATTTTAAATCTTCAATAAATTTATTAAAAAAAATTAAACAAAAAAACCCAAAAATAATTACTAAATCAGGAATAATGTTAGGTTTAGGAGAAAAAAAAAAAGAAATTATAAAACTATTTAAAAAATTAAAAAAAATAAAAGTTAACATAATAACAATGGGTCAATACTTACCACCAACAAAAAACCATTTTAAACCAAAAAAATACTTAACTAAAAAAGAATTTAAATACTTAGAAAAAAAAGCAAAAAAAATAGGTTTTAAATTCGTATATTCAGGATCATTAATTAGATCTTCTTACTATAAAACAAATATATAAAATGAAAAAAATTATAAAAACATACAAAGTAATTTTAGGATTATCAGGAGGAGTAGACTCAGCAGTATCAGCATGGATATTAAAAATATTAGGATATAATATAAAATGTGTTTTTATAAAAAGCTGGGAAAATGATGATAAAAAAACATTTTGTAATTCAAAAAAAGATTACAAAGATTGCGTAAAAATATGCAAACACCTAAAAATAAAATTAATAAAAATAAATTTTTCAAATGAATACTGGTATAATGTATTTTTAACTTTCTTAAATAAATTAAAAAAATCAAAAACACCAAATCCAGATATTCTATGTAATAAAAAAATAAAATTCGATATTTTTTTTAAATTTGCAATAAAAATATTAAAAGGAGATTTTTTATCAACAGGACATTACGTTAACAAACAAAGAATTAAAAAAAATAATTATATTTTATTAAAAGGAAAAGACAAAAAAAAAGATCAAAGCTACTTTTTACATTTAATAAACCAAAAACAACTAAAAAAATGTATTTTTCCTATAGGAAAATTCAAAAAAAAAACAATAAGAAAAATAGCATCAAACATAAACCTAATTAACTCTAAAAAAAAAGATTCTACAGGAATATGTTTTATAGGAAAAAAAAATTTTTTTCATTTTATTGGAAAATATATAAAAAATAAACCAGGATTAATATTAAATACTAATAATAAAATATTAGGTAAACATCCAGGTTTATTTTTCTATACAATAGGACAAAGAAAAAATTTAAATTTAGGTGGAGGTTATAAAATACCATATTATGTAATAAAAAAAAACTTAAAAAAAAATACCTTAATAGTTGCTAAAGGTAAAAACAATAAATTATTATTTTCTAAGGGGCTTTTTTTAAAAAAAATACATTTTATATACAAAAAAAAAATAGATATACCTTTTAAATGTAAAATAAAAACCAGATATCAACAAAAAGAATTATCATGTACATTATTTGCAAAAAAAAATATATTTAAAATTATTTTTAAAATTCCAATTTTTGCAGTTACACCAGGACAATCAGCTGTATTTTATATAAAAAATATATGTTTAGGAGGAGGAGAAATATATAAATCTATACCTATTAATAAAATACAGAAAAATCAATAATACTTAAAAATTTTTTATACAATTCATTTAACAAAAATAATCTATTATTAGTCAAAAAATAATTATCTGAATTTATTTTTACATTATTAAAAAAATTTTTAATTTTAATAAATGATAAAAACATAACATCAACTATATTATAAAAATTAAAATCTAAATTAAAAATTTTTATTTGTTCATCAAAAAATAACAAATAATCATATAATAAAAATTCTTCTCTATTAATAAAATATAAAACATTAAATTTTTCTTTATTAATAATAAATCTACTTTTATAAATTATATTTCTAATTCTTTTAACAGTACTAATTAAACTTAAAAAAATATCATAATCTTTTAATTGACTAATAATATTAATCCTATTTTCAATATCAAAAATATTATTAATCTTTAAATTAATGAAAGAATTTACTATTTTTTTTTCATAACCTAAATTAACAAAATAATTAAACAAACGTTTATAAAAAAAACACATTATATAATTAACACAATCATATTTAAAATTAGTAATTTTAAACATAAAATTAAACAACAACACAGAAAATTTAACTAAAACAAATAAATTAATACATAATTTACTAACTAAAATCAATCTTAATATAACAGAAACTAATTTTTTTACACCATAAGGATCATTACTACATTTAACTTTATGATAAAAAACACTATCACTAAAATATAAATCATATAATAATATTCCAACAACAGTATCTATTTTATCACTTAAAGAAATTATTTTACTATAAAAATTAGAAGGTAATTTATCAT
Source organism: Candidatus Stammera capleta (assembly GCA_036689265.1). Classification (GTDB taxonomy): domain Bacteria; phylum Pseudomonadota; class Gammaproteobacteria; order Enterobacterales; family Enterobacteriaceae; genus Stammera; species Stammera capleta_AF. The sequence continues at coordinate 66,285 of CP144777.1, read as the reverse complement.
AAAAATACCTTGGATAATAATGTTCTTTAATAATCAATGATATATAAAAAGATTCTTTGCTTAAAAAAGAATAATACATTCCAATAACACCTTTAAAATTCATATATTCTTTACATAAAGAAGTAGATAAATCACATTTAATTAAACTAATAGAACGAAATAATACCCATTTATCAAACTTCATTTTAAGAATAATAAATATTTTAATAGATAAAAGTCTTATTCTTTTAGTTTTATCATATAAATTTCCTAAATAATCAAAAAAAATAATCTCTTTTAATTTAGGTAAATAATTTATCAAATTATTTTTTACATCAATATAATATAATTCCAATACATTAGATAACTTATATTCAATATTTTTTCTATAATTAATTTGTATATTTAACAAATTATCATCATGTTCATTTATCTCAGTTACAATTAAAAAATTATTAGTTAAACTATTTTTGCTATTAAATATAGGAAAACATCTATATAAATCCTTAATTATATATAACAAAATCTCAATAGGAAGAAATAAAAATTTATCTGAAAATTTAGATATAACAAAAACTGGATATTCAATCATTGAAGAAACAACATTTAAAAAATAATCATCATACTTAAAATTATATTTCTTTTTTAAAAACAACAACCTTAAAAACTGAACAATTTTATTTTTACGTTCATCAAAATCTAAAATAACTTTCCCATAATTATATAAATAAGAAACATAATTATTAACATGACTTATTATAATATGTGAACATCCAACAAATTTATTTCCATACGATATTTCTACAGGAAAAAAATTAAATATTTTTACATCAACTACACTACTATTTAATAATATAACAACATTACGTATAGGACAAAAAAATTTAAAATCCTTCTTATCAAATTTAACTAAAACAAAATCTTTAAATAATTTATTTAAAAAAACAAATAAATAATTTTTTATTAAATTTATTATTTTACTTTTAAATTTATGTCTATTTAAATTATTTACACATCTAACATTATTAATTACAAAAGATATTCTTCTTAAAGTAACATAAAATTCTATATGAGAATAAAAAAAAAAATCATCAATAAAATTACCAATCTTATTTTTAATAAAATTATTATTTAATTTAATCACATATATAGATGGTAACTCTTCAAAAAAAATTTCTATTAATAAAAAATTATTTTTATACATTTGTTTATATACTACTTATATATATATTAGCTATATTATTAAACAAACTTCTAGTACGTAAAATCAAATTTTGTCTCTTTATATCAGATAAACAATTTCTAGAATCTAACAAATTAAAAACATGAACCATTTTTATAACAAATTCATAAGATTGATATAAACAAACATTATCTAAATTTAATAACCTTCTAGATTGCATTTCATAAAAATTAAAACTAGAAAATAAAAAATTAACATCAGATCCATATAAATTAAAATATGATTTATCTAACTCATTTTTAAAAAAAAGATCACCATATTTCAAATCACCTAAATGGTTTTTATTCCATATAATATCATATATATTATCTTTTTTTTGCAAATAAAGAGATAATCTTTCTAACCCGTAAGTAATTTCTGCAAAAATACATTTACAATTTATACCTGCCATCTGTTTCAAATATGTAAATTGACTTATCTCCATTCCATCTAACCAAACTTCCCAACCAACACCATATGCACCTAAAGTAGGATTTTCCCAATTGTCTTCTACAAAACGTAATTCACATAAATCAAAATTTATACCTACACATTTCAAAGAATTCAAATACAAATCTTGCAAATTATGTACTGAAGGTTTAATTATAACCTGAAATTGATAATATTGTTGAAGTCTATTACCAGAATTAATAAATTTATTATCAGAAGGTCTTCTACATACTTGAACATAAGAAAAAAATTTTGTTTCTTCTGAAAAAAAACTAAAAAAAGTTATTGGATGAAAAGTAGCTGCACCAATTTCTAAATCAAAAGATTGAATAATATTACATCCAACACCAGACCAATATTTTTGTAAAATAAAAATTAAATTTTGAAAAGTAATCATCTTTATAAAAAAAATAGAAAAATATATTTATAATTAATTAACTATCTATTAAATTAAATTTAACCCTATTGAAATTAATGGAACACATTAAATGATAATTAATAGTATTAGCTAATTTAGCTATATGATCAATGCAAACATATTCTCCCCATAATTCAACTTTAGAACCTATAAAAATATTTCTATTATTTAATAAATCAACAATCATCATATCCATAAAAATAGAACCAATAACTTTACACTTAAAATAATTATCTATTAATACAAAAGATCTATTAGATAATTGTCTAGGATAACCATCAGCATAACCACAAGCAACAATACCTATAAATCTATCTCTATCAGATATATAATTAACTCCATATCCTATATTATGACCAAATTTAACTTTCTGTATACAAATAATTTCACTTCTAAACGTCATAACTGGTTTGAAACCATAATTTACTATATCCAAATAATTATTTGTTGGTGAAGAACCATATAAAATTATTCCTGCTCTTACCCAATCACTTTTTATTTTATTTAAATGCCAAATAATACCTGAAGAACTAAAAATAGATGTATATTTAAATTTTAAATTTAAATTCAACAATAATTTAATATATTTATCTATATATTTATTAAATTCAACATAATTATCAGATTTAGAAAAATGTAACATTAAAGATATATATCTAATATTATTAATATTTTTTAAAATAAAAAATATTTCACTTATTTTATCCAAACTAAAACCTAATCTATTCAAATTAAAATTTATTTTTAAAAAAACATCTATTTTGTTATAAATTATTACTTTTTTTAATAAATATATTTGCCACTTACTATGAATAACAATAATAAAATTAAATTTTAAACACAACTTTAATTCTTCCAAATCAAAAAATCCTTCTAATAATAATATTAATTTATTAAACCCTAAATTACGTAACAAAATAGCTTCATCAATACTTAAAACAGCTAAACCATCAATATCATTATTATTTAAACCAAAATATATATTCTTTAAACCATGACCATAAGCATTAGCCTTCAAAACCAACCATATTTTTTTATTAATACACAAATTTCTAATTAATTTATTATTTCTTTTTAAATTACATATATTAATATCTACAAATATAGGTCTCATAAAAAATTTACACACTAAAATAAATAAAAAATTAATCTCTACAATAATTTAAAAAAAAATTTTTTATTTTATTAGAACATTCATCTCTCAAAAATCCAGAATAAACCTTCAATTTAACTTTTATATATTCTTTTTTAATAAAAGAAAAAACTGAAAAACTATCACTACTAGCACCAAAATAAAGATTACTAATTCTACTATTTATAATAGCTCCTAAACACATCAAACATGGTTCCAAAGTAACATAAATATCAAAATTAAACAAACGATAATTATTAACTAAAAAATTAGCTTTCCTAATAGCTACTATTTCAGCATGAGAAGTAACATCATTATCCATAATTGATTTATTCCAACCTTCAGATATTAACATATTATTATAAACAACAACAGATCCTACAGGTATCTCAAAATTATTATAAGATATGTCTGCTAAACATAAAGAATGTCTCATCCAATACAAATGTTTTTCATAATCATTCATAAAAAAATATTTTTTTTTGAAAATTAATATAATACATATATATAATTAACTACACATTTCTACCTAATATTTCAATATATGATAATAATGAATTATCACCATTTCTAAAACCACATTTAACTATTCTAGTATAACCACCACAACGATCAACAAATCTAGGTCCAAATTTTACAAATAATTTATTTACTATTTTTTTATTACCAATATTTGAATACAATAAACGTCTATTAGATAAATTATCTATTTTAGATACATTTATAAAAAATTCTAACAATTTACTTAATTCTTTTGCTTTAAATAAAGTAGTTTTAATTATCTCATATTTTATTACTGATATTAACATGTTTCTAAACATAGACTTTCTATGACTACTATTTCTATTTAATTTACGACCATATTTTCTATGACGCATATATTTTCCTAAAAAATTATTCAGTAAAAACGGGTGGCCAATTTTCTAATTTCATACCCAAAGTTAAACCTTTAGTTGCTAAAATATCTTTTATTTCAGTTAAAGATTTTTTTCCTAAATTTGGAGTTTTAAGTAACTCAACCTCTGTTCTTTGAACTAAATCACCTATATAATTTATAGATTCAGCTTTTAAACAATTAGCAGATCTTACAGTTAATTCTAAATCATCAACTGAACATAATAAAACAGGGTTAAATTCAGGTTTATTTTCAACAATTTTAGGTTTATCAATATTCTTTAAATATATAAAAGTTTCTAATTGATCAGATAATATAGTGGCAGATTTACGTATAGCATCTTCAGGATCCAAAGTTCCATTTGTTTCTATTTCCATAATTAATTTATCTAAATCAGTACGTTGTTTAACCCTTGCAGATTCAACTCTATATGAAACTTTTTCAACAGGACTATGTAAAGAATCCACTAACAACCTACCTAATAAAACATTTATATTTTTCTTTTTTAAACTATTAATCCTAGAATATGCAGATACATAACCTCTCCCATACTGAATTTTAACTTTCATATCAATAGAAGAATTAATATCAGTCAAATTGCATATAATATGATCAAAATTAATTATTTCAATATCCTGATCACAAACAAAATCAGAAGCAAATACAGGACCAACACCTGATTTCTTTAAAAACAAAAATAATTCACTTTTATTACAATTTGATTTTATAGCTAATTTTTTTAAATTCAAAATTATTTCTACTATATCTTCCAATACACCTTCTTTTACACTATATTCATGTAAAACACCATCAATTTCAACCTCAGACACAGCATATCCAGGCATAGAAGATAATAAAATTCGTCTCAAAGCATTACCTAATGTATAACCAAAACCTCGTTCTAAAGGTTCTAATATAACCTTAGAATAAGTAGAAGTAACACGTTCTACAGATACTAATTTTGGTTTAAGTAAATCTAACAATGAACTAGACATATAAACCTTAAATTTTACTTAGAATAAAATTCTATAATAAGATGTTCATTTATATCAACTAAAAAAAGATTTCTATCAGGTATATATTTAAAAACACCTTCCATATTATCAATATCAACATCTAACCATGAAGGAATTTCACGATTCTTAGATAATTCTATAGAATATTTAATTCTCATTTGATTTCTTGATTTTAAACATACTTTAACAATATCATTTGGAGATAACAAAAAAGATGGAATATTAATAACATTATTATTTACCAAAATTGATTTATGATTAACTAACTGACGTGCTTCATAACGAGTAGAACCAAAACCCATTCTATAAACAACATTATCTAATCTTCTTTCTAAAAACTGCAATAATAAATCTCCTGTATTTCCTTTCTTACGAATTGCTTTTTTATAATAACCTAAAAATTGTCTTTCCAAAACACCATACATACGACGTAATTTTTGTTTTTCACGTAATTGAATACCATAACCAGATAATCTTAATTTTCTATAACCATGTTGACCTGGAAAACGATCAATTTTACATTTTTTTTTAATATCACGTAAACCAGATTTTAAAAATAAATCAAAATTTTCACGACGACTCAATTTTAATTTAGGACCTAAATATTTTGACATTTTTATAAATATTACAAACTTAAATTTTTAATAACACTAAACTCTTCGTTTTTTTGGAGGACGACAACCATTATGAGGAATAGGAGTAACATCACTAATATTAGTAATATTAAAACCAGCAACATTTAACGCTCTAATACTAGACTCTCTTCCAGGACCAGGACCACTAACTACAACCTCTAAATTTTTTACTCCATACTGTTTAACTAACTCAGAACATTTTTCAGTAGCAACTTGAGCGGCAAAAGGTGTTGACTTTCTAGAACCTCTAAATCCAGAACCACCAGAAGTACTCCAACCTAAAACATTACCTTTTAAATCAGTAATACTAATTATAGTATTATTAAATGAAGCATGTATATAAGCAATACCATCCAATACTATCTTTTTATTTTTTTTCCTAGTTTTACGTTTAGACATAAATATTAACCTTAAAAATAAATTTAAAATTACTTAAAATTTTTACGTAACTTTTTGCAAGTTTTAGAATTAGTTTTAGTTCTTTGACCTCTTACTGGTAATCCTTTTTTATGTCTTAAACCCCTATAACAATTAATATCAATTAATCTCTTAACATTCAACATTACTTCCCTTCTAAGATCACCTTCTAAAATAAAATTATTAACATTAATTCTTACCAACTCTAATTGTTTTTCATTTAATTCACTTATTTTAATATAAAAATTTATATTACTCAAATTACATATTAATTTAGCTTTAGATTTACCTATACCATAAATATAAGTTAAAGCAACTAAAACCCTTTTATTATCAGGGATATTAATACCAGATATTCTAACCATTAACTAAAACCTTTTTTATACTAACCTTGACGTTGTTTATGTTTAGGATCATTTGTACAAATAACACGAACCACACTTTTTCTTTTAACTATTTTACAATAATTGCAAATTTTTTTTACAGATGCTCTAACTTTCATATAAAAACTCTATTTTTTTAAAAAAGACAAATATTTATTTGACATAATTAATGTTTGAACTTGAGAAATAATATCTACAATAACTACAACAACAATTAATAATGATGTTCCACTAAAATAAACAGAAACGCCAACAACTTCATTAACAAATTCAGGAACTAAACATACTATACAAACATAAAATGAACCAAATAAAATTAAACGTGAAATAATTTTACTAATATACTTAGACGTATTATCACCTGGACGAACACCTGGAATATAAGCACCAGATTTATGTAAATTATCAGCAGTATCTTTAACATTAAAAATTAACATGGTATAAAAAAAACAAAAAAACATTATAAAAAACAAATATATAGCTAAATATAAAAATTGTTTATAAAAGAAAAATCCAATAAAAATTCTTATTATCTTTATTTTTGTAAAATTCATTAACCAAACTAAAAAAGAAGAAGAAAAAATCATAACACTAGAAGAAAATATTGCTGGTATAACACCAGCTATATTTATTTTTAACGGCAAAAAAGTGTCCTGAGATAAATGTAAAAAAAAATATACACTACTTCTTTTTCTTCTAGATGCATATTGAACTAAAATTTTTCTTTGAGCTCTCTCAACAAATACAACAAATAAAGTAATTAAAAAAATAATTGCTAAAACAAAAAATAACCTAAAAAATAAACTTAAATCCAATATAATATTTTTACTTAAAAAATACAAAGAATTAGGTAAATTTGATATTATTCCAATAAATATTATCATTGAAACACCATTACCTAAACCTTTTTCAGTTATTTGCTCACCTAACCACATTAAAAACATTGTTCCAGAAACTAAACTAGTTAAAGTTACAAAATAAAAAACAAAATTTTTATTAAAATAAATATTATGTAAATTATTTAAATTAATGAAAACAAAAGAAGCAAACACAGATTGAAAAATAGATAAAAATAAAGTTAAATACCTAGTATATTTATTTATTTTATATCTACCATTAGAACCATCCTTCCTTAATTCAACAAAACTAGGATGAATAGACGTTAATAATTGTATTATTATAGACGATGATATATAAGGCATAATACCTAAAGTAAAAACAGAAGCATGAAATAAAGATCCACCAGAAAATAAATTAAACATATCCCAAAAAGTTCCATGATTTTTATTTAACATATCAGACAATAAATACAAATTTATTCCAGGAATAGGTATAAATATACCAAAACGAAAAATAAAAATAGAAAACAACAAAAAAAATAACCTTCCTTTTAATTCATTTAAACTATAATTTATACCAGTAAATAATATTTTATTTATATTCATATATTCTAATAACAAATTCTTCCATTAAATAACTCTATTTTCTTTTTAGATCCCAATGAAACTTTTATATTTTTATCACATATGTTAACAGATTTATTTAATTTACCAATTAATATTATTTTAACAAAACATATTTTGGAAGAAATAATACCATTACTTTTTAATAAATCAATAGTAATATTATTATCATTTAATCTGTTTAAATTATATAAACCTAGTTCTTGAACACATTTTTTTTTTCTTCTTTTAAAACCAAATTTAGGTATACGTCTATAAAATGGGGTTTGACCACCTTCAAAGCCTCTTCTAATTTTTCCTCCAGATCTAGATTTTTGACCTTTATGACCTTTACCACAAGTTTTACCTAAACCTGTTCCTCTACCTCTACCTACACGTTTAGATTTAAATTTAGATTTTTTATTAGGATATAAATTATTTAAAGATAATTTCATTTACTTTAACCATATGTATAATTTTTTTAATCATACCCCTAATAGATGGAGTATCATCATGAATACTAAAAGTACCAATACCAAATAAACCTAATCCTTTTAAAGTAGATTTCTGTTTTAAATTACAACCAATTGAACTTTTTATTTGAAAAACTTTTATTTTTTTTAACATATAATATTAATATATAATTATCATTAAGTAAACATACTTTTAATAGATTTACCTCTTTTTAAAGCAACAAAATAAGGAGATTGTATACTTAATAAAGCATTAATAGTTGCTTTTACCATATTTATAGGATTATTAGATCCAAAAGATTTAGCTAAAACATTTTTAATTCCTACAACTTCAAAAATAGCTCTCATAGCTCCACCAGCTATTATGCCTGTACCTTCAACTGCTGGTTTCATAAATACAACAGAACTAGTATAACTTCCAACAACAGAATGCATTAAAGAATTTCTTTTATTTAAATATATTTTAAACATATTTTTACGAGACTTATCAATAGATTTTTGAATAGCCAAAGGAACTTCTCGAGCCTTTCCATAACCATAACCAACCCTTCCATTTCCATCACCAACTACAGTTAAAACAGCAAATGAAAATACTCTACCACCTTTAACTGTTTTAGAAACTCTATTAACCATAACTAATCTTTCAATAAATTCAACATTATCCAATTTACTAATATTCATATTTATCATAAATATAAAATTAAAACAAATTAAAACAATAAACCATTATCACGAGCAGATTCAGCTAATGATTTTATAACACCATGATATTTATAACCAGAACGATCAAATACAACATTAACTATACCCTTTTTTATAGATCTTTCAGCTATAACTCTACCAACTTCTTTTGCCGCAATAACATTTCCAGTAGATTTTAAATTAATATAAATATTTTTTTCTAATGTAGAAGATGAAACTATAACATTTCCATCAAAAGAAATAATTTGTGCATATATATTATTTAAAGTTCTATTAACAACTAATCTATTTTTTTTTGAAATATTATATTTAAAGCGTAATTTAATTGACCTACGATATCTTTTTTTTTTTTTGTTTAACATAAAATAACCTAAATTAAAATTTTTATTTAGTTTTCTTCTTATGTTCTTTAATACGAACATTTTCATTTAAATAACGTATACCTTTACCTTTTTTATATGATTCAGGAGGTTTAATTAACCTTATTTTAGAAGCAATTTGACCAACTAATTGCTTATCATAACTTTTTATAACTATTTCAGTTGAAGATACACAACTTATTTCTACATATTTGGGAATTAAAAACTCAATTGCATGAGAAAAACCTAAATTTAATATCAATAAATTATCATTTATAAATGCTTTATATCCAACACCAACAAGACTTAATCGTTTCTCAAAATTATTATTTATACCTTTTATAAGACTATTTACTATAGAACGATAAGTTCCAACATAAGACCACATTTTAGAAGAATAATTATCTTTATTTAAACTAAAATGAATTCTATTTTCAATAATATTCAAAATAACAGAAGGGTGAATAATTCTTTTCAAAACCAAAACACCTTTAACAATTAATATTTTATTTTTATATATTGATACTAAAATATCACTAGGAATAATAACAGGTTTTTTTCCTATACGAGACATTTAAAATAAATCTCCTAAATACTATTTTTTAAAATATATAACAAATTATTTCACCACCAACACGTAAACAACGTGCTTCTTTATCTGACAAAACTCCTTTCGAAGTAGATAATACAACAACACCTAATCCAGACATTATAACAGGTATAAATTTATAAGATTTATATACCCGTAAACTAGGTTTACTTACCCTTATAATATTTGAAATAACAGGAGATCCAGAAAAATATTTTAAATTAATTATAATTTTTTTCTTAATATCTTTTAAAACTATCTTATAATTTATTATAAAACCTTCATTTTTAAATATTTTTAAAATAGATTCTTTAAATCTAGAATAACCAATACATAAAAACAATTTACCTGATAATTGATAATTTTTTATACTAATCAACATATCTGATATAGGATCTTGCATACTCATAAATATAATTAAAACCTCATAAAAATATTTACCAACTTGATTTTCTTAAACCAGGTATATCACCCTTAACAGCTAATTCACGAAATTTTATTCTACTTAAACCAAATTTACGTAAATAACCTCTAGATCTACCAGTTTGAATACATCTGTTACGATGACGACAAATACTAGAATTTCTAGGTAAATTCTGCAACTTAACGTTAGCCAACCATTTTTCTTTATCAGAATACTTATTACTAGATATTATTTTTTTTAATTTTAACCTAATAGAAAAATATTTTTTTATTAAAATTAATCTTTTTTTTTCTCTAGCTATAATAGATTTTTTAGTCATAATATATATAACAATCAAAATTTTAATAATTATTTTATTTACAAAAAGGAAAAGAAAAACAAGACAATAAAAAAAAAGATTCATGTACACAATTAGATAAAATATTTATAGAAATATCTAAACCATGTAGAAAACCGGACTTCTCATAGTCTATTTCTGGGAAAATAGTTTGTTCTTTAATACCTATATTTAAATTTCCTTGTTTATCAAAAGATTTTTTACTAAAACCTCTAAAATCTCTTATTCTAGGAATAGATATAAAAATAAACTTTTCTAAAAAACCCCACATTAATTTTTTCCTTAAAGTAACTTTACATCCAACAGGAAAACCACGTCTTATCTTGAAATTAGAAATAGACTTCCTAGAATAAGTAATTATAGGTTTTTGACCAGATATTAAACTAATGTTTTCTATTACTGTATTTAATTTCTTTTTATCAAAGTTAGCTGTACCTATTCCAACATTAATAACAATTTTAATTAACTTAGGAGCTTCCATAATAGAATTATATTTAAATTCCTTAAACATTTTATAAACAACAATATTTTTATATAAATCTAATAAAACACCCATAATTATATTATCAAATTACCTTTTTTTAAAAAACGTTTCTTTTTTTTATTAATATATTTAAATCCAACTTTGGATAACTTTAATAATTTACATTTACAAAAATGACTAATATTAGAAATATCTATTAAAGACTCTTTTAAAATAATTCCTCCAGAACCATTAACATTTGGAATAGGTTTTTGATGTTTATGAACTAAATTAACTTTATTTATAATAACCTTATTAAGTTTTACAAATATTTTACTAATTATACCTTTTTTACCTTTATTTTTTCCTGAAATAACAATTATTTCATCATTAACACGAAATTTCAAAGACATAAAACACCACAATAATATTTTTATAAAACTTCAGGAGCTAAAGACAATATTTTCATAAATTTTTCAGAACGTAATTCTCTAGTAACAGGACCAAAAATTCTTGTTCCTACAGGTTGTTCCGTTACATCGTTTAATAAAACACAGGCATTATTATCAAATCTCAACAAAGATCCATCAGATCTATTAATAACATACTTAGTGCGAACTATAACGGCTTTTAAAACATCACCTTTTTTAACCTTACTTTTAGGTTGAACTTCTTTTACAGTAATTTTAATAATATCACCTACATAAGCATATCTACGATTTGTTCCACCCAAAACTTTAATACACATAACTAATTTAGCTCCAGTATTATCAGCAACTAATAATAAAGATCGCTCTTGAATCATATTCAAACCCTATATAAAAAACTATTTAGATAACAATTTATGAAAAATCCAAGATTTATTTTTAGATAAAGGACGACACTGTTTTATTAAAATAAAATCATTTAATTTACATTCATTATATTCATCATGAACATAAAGTTTTACAGTTTTTTTTACAAATTTACCATAAATTTTATGTTTAACCAAACGCAAGATAGATACAATAACAGTTTTATTCATTTTATTTTTTATAACATATCCTTTTAATGACACCTTACTTTTTTTTATTTTATGATTTTTTTTTTTTTTCATATATTATTGTTTTTATTAAAGCAATATTTCTTCTACATTCTTTAATAATGTGAGTTTTTTTAAATTTATTTAAAGAAAATTTCATACGCAAATTAAAATATTTTTCTTCTAAAGAAAACAAAATAATATTTAACTCACCAATATTTTGTTTTCTTAATAAATTAATATTTTTCATAATTAATCTTTTTTAACAAAAATAGTTTTAACAGATAATTTATCCCCAGCTAGCTTGAAAGTTTTTCTTGCAATATTTTCAGTAACACCTTTTATTTCATATAATATTTTTCCAGGTTTAATAACAGCTACCCAATATTCAACATTTCCTTTGCCTTTCCCCATTCTAACCTCTAACGGTTTTCTTGTAATTGGTTTATCTGGGAAAATCCTTATCCAAATAAAACCATAATGCTTAACCGTTCTTGTAATTACACGTCTAGCAGACTCAATTTGCTTAGAAGAAATATGACCTCTAGTAATAGCTTTTAAACCATAAACACCAAAAACAATATTACTATTTCTTGCATAACCTCTATTACGTCCTTTTTGAACTTTTCGATACTTTGTTTGTTTTGGCTGTAACATTTTTATTCCTTAAATAATATTTCTTTTGAAATTTCTTTCTTAAAAAATGTTTTTTATCCAAAATAATATTTTTATCAATAAATTTATCTGAATATAAATTATCTAATATTTCACCTTTAAATATCCAAACTTTAACACCTATAACACCATAATTAGTATAAGCATTAGAAGTTCCATAATCAATATCTGCCCTTAAAGTATGTAAAGGAACTCTACCTTCTTTATACCATTCTGTTCTAGCTATTTCTGCACCACCTAATCTTCCTTTAACTTTTATTTTTATACCTTTAGCACCAAATCGAATAGCATTAGATATAGATCTTTTCATAACTCTTCTAAACATAATACGTTTTTCTAACTGTAAAGAAACATTCTTAGCTACCAGAATAGCATCTATTTCAGGTTTACGTATTTCAAATATATTTATTTGAGAAGGAACACCAGTTATTTTAGCAATTATTTTCCTTAATTTCTCTATATCTTCACCTTTTTTACCTATAATAACACCAGGTCTAGATGTATATATAATTATTTTTATACTTTTAGTAGGTCTTTCAATAATAATTTTAGAAACAGAAGCATTAACTAATTTTTTATACAAAAATTTTCTTACCTCAAAATCATTTTTCAAATAATTTGAAAAATTTTTACTATTAGTAAACCAAACAGAATTCCACAATTTTACTATACCTAAACGAATAACATTAGGATTTACCTTTTGACCCATTTATAATTATCACCTTTAAATTTTACTACAAATTATTTATTGTTTGAAACAAAAATAGTAATATGACTAGTACGTTTTAAAATACGATCAGTTTTACCTTTAGCTCTAGGCATTATTCTTTTTATTGAAGAAGCACCATCAATATATACTTTGGAAATTATTAAATCATTAATATCAATGCCATTATTATGTTTAGCATTAGAAATTGCTGAAATTAATACCTTTTTAATTAAAAAAGCCGCTTTTTTTCTTGTAAATATTAAAATATTTACAGCTAAAGAAGCTTTTTTACCTCTTATTAAATTAGCAACTAAACGTAATTTTTGAGCAGATGATCTAGCATAACAATGTTTTGCATAAACTTCCATAATAACTCCATAATTAACAATATTATGTTTTTTCTTTTTCTTTAGTAACTTTTTTTAGTTTTTTTTCAGAAGAAACATGTCCCTTATAAGTTCTAGTAGGAGAAAACTCTCCTAGTTTATGACCAATCATTTCTTCAGTAATATATACAGGAATATGATATCTACCATTATGTACCGATATAGTTAAACCTAACATATTTGGTAAAATTGTAGAACGTCTAGACCAAGTACGTAAAACTTTTTTATCTTTATTTGCAACCATCTTTTCTACTTTTTTTAACAAATGAATATCTACAAAAGGTCCTTTTTTTAAAGAACGAGACATATAATAAATCACCTTATCTTTTTATTTTTTGTTTTTTATAATAAACTTACTTGTACGTTTATTTTTACGAGTTTTTTTTCCTTTAGTTTGAAAACCCCAAGGAGTAACAGGATGTTTTCCAAAATTTCGTCCTTCTCCACCACCATGAGGATGATCAACAGGATTCATTGCAGTTCCCCTAACAGTAGGCCTAATACCTAACCAACGAGAACAACCAGCTTTACCTAAACGTTTCAACATATATTCAGAATTACCAACTTCACCTAATGTTGCTCTACAATTAGAATTAATTTTACGCATTTCACCAGAACGTAATTTTATTACTACAAATTTCTTTTCTTTGGAAAAAATTTGTGAATATGAACCAGCTGATCTAGATAATTGACCACCTTTTCCAGGAAATAATTCTATATTATGAACCAAATATCCAACAGGTATATTATATACAGGTAAACAATTACCAATTTTTATATTTACATTGTTGCCAGATTCAACTTTATCACCTATATTTAAATTTTTTGGATAAATAATATATCTCCTTTCACCATCTTTATACAATAATAATACAATATAAGATGATCGATTAGGATCATATTCTATAGTCTTAACTATAGCAGATATATTATCTTTATTTCTTTTGAAATCCAAAATACGATACTTTTTTTTATGTCCTCCACCAATATGTCTAACCGTTATACGTCCTAAATTATTTCGTCCACCAGTTCTTTTCTTTTTTCTAATTAAAGAATTATATGGTTTACCTTTAAATAATTTACAATTAACTATTTTAAATTTATGTCTTCTTCCAGAAGAAGTAGGTTTACATTTAACAACAACCATATCGTTTCCTGTATAATTTTATTCTAAATAACGACTAAAATCAAAATTATGATCTTTTTTTAAAATAATATAAGCTTTTTTTATAATATTAACACGGGTTAATTTTTTTTTTTTATTAAAAACTCTACATTTAAATAATAAAGTTCTAACTTTTAAAACTTTAACTTTAAATACATTTTTAAAAAAACAAGATATTTGTAATTTATTTACATATCTATTAACAATAAATACTACAACATTATTTTTAAAATTTATAAATGACACTTTTCCCGAAAAATAAGGTTTATATAAAATATTTAAATAACCAGTTTTATTAATCATTTTAATAATCTACCTTCAATAATTTTTATAGAATCTAAAGTAAAAATAGTATTTTTATAATTTATCAAATTAACTAACTTAATATTGTTAACACTACAAACACAAACCTTATATAAATTCCTAGATGACAAAAATAAACAACGATCTATTTTACTAACAATTATTAAAGATTCTAATATATTAAATGAATTTAATTTATTAACAAGTAATTTAGTTTTAGGTTTTTCAATATAAAATTCGCTAAAAATATGTATTCTAGATGTTTTTATCAACTGAGATAAAACCCCTTTTAAAGCTTTATTAAAAACTTTTTTATTAATTTTAGAATAATAATCAACATACTTAGAAGCAAAAGTAACTCCTCCAGAACGCCATAAAGGACTTTTATATGAACCAGATCGTGCTTTTCCTGTGCCCTTTTGTTTCCAAGGTTTTTTATTAGATCCTGAAACTAAAGATCTAGATTTTTGAATAGAACAACATTTTCTCTTATTTACAAAATATGATTTAACCACTTGATGAACTAAATTAACATTTAATTTTACATTAAAAACTTCATCAGATAAATTAATAACATTATCAATATCTTTCAATAAAATTTCCATAAAACATAAACACTATATATTATAATTATTATTTACTATTTTTAATAGATGATCTTACAATTAAATAACTATTGTTATAACCAGGAACAGAACCTTTTAATAATAAACAATTATTTTTTTTATTTATATTAACAATATTTAACTTTTGAATTGTAACTCTATCATTTCCCATATGACCAGACATTTTCTTTCCTTTAAAAACTCTACCAGGAGTCTGATTTTGACCTATAGATCCAGGAGCTCTATGTGAAAGAGAATTTCCATGAGATTTATCTTGTGACTTAAAATTCCACCTTTTTATAGTTCCACAAAAACCTTTACCTTTTGATATACCAATAACATCAACCTGTTTTGTATTATCAAATAAACTAATATCAATAATTTGACCAACTTTAAAATGTATATTTTTATTATATTTTACTTCCCATAAACCAACTCCAGGAACAATATTTAAATTAGAAAAATAAAACAATTCCGATTTACTTAATTTTTTTTTAAAACCAGTAGTTAACTGAACAGAACAATATCCATCTCTTTTTTTATTTTTTATACAAGTAATAACATTTTTTAAAATTTCCACAACAGTAATTGGAACAAATAAATTACGATCGTTAAAAATTTGAGTCATACCAATTTTTTTACCTATCAAAGTAATCATTTTATTCTCAAATAAACTATTTAACTTAAACTAATTTGAACATCAACACCAGCAGCTAAATCTAATTTCATTAAAGAATCAACAGTTTTATCTGTTGGATCTATTATATCAATTAAACGTTTATGAATTCTAATTTCATATTGATCTCTAGCATCTTTATCAACATGAGGTGAAGTTAATATAGTAAAACGTTCTATTGAAGTAGGTAAAGGAATTGGTCCATAAACTTGAGCTCCTGTTTTTTTAGCAGTTCCAACAATTTCACATGTTGATAAATCTATTAAACGATGATCAAAAGCTTTTAATTTTATACGAATTCTTTGCTTTTCCATAAATGCCTTATATTTTTATAAATAAAAATACAAAAATTCTTAACTATAAAAAATATTTTAATTTTAATTACAAATTTATAATTTTATTTTAAAATCTCAGTTACTATTCCTGCCCCAACAGTCTTGCCTCCTTCTCTAATAGCAAAACGCAAACCACTATCCATAGCTATAGGATTTGATAAACTTACAACCATTTTAATATTATCACCAGGCATAACCATTTCTATATCTTTTGGTAATTTTATATCGCCTGTAACATCAGTTGTTCTAAAATAAAATTGAGGTCTATAACCATTAAAAAAAGGTGTATGTCTACCACCTTCTTCTTTAGACAAAATATAAACTTCAGAACTAAAAACAGTATGTGGATTTATAGATCCAGGTTTTGCTAAAACCTGACCTCTTTCAATATTTTCCCTTTTAATTCCTCTTAATAAAATACCAACATTTTCACCTGCTCTTCCTTCATCTAACAATTTACGAAACATTTCTATACCAGTACATGTAGTCTTAACAGTATCATGTATTCCAATAATTTCAACTTCTTCGTTAATTTTAATTACACCTCTATCTATTCTTCCTGTAACCACTGTTCCACGACCAGAAATAGAAAACACATCCTCTATTGGTAATAAAAAAGGTAAATCTAAAGATCTCTTAGGGTTTGGTATATAACTATCTAAAAAACTAGATAATTCAACAATTTTTTCCTCCCAAACTCCTACACCATCTAGTGCTTTTAAAGCAGAACCTCTAACAATAGGTGTATCATTTCCTGGAAAATCATATTGAGATAATATATCTCTTACTTCCATTTCTACTAATTCTAACAATTCTTCATCATCAACCATATCACACTTATTTAAAAATACTATAATATAAGGAACACCCACTTGACGTGCTAATAAAATATGCTCTCTAGTTTGCGGCATAGGACCATCAACAGCAGAAACAACTAATATAGCCCCATCCATTTGAGCAGCACCTGTTATCATATTTTTAATATAATCTGCATGACCAGGACAATCAACATGAGCATAATGTCTTATTTTAGTATCATATTCAACATGAGATGTATTTATAGTAATTCCTCTTTCTTTTTCCTCAGGAGCATTATCTATTTGATCAAAAGAGCGAGCTTCACCACCATATTTTTTTGATAAAACAGTAGTAATAGCAGAGGTCAAAGTAGTTTTACCATGATCAACATGACCTATAGTTCCAACATTTACATGAACCTTATTACGATTAAACTTTACTTTTGACATTATTTAATAACCTTTAAAAAAATTAAAAAAAATTATTTACCACGTAACTCTAATATATTTTTACAAACATATTCTGGTGTTTTAAAATATTTATAAAACTCCATAGAATATATAGCTCTACCTTTAGTTTGAGATCTTAAATCAGTAGCATAACCAAACATTTCAGATAAAGGAATTATAACTTTAACTAATTTACCTAAATTAATATCTTTTATTTCGTTTATTATTCCTCTACGTTTGTTAATATCACCTATTATATCGCCAATATAATATTCCGGAGTTTCTATTTGAACTTTCATTACAGGTTCTAACAATAAAGGCTTGGCTTTTAAAAAAGCTTTTTTAAAAGCTATAGATGCCGCCATTTTAAATGCTATTTCAGAAGAATCAACATCATGATAAGAACCATAAACTAACTTAACTTTTATATTTAAAACTGGATATCCAGCTAATGGACCACATTTTAATTGTTCACATATACCTTTATTTACAGCCGGTATATATTCATTAGGTATAACACCTCCTTTTATAGCATTAACAAATAAAAAACCATTTTTTGCCAACAAAAATTCATTTGAAAGTAATGGATAAATATTTATAACAACATGACCATATTGACCTCTACCTCCAGTTTGCCTAATATATTTTCCTTCAATATTTTCTACACTACAACCAATTGTTTCTCTATAAGCAACTTCAGGTTTTCCTACATTAGAATTTACATTAAATTCTCTTCTCATCCTATCAACTATAATATCTAAATGTAATTCTCCCATTCCAGAAATTATAGTTTGATTAGATTCTTGATCAAAAAAACTTTTAAACGAAGGATCTTCTTTTAAAAGTCTAGAAATAGCTATACTTAGTTTATCCTGATCATCTTTAGTTTTAGGTTCTAAAGCAATAGATATTACAGGATTAGGTATATCTATTTTTTCTAAAATTATAGGATTATCTATTGAAGATAAAGTATCACCTGTCACAACATTCTTTAAACCTATAGCTGCTGCTATATCACCAGAAAAAACTTCTTTAATCTCTTCTCTCTTATTAGCATGCATTTGAACTATACGTCCAATACGTTCTTTATGATTTTTAGTAGAATTCAATACAATATCACCTGATTTAATACAACCAGAATAAACCCTCAAAAATGTTAAATTTCCAACAAAAGGATCATTTAAAACTTTAAACGCTAATGCTGAAAAATATTCTTTATCTTTCAATGAACGATAAATAAATTTATTTTTAAAATTTAATCCTTTAATTTTTTTTAAATCATCAGGTGATGGTAAAAAATAAATTATTGAATCTAATAACAATTGAATTCCTTTATTTTTAAAAGCAGAACCACATGTAACTAACAAAATTTCATTTTTTAAAACTTTAGCTCTTAAAACAAATCTAATATCATTGGTTGTTATATTTTCACCATTAATATATTTAAACATTAATTCATCAGAATAATCAGCAACTAATTCTATCAATTTTTGATTCCAAGAATATGCTAAATTATAATATTCACTAGGTATATCATTATTTACTTTAAAAATTAATCCATCATCATTTTTTTCCCAATATATAGATTTCATATCAACTAAATCTATTAAACCAATAAATGATTTTTCTGAACCAATAGGTATTTGTATAGGAAAAACCTTAATATTAAAACATTTATTTATTTGATTCATAACTCCAAAAAAATCAGCACCAACACGATCCATTTTATTTATAAAAGCAATACGAGGTATACCATATTTATTGACTTGTCTCCATACAGTTTCAGATTGTGATTGAACTCCTCCAACAGCACAATAAACCATTATTGCACCATCAAGTACTCTCATAGATCGTTCAACTTCAATAGTAAAATCAACATGACCTGGAGTATCAATAATATTAATACGATAAGGATCGAATTGATTAAACATTCCTGACCAAAATGCTGTCGTAGAAGCAGAAGTTATAGTTATACCTCTTTCTTGTTCTTGTTCCATCCAATCCATTGTTGCTGTTCCATAATGCACCTCTCCCAATTTATAATTAACACCAGTATAATATAAAATTCGTTCTGTAAGAGTGGTTTTTCCAGCATCAATATGAGCACTAATACCAATATTTCTATAACAATTAATAGATGTTATCCTAACCATTTATATAAATCCCATACTTTTTAAAATTAAAAATATTTTTACCACCTATAATGAGCAAAAGCTTTATTTGATTCAGCAATACGATGTACATCATCACGTTTTTTTACAGCAAAACCTTTTCCTTCTATAGCATCTATAAATTCATTAACTAAAGACAATATAATATTTTTATTTCCTCTCTTTTTAGCACCTATTATTATCCATCTTATAGCTAATGTATTTCCTCTTATAGGTCTAACTTCTACAGGAATTTGATAAGTAGTTCCACCAACTCTACGAGATTTAACTTCAACTATAGGTTTAACATTATTTATAGCTTTTTCCAATAAAAACAACTTATTATTTTCATTTAATTTATTACTTATTTTATCTAAAGAAGAATAAAAAATCTTTTGAGCTATAGATTTTTTACCATCAAACATTAATAAATTAATAAATTTACTAACTAATTCAGAATTATATATATAATCAGGAATTATTTTTCTTTTTATTATTAAACTACGACGAGACATTAACTACCTCAAAATAAAATACTTAAAAATCTATTTTTTTTTAACACCATATTTGGAACGAGATTTTTTTCTATCCTTAACTCCAGAACAATCTAAAGATCCTCTAATTACATGATAACGAACTCCAGGTAAATCTTTTACTCTTCCTCCTCTAATTAATACAACAGAATGTTCCTGTAAGTTATGACCTACACCACCAATATAAGCAGTAACTTCTAAACCATTAGTTAAACGAACTCTACATACTTTTCTTAAAGCTGAATTAGGTTTTTTAGGAGTAATAGTGTATACTTTTATACATACCCCTCTTTTCTGAGGACAACTGTTTAATGCAGGTACATTATTTTTGAACATTTTACGAGAACGAGATTTACGTACTAACTGATTAATTGTTGACATAACATAACCTAAAATTTAAAAAATTAAAATAAAAAATTAAAAATAAAATACTTAATACCTTTAAAAATATAAAACAAATTTAAAATATTCAAAAAAAATAATATTAATATATTAAAAAATAAGAAAAATTAAATTTTACGAAAATTATTTCAAAAATTAACAAAATATAATCATTATATTATATAATAAATAATTATTTAATTAAATATTAATTTTTAATGAAAACAAAATGTTGTTAAAAAATAAAAAAAAATTAAATGTATTTAAACAAAAAAAATTATTTATAAAATACGGCGTGTTGGCAGAAAGGTTTATGCAGTGGATTGCAAATCCATTAAACTCGGTTCAATTCCGAGACACGCCTTAATTTACTCATTTATACCCAGATGGTGGAACAGGTAGACACAAGGGACTTAAAATCCCTCAGTTTATTATTAACTATGCGGGTTCGAATCCCGCTCTGGGT
The DNA here is from genome assembly GCA_036689265.1 of Candidatus Stammera capleta. Classification (GTDB taxonomy): domain Bacteria; phylum Pseudomonadota; class Gammaproteobacteria; order Enterobacterales; family Enterobacteriaceae; genus Stammera; species Stammera capleta_AF. The sequence continues at coordinate 44,297 of CP144777.1, read as the reverse complement.
ATTAAACAAAAAAATAAAAATGTCAATACTTAAAATATTGATTTATCCCAACAAAAACCTAAGAAAAAAAACAAAACCAGTTAAAAATTTTAATTCTAATCTTAAAAAAAATATAAAAAATATGTTTGAAACAATGTATTTTTATAAAGGAATAGGTTTAGCTGCAACACAAGTAAATATAAAAAAATCTATAATAGTTATAGATTTATCAATTAATAAAAATAAAAAATTAATTTTAATTAATCCAAAAATAAAAGAAAAAAATGGAATTACAAATATACAAGAATCATGCTTATCAATACCAAATTTACAATTAAAAATAAATAGATCAAAATTTATAATACTAGAAACATTTAACATAAAAGGAAAAAAAATAATAATAAAAGCAAAAGGATTACTTTCTATTTGTATACAACATGAAATTGATCATTTAAATGGAAAATTATTTATTGATTATAAAAAATAAATATATAAATCATGAACATAAACATAAAAAAAAAAAAAATTAAAATACTTTTCATTGGAACATCAGAACTAGCCTATTTTAATTTATCAAAAATATTAAAAAAAAATATATATAATATTAAAGGAATTATAACAAAAATAACAAAAAAAAAAGAAAAAAATTCAATAATAAAAATTTCAAAAAAATATAATATAAAAAATATATTTACACCAAAATCAAAAAAAGAATTAAAAGATTTAGAAATAAAATTAAAAAAATTAAATGTTGATTTAATACTAATTATATCATATGGATTAAAAATACCCAGAAATATTATAAAAATACCAAAATTATCATGTATAAATTTACATGCATCACTACTACCTAGATGGAGAGGATCATCTCCTATTCAAAATTCAATACTATCAGGAGATAAAATAACAGGAATTTCAATAATAGAAATTAACAATAAAATAGATTCAGGTGATATATTATATCAAAAAAAATGTAATATTAAAAAAAACTATAAATATAAAAATTTATTTAATAAATTAAAAAAAATAGGAATTAAATGTATATTAAAAACAATTAAAAAAATAACTTCTAATAAAATAAAAAAAATAAAACAGAATAATAAATATGTAACATACGCCAAAAAAATAAAAAAAAAAAATGGAATCATTAATTGGAAAAAAAAAGCAGAATTTATTAAAAGACAAATAAAAGCATATCATATATGGCCAAAAACATTTTTCTTTTATAAAAAAAAAAGAATAATAATATGGTCTGTAAAAATAATAAAAAAACAAACAAAAAACGAAATACCAGGAAAAATATTAAAATATAATAAATTTGATGGATTAGAAATATCTACAGGAAAACATATATTATCTATAAAAAAAATACAATTAAGCAACAGAAATAAAATAAAAATATCAGAATTAATAAAATCAAAACCAAACTTATTTAAAATAAATGACTTAATTAAATAAACATAAATTTAAATTTTTCTTCTTTGACGAAATACCTCAAATAAAAATATACCATTAGATACGGAAACATTTAAAGAATTAGAATTATTTAACATAGGTATTTTAATCAAACAATCACTTTTTTTTTGTATTATTTTTTTTACTCCATCTTCTTCAGATCCAAATACAATAGCTAACAAACTAAAACTATTAAAATCAAAATTAAATAATGTATATTTAGTATCAAATACAGTAGTACTAATAACAAAAAAATTATAACTATGTAAAATTTTAATTATTTTTAACAAACTAACAACTTCTAAAATAAAAATTTTATATATAGTTCCTGTTGATACTTTATGAACTATATTATTTTTTAAAGAAACAGTATTACGTTTACTAATAATAATAATATCAACACCAGAAGCAACAGCAGTTCTAATACAAGAACCTAAATTATAAGGATCATTTATCCTATCTAAAATTAAAATTAAATTATTTTTTTTCTTTAATAAATCAAAAAATTCATTCTCCGAACCACTAAAACTAACACTTTTTTTTAAAAAAATAACAACTCCTTGATGGTTAACCATATATTTATTTTTCATTAATTTATCTATTGAACTATTAGAAACAAATTCTACTTTTATAAATCTTAATTTAGATAAATATAATATTATTTTAATTTTTTTATTTAACTTATTATTTGAAATATACAATTTTTCAACATAACTATATTTATATTTTAATATATTTATAACTGTATAAATACCATAAAATTTATAACACATAAATTTAATTGATCAAAAATTTTTTTATAAAAGGAAATTTATTAACAAAATTATAAAAATCTACTTTTGTTAACAAAATTTTAAAATAAAAATCAATGCCATTAATACTATATTCATTTTTAACTAAATTATTACTATATAAAAATTTTCTTATTTCATAAGTTAAATTAACTGGAACACATATATTATATTCTATTTTTATCATATAAAAAAATTTACGTATAACTTCTAAAATTAAATTTATACCATTTTTATATTTAGCTGAAACCCAAATTCTATAAGGAAAATTATTTTTATCTAATTCTATTTTTTCTTTAAAATATTTAATTTTATCTATTTTATTCATTATTTGAATAACAGGTATACTATTAAATACTTTAATAAAACTTAAAGTTTTATTAACAATATTAATATTTCTTTGAAAATATAAATTTGATATATCTACAACATGTAAAATTAATTTAGAATCATTTATCTCATTTAAAGTAGATCTAAAAGCATTTACAATATCTAACGGCAAGTTATTAATAAATCCAACAGTGTCAGACAATAAAATAGATTTATGTGTATCTAATAATTTTATTTTTTTTATAAAAGGATCTAAAGTAGAAAAATATTTATTTTCAACTTTAACATCAGATTCAGTTAATAAATTAAATAAAGTAGATTTTCCTGAATTAGTATAACCTACTAATGAAACTACTGGAATATTATATTTATTTCTCAATTTACTACTTTTATTTCTCTGAAAAAAAATTCTACATAAACATGTATTTACTTTCTTAATTTTACTTTTAATCAAACGTTTATCAATTTCTAATTGTTTTTCTCCTGGTCCTGAAATATATCTAAATCCACCTCTTTGTCTTTCTAAATGTCTCCACCTTCTTACTAAACGAGTACTTAAATAATTCAAATAAGCTAATTCTACTTGTAATTTACCCAAATAAGTATTAGTTCTTTTTTTAAATATATTTAAAATTAAACCTGTTCTATCTAAAATGTTACATTTAAAAAAACACTTTAAATTATATTCTTGAGATCCTTTTAATTTTATATTAAAAACCAACAATGAACATTTTATTTTTTTTATATATTTACTTAATTCTTTTAATTTTCCTATACCTATATAATATTTATTATTAGGAAATTTTACATTAATTTCTAAAAAATCAAAAATTAATATATTTGAAGAATATATTAATTTCTTAAATTCTTTTATATCTAAATATAAACTATTTTTATTAAAAATATAATTTTTAATATACAAAGCTAAAACATTATTTTTAATTTTTAATTTTTTATTACACAAAACAAATCACCAACAAATATAAACTTCAAAATTAAATTTATTTAATTAATAAATTAATTAAATTATAAATTTTTTTTACACAATTTTTATAATTATCTAAAATAAAAAAATAAGATTTTTTCCATTTATTTAACCAGGTAAATTGTTTTTTTGCTAAATTTATAGTTTCATTAATAGTATTGTTTATCATATTATTATAAGAAATTTTACCATCAATATATAACCACATTTGCTTATAACCAATACATTTTATAGAAGGCATATTTATATTTAAATCTTTTCTGTTATACAAAAAATATACTTCTTCTTCAAATCCAGAAGACAACATTTTATAAAATCTTTTTTTAATATTTCTTAATAAAAATTCTCTATTTTTAGGTAATATTATAATTTTATTAAAATTAAAATTCATTTTATTTATAAAATTATTTCTTAAATATGAAATTTTAGTTCCTGTAATAAAAAAAACCTCTAATGCTCTTATAATTCTATATTTATCATTTACATGTATATTTTTTGCAGATAAATAATCTAATTTTAATAAAATGTTATACATAAATTTACACCCAAATATTTTCATCAAAACACAAATATCATTACGTGTTTTTATATTACTTTTAGGTAAAATATATAAACCATTAAACAAAACATTATAATACATCATTGTACCACCAACTAATAATGGTATTTTAAATTTTTTATTTATAGATTTATTTATTTCATATTTAGCATCAAAAAAAAAATTATTAACAGAATAACTATCTTTTGGATCTATTAAATTAACAAGTTTATGAGAATATACTTTTAATTCATCAACTGTAGGTTTAGCAGTTCCAATATTCATAAATTTATATACTAAACCAGAATCAACACTAATAATTTGTATAGGTAATAATTTATTTAACTCAATAGAAATAAAACTCTTACCTATTGAAGTAGGACCTAAAATACAAAAAACTTCATTTTTAATTAAATTAACATTATTAATCATATAAAAGTAAAGAAATTTTATTTAAATCAATAATTCTAAATATATTTTTATTTAAATTAAAATAAACATATATCTTATAAAATTTAGATAAAAACATAATTATTTCATTATTATTAAATTCACAAAAATTTATAACATAATCAGATATCCAATATAAAATTTTTATTTCAAGATTTATATTTTTATTATTAAAAAATAAAAAAAAATCATAAAATAATTCTTTTAAATTTTTATTAAATAATTCTATTGGTACATATTTTACATAAATAAAATTATTTTTTATAATTATATTTATACCTAATTTAAATAAAATTTTTTTAACATTATTATCAATATTTAAATTATTTAATTTAAAATTTATTGGAAATAATAATTTTTTCCTTTTTATAAATTTAAACAAATTATACTTAATAATATAAAAATTTAAATAATAATAAGAATAAAACAAATCAGTAATAATAATATTATTGTTTTTACTTGTAAATAAAAAACGATTATTAAATATATTTATAATTACACCAAAATGTTTTAAAAAATATTGTATATAATTTTCTTTAAATAAACTATTAAAAAATAAATTATTATCCTTTTTATTTTTTGTTTTTATATAATTATTTTTTAAAAACAATACATCATGAAATTTAGTTATTTTTCTAGAAAAAATAACTAAATTATTATATATTTTATTACATATAAAAATTGAATTAATAAATTCTATTTTATTCTTATCAGGATTTATATTTATATTAATTAATTTATAACTAATTTTAAAAAACAAAATATAAGAATATTTAAATTTAGATAAATAATCTATTAAAAATTTATCAACAACATTAAATAATATATTATTTTTTGATAAAATTCTTTTATTTAAATAAATTAACTTAATATTTCTATTTTTCTTTGATGAAGAAAAAAAACCTTTAAATGAAACATGGTTATCTTTTTTTTTCACATAAATAGAATTATTATAAAAATCATTTCCATAAATTTTTTTAATACGATCAACCATATTTTGTTTTTTATCATCTAAAACAACAAATTTATTATACAAATAACCATTGTTATATATAACAAAATTAATTTTTACATTAACTAAAACAAAATAATTTATCATTTTTTTCAACAATAACCATTCGTTATAACTACTATTACATAATATTTTTCTTCTAATTGGAAAATTAAAAAAAATATCTTTCACAACCACAGTTGTTCCAATATTATGCAATAAAGGTGAAATTTTAAAATTAGATATTCTATTTTTATAATTATAAATTATCCAACCATGCTTTTTATTTTTAACTCTAGATGAAATACTAAAAAGAGAAATTGAACTTATACTAGATAAAGCTTCACCTCTAAAACCAAAACTATTTAATTTTTTTAAATCATCAAAATTAAATATTTTACTAGTAGTATGTCTTTTTATAGAAAAAAATAAATCTTTTCTAGACATACCAATTCCATTATCATTAATCTTAATTAAATTTAAACCTCCATCTAAAATATCTATTCTTATTACAGAAGCAAAAGCATCTAAACTATTCTCCAATAATTCTTTTAAAATAGAATAAGGTCTATTAATAAATTCTCCAGCAGATATTTTCCTTATAGTTTCTTCAGGTAATAATTTAATAAAACACATAAATTTATAATTTTTTTAACTACTTTTTTGTTAAAAATAAACCATACTTATTTAAAAAATCATTTATTCCAAAATAAATATATTTAGCTATTTTATTTTGATAAAATTGATTATTTAATTTTTTTTCTTCAAATATATTACTTATATAACCAGTTTCAATTAAAATGGAAGGTATATTAAAAGATGATAAAATAATCAAATCACCATATTGAGGAATAAATTTATGTAAAGAAATAATATTTTTAAATTTATTAATTATATTTAAAGCAATATTATAACTAATATAACTTGAAATATTAAATAAATAATTAGAACAATTTTTATTAATATCTAATATTTCTTTATCTAAAAAAAAATCTTTTTTAAAATCAAAATACTTATCATAAATTTTTATTATTTTATTTATACATTTTAAATTTAATTTATAATTACTTATCCAAACAGAAGCACCATAAACATTCCTATTTAATACTGAATCTGTATGTATAGATATAATTAAATCAGAATTCTTTTTATTAGCTATATAAAATCTCTTCTTAAAAGATATATAATCATCTTTTTCTCTAATTAAAAAAGCATGATATTTTTTATTAATATTTATTATTTTTAATAATTTTTTTGCTATAGATAAAACAACATTTTTTTCTTTTATTCCTTTAAATCCAATAGCTCCAGGATCAACACCCCCATGACCTGGATCAATTGCTATAATAATTTTTCTTTTTTCTTCTAATATTTTTTTTTTTAAATTATATTTATTTTTCAAAGAAATATTTAAACATTTTGCTTTAAAATAATTATTTAAAACTACATAATTAATTTTGAAATTAAAATTTAAATCAAAAAACATAATAAATTTATAAAATTTATTATGTTTTATAATTTTAAAATAAATCAATTTAATTAAATTATTATTTTTTGAATAAAAAAACAATTTTTTCAAATCATTCAAAATATTTAAATTATTAAAAATAAAAACTAATTTTAATTTATATGAGTTTGAATTAAACATATAATAATAATTATATTTTAATTCTATTTCTTTATTAAAATAAAAACTATATAATACCTGTTCATTATTTTTATAATTTAAAACAACCAATTTATTAACAATAGATGAAGAATAAGATACTAATATACAACATATAAAAACATAAAAAAAAAAACATAAAGATATAAATAATTTTCTTTTTTTTATAATAATCATATATTTAAAATAATTACATTTACATAAATTTAAAAAAAATACCTTTATATTATAACTTAAAAAAATTTTCAAATAAAAAATAAATTATTTACAAAACAATATTATTTGAAATAAAATCAAGCGGAAAACGAGATTCGAACTCGCGACCCTAACCTTGGCAAGGTTATACTCTAACCAACTGAGCTATTTCCGCATATAAAATAAAAATCAACTTTTAAAAAAATATTTTTTATAATACATTAATTCTTTAATTGATTCTTTTATATCAAATAAAGCATTATGTTTTTTTTTTTTTACATTACTAATTAAAAAATCTTTTAAAAACCATATTTTCACCAATTCTTTTACAGTACTTACATCTATATTTCTATAAAAAAAATAAGATTCTAAATTGGGCATATATTTAAATAAAAATTTTCTATCCTGAAAAACAGTATTACCACACATAGGAGAAACTCCTTTTGGTATCCATTTTTTTAAAAATTTAATAGTCAAAATTTCTGCTTTTTTCTCATTAATTAAACTTTCTCTAACTTTATCTATTAAACCACTATTTTTATGAACAACAGTATTCCACTTATCCATATTAATTAAATATTTATCTTTCTGATATATAACCAAATTAGGACCTTCTGCTAATATATTTAAATTTATATCAGTAATTAACGTAGCTACCTCAATTATTTTATTACATTCAGGATCTAAACCAGTCATTTCTAAATCAATCCAAATTAACTTACCTTTTATAAAACTCATGTAATTTATAAAAATTAAAATACAAATTTAATAAAATATTAACAAAAAACGGTACGAACGGGACTCGAACCCGTGACCCCCAGCGTGACAGGCTGGTATTCTAACCAACTGAACTACCGCACCAAAAGAATTAATAATCTGGCAGTGTCTTACTCTCACATAAGAAAAACTTATACTACCATCAGCGCTATGGCATTTAACTTCTGAGTTCGGTATGGAATCAGGTTGTTCCACCATGCTATTTCTACCAGAAATCAATAAATAAAACATTTTTAGTGTTGTGAAGTTAAGTCTCACGGGCAATTAGTATCAGTAAGCTCAACATATCACTATGATTACACATCTGACCTATCAACGTCATAGTCTATAACGACCCTTTAGGAAAAAATATTTTTTTCTGGGAAACCTAATCTTGAGGCAAGTTTCGCGCTTATATGCTTTCAGCACTTATCTCTTCTGTACTTAGCTACCGGGCAATGCTATTGGCATAACAACCCGAACACCATAGGTACACCCACTCCGGTCCTCTCGTACTAGGAGCAGCCCCTCTCAAGTTTCCAACGCCTACGGCAGATAGGGACCGAACTGTCTCACGACGTTCTAAACCCAGCTCGCGTACCACTTTAAATGGCGAACAGCCATACCCTTGGGACCTACTTCAGCCCCAGGATGTGATGAGCCGACATCGAGGTGCCAAACACCGCCGTCGATATGAACTCTTGGGCGATATCAGCCTGTTATCCCCGGAGTACCTTTTATCCGTTGAGCGATAGCCCTTCCATCCAGAACTACCGGATCATTAAGACCTGCTTTCGCATCTGCTTGCATTGTCATGCTCGCAGTTAAGCTAGCTTATGCCTTTATACTAAAAATTACGATTTCCAACCGTAACTAGCTAACCTTTGTACTCCTCCGTTACTCTTTAGGAGGAGACCGCCCCAGTCAAACTACCCACCAGACATTGTCCCAATTCCGGATAACGGAATATGGTTAGAATACTAAAAATTAAAGGGTGGTATTTCAAGGTCAACTCCATAAAAACTAGCGTCTCTACTTCAAAGTTTCCCACCTATCCTACACATCAACAATCAACATTCAATATCAAGCTATAGTAAAGGTTCACGGGGTCTTTCCGTCTTGCCGCAGGTACACTGCATCTTCACAGCAATTTCAATTTCACTGAGTCTCGGGTAGAGACAGTCTGGCCATCATTATACCATTCGTGCAGGTCGGAACTTACCCGACAAGGAATTTCGCTACCTTAGGACCGTTATAGTTACGGCCGCCGTTTACCGGGGCTTCAATCAAAAGCTTCAAATATTAATTTTAACCTTCTCAATTAACCTTCCGGCACCGAGCAGGCATCACACCGTATACTTCCACTTACGTGTTTGCACAGTGCTGTGTTTTTAATAAACAGTTGCAGCCAGCTATTCTCTTAGACTGATTTCAGCTAATAAAGTAAATTTACTCACCTAATATCAGTGTGCCTTCTCCCGAAGTTACGGCACTATTTTGCCTAGTTCCTTTACCCGAGTTCTCTCAAGCGCCTTAGTATACTCTACCTAACCACCTGTGTCGGTTTATAGTACGAATTGATATTATCTTTAACTTAGAAGTTTTTCTTGGAAACAGGTATTAATTATTTCAATTTTTTCAAATCTCATCATAATGTCTCGATATATATGATATCCGGATTTACCTAAATATCTATCTACACACTTAAACTAGGAATATCCAACACCTAGATAACCTAACCCATTTCGTTACTCCATCGTAATAATAACAAGTACAGGAATATTAACCTGTTTACCATCGATTACGCTTTTCAGCCTCACCTTAGGACCCGACTTACCCTGCTCCGATTAACGTTGAACAGGAAACCTTAGTTTTTCGGCGAATAGGTTTTTCACCTATTTTATCGTTACTTATGTCAGCATTCGCACTTCTGATACCTCCAACATATCTTACAATATATCTTCTCAGGCTTACAGAACGCTCCCCTACCCAATAAAAACATATTATTGCCGCAGCTTCGGTATATAATTTGAGCCCCGTTAAATCTTCCGCGCAAGATAACTAAACCAGTGAGCTATTACGCTTTCTTTAAATGATGGCTGCTTCTAAGCCAACATCCTGGATGTCTATGTCTTCTCACATCGTTTACCACTTAATTATAATTTTGGGACCTTAGCTTGCGATCTGGGCTGTTTCCCTTTCCACACCGGACCTTATCACCCAATGTGTGTCTCCTATGATAATATTCTTCCGTATTCGGAGTTTGCATCAGATTGGTAGATTCGGAAAAATCCCCTAACTGAAACAGTGCTCTACCCCAGAAGATAAATTCATAAGGCACTACCTAAATAGTTTTCGGGGAGAACCAGCTATCTCCTGGTTTGATTGGCCTTTCACCCCTAACCACAAGTCATCCGCTGATTTTTCAACATCAGTCAGTTCAGTCCTCCAATAAGTTTTACCTAATCTTCAACTTGCTCATGGTTAGATCACCAGGTTTCGGGTCTATACCTTGCAACTATCGCCCTATAAAGACTCGGTTTCCCTACGGCTCCCTAATTTAAATAAGTTAACCTTGCTACAAAATATAACTCGCTGACCCATTATGCAAAAGGTACGCAGTCACATTTTAAAAATGAAAATGCTCCTACTGCTTATACGTATACGGTTTCAGGTTCTATTTCACTCCCCTAACCGGGGTTCTTTTCACCTTTCCCTCACGGTACTAGTTCACTATCGGTCAACCAGTAGTATTTAGCCTTAGAGGATGGTCCCCCTAAATTCAAACAAGATTTCACGTGTCTCGTTCTACTTTCTGAGTAAATATACAAATAACATTTTCATATACGGGATTATCACCCTGTATCATTAATTTTTCCAAATTATTCTACTAACGTAAATGTATAAACAAAATAACTCTGGGCTGATCCCATTTCGCTCGCCACTACTAAGGGAATCTCAATTGATTTCTTTTCCTCAAGATACTTAGATGTTTCAGTTCTCTTGGTTTGCTTTATTAATCTATGAATTCAATTAATAATAATATAGCATTAACCTATATTAGGTTACCCCATTCGGAAATTACCGACTATAACGCTTCTCATCAGCTTATCGATACTTTTCGCAGATTAGCACGTCCTTCATAGCCTCTGGTTGCCAAGGCATCCACCATATACGCTTAATTTCTTAACTTCACAACAATAAAAATGTTTCCAAATTTTCAAAGATCTATGTTTAAAAACTAATAACATCCCCTAGGGGATTCGAACCCCTGTTGCCGCCGTGAAAGAGCGATGTCCTAGACCACTAGACGAAAAGGACTAATTATATACTAACTAAACAATCAAATTAAAATTTTAACAAATTATGTGAATAACTTACAGAACATATATCTTAAAATTAAGGAGGTGATCCAACCGCAGGTTCCCCTACGGTTACCTTGTTACGACTTCACCCCAGTCATGAATCACAAAGTGGTAAATGCCCTCCCTTGACAGGGTTAAACATCTTACTTCTTTTGCAACACACTCCCATGGTGTGACGGGCGGTGTGTACAAGGCCCGGGAACGTATTCACCGTGGCATTCTGATCCACGATTACTAGCGATTCCAACTTCATGAAGTCGAGTTGCAGACTTCAATCCGAATTCAGACGTACTTTGATGAGATCCGCTTACTTTTACAAGATTGCTTCCCTTTGTATACGCCATTGTAGCACGTGTGTAGCCCTGGTCGTAAGGGCCATGATGACTTGACGTCGTCCCCACCTTCCTCTAATTTATCACTAGCAGTCTCCTTTGAGTTCCCAGCTTAACCTGATGGCAACAAAGGACAAGGGTTGCGCTCGTTACAGGACTTAACCCAACATTTCACAACACGAGCTGACGACAGCCATGCAGCACCTGTCTCAGCGCTCCAAAAAGGCACTTTCACATTTCTGCAAAATTCGCTGGATGTCAAGACCAGGTAAGGTTCTTCGCGTTGCATCGAATTAAACCACATGCTCCACCGCTTGTGCGGGCCCCCGTCAATTCATTTGAGTTTTAACCTTGCGGTCGTACTCCCCAGGCGGTCAACTTAACGCGTTAGCTACGAAAGCCATATAAAAAATACTACAACCTTCAAGTCGACATCGTTTACAGCATGGACTACCAGGGTATCTAATCCTGTTTGCTCCCCACGCTTTCGCACTTAAGTGTCAGTATACGTCCAGGAGGCCGCCTTCGCCACTGATGTTCCTCCAGATATCTACGCATTTCACCGCTACACCTGGAATTCCACCTCCCTCTACGAAACTCTAGTTTACCAGTTTCAAATACAGTTTCTAAGTTAAGCTTAAAAATTTCACATCTGACATAATAAACAACCTACATGCTCTTTACGCCCAGTAATTCCGATTAACGCTAGCATCCTCCGTATTACCGCGGCTGCTGGCACGGAGTTAGCCGATGCTTCTTTTGTAAGTAACGTCAAATAAAAACAATATTAGTGTTTATATCTTCTTCCCTACTGAAAGTATTTTACAACCCTAAGGCCTTCTTCATACACGCGGCATAGCTGCATCAAGGTTTCCCTCATTGTGCAATATTCCCCACTGCTGCCTCCCGTAGGAGTCTGGACCGTATCTCAATTCCAGTGTGGCTGTTCATCCTCTCAGACCAGCTAAGGATCGTAGCCTAGGTAAGCCTTTACCTTACCTACTAGCTAATCCTATTTGGGCTCATCTAAAGACATAAGGTTCCATAAATGGAATCCCCTACTTTAATTATCAAAGTAAATTTAATAACATTATGCGGTATTAGCTATCGTTTCCAATAGTTATCCCCCTTCTAAAGGTAGATTCCCAAACATTACTCACCCGTTCGCTACTCGCCATCAAAAAGTAAACTTTTCATGGTACCGTTCAACTTGCATGTGTTAAGCTTGCCGCCAGCGTTCAATCTGAGCCATGATCAAACTCTTATAATAAAACTATAAATTATTTTATAAAAATAAAATAATTACAAAACATTCAGAATCTAAAAAAAATTCTAAATTCTTAATAGATATAAAATAACTGTAAGCATTCACATAAATATAATTTTTAAAGAACAAACAAAAAAAATAACAAAAAATATACTACAATTTATAATTATAACAATAAAAAAAAATAAATCAAATTTTCTTATAAATAATAAATATTATTTTTACTTTAAAAAAAATTAAAAATAATAAATCAATTTTAAAAAAATAATTTTTAAATAATTATTTAGAATCATTAATTACCGGCAATATATTTAAACTAAAATCAATAATATTAACTTTATTAACAATTATTTTTATATTATAAAAACCTAAATACTTAAAAGATTTTTTTGATAAAACAATATACTTTTTTGAAACATGAAATCCTAATTTATCAGAAAAAATTTTACATATATTTATAACATTAACAGAACCAAATAATCTACCATTTTTTTTAGACCTAAATCTTATAATCAAAGGTGATAAACTTAATATTTTTTTTGATAATTTTTTTAACTCTGTACATTTAATTTTAATTTTCTTATCTATAAATATCTTTTTTTTATGAAAATTAGAAATATTATATTCAGTTGCATATATAGCTTTACCATAAGGTATAAGATAATTTCTTGCATAACCAGATTTTACATGAATAATACTACCTTCTTCACCCAAAAAACTTTTCTTTAAAATTATTATTTTCATATAAACAAAAAACAAACAAATTATTAATGTAAATCAGTGTAAGGAATTAAAGCTAAATATCTTGCCCTTTTAATAGCTAAAGATAATTTTCTCTGATGTTTAGAAGATACACCAGTAATTCTACTAGGTATAATTTTATTACACTCAGTTACATAATTTTTAATTAAATCAATATCTTTATAATCTATCTCTTCAATATTCCTAGAAGAAAAATAACAATTTTTTTTTTTTTTATAAAAAAAAGACATTTAAACCTCATTTATTATATAAAATATATATTTTAAACCAAAATAAATATTAATTTAATCAATTAAATTACCTTTTTTTTTAACATAAAAGGTGACAAACCAAATTCAGGTTTAGTTTTTTTAATAATAAGAAATCTAACTATTTTATCATTTATATTAAAATTTTTCTCTAATTTCTTAACTAAAAAAACAGAAATTTCTACATTCATTAATATATAATAAGCTTTACGTAAATTTTTTATACTATAAGCTAAATATCTTAAACCCCAATTTTCTAACCTATGTATTTTCCCATTATTAGAAACAATAATTTCAGAATAATAATTAATTATACTAACAATATTAATTGTTTCACTAGGATAAATTAAAAAAATTATTTCATAATTACGCATTATTAACTGAACCTCATATTATTTTTTACTAAAAATATTACCTAATCTTATAATTTTCTTTAATAATTCTAATTCTTTAATTAATTTCAAAATAGATAAATTAATAATTTTAATTTTATCAATTCTATCAATTAATTTTTTATGAACTACATTGAAACAAAAATTATTAAATTTATCTATTTTAAAATTAAAATATTTATTAGAATTTAACTCTTTTAATTTATTTAAAGAACTCTTCACAATAGATTTAGGTATTCCTGATTTACATGCAACATCAAACCCATAACTATTTAAACAAACACCAAATTTTAACTTATACAATAAAATTAAACATTTTTCTCTATATAAAAAATCAAAATAAACATTTTTTATTCCAACAAAAATTTTTTCCATTTTTGTTAATTCTAAATAATGAGTAGAAAATAAAGTCATTGACTTAATATAAATAATTATATACTCTAAACAAGCCCATGCTAAAGATATACCTTCATTGACAGATGTTCCTCTTCCCATTTCATCAATTAAAACCAAACTATTACTAGTGGAATTATTAATTATATTAGATACATCATTCATCTCCATCATAAAAGTAGATTTACCAGAAACTATATCATCAGAAAAACCTATTCTAGTCAATATCTTATCAATAGGGCCAACAATAAAATCATCCGCAGGAACATAACATCCTATATAAGACATAATACATATCAACGCAACTTGCCTCATATAAGTACTTTTTCCTGCCATATTAGGACCAGTTATAAGCAACAACCTAATATTATCATCAAAAATTAAATTATTAGCAACAAAATCAAAATCTAAATTAACTTCTAATACTGGATGACGACCATTAATCATATTTATTACAGAATTATTTACAAAAATAGGCTTAACATAATTACAATTAATAGATTTATAAACAAAACCAACTAAAATATCCAACTGAGATACATAATCAAAAACATTTTTTAATACATCCACATTCAATATAATAATATCTAATATATTATTTAATAACTTTTTTTCTAAAATAATTAATTTTTTTTTAATATTAATTAATTTATTTTCACACTTACTTAATTCAGGAATAATATACCTAACACAACTTTTTAAACTTTGATAAAATATATAATAATCAGGTAACAATTTAACATCAGATTTTTTCAACTGAAAAAAATAACCATGTATTTTACTATATTTTAAACATAAACTTTTTATATTAGTATTTTTCTTTTCATTTTTCTCTATTAAATTTAAAAAATTCTTATTCTCTTTAAACAAAAAACGCAAACCATCTAATTCACTGTTATATCCATCTAATATTATTTTATTAAAATCACCAAAATCAAAGCTATCAACATCAGGTTTTATAGATTTATCTATTAAATCAATTAAATAATCAAAAACACTAATATTAGAAATTATATAATCAAAAATATATACTCTAGATTTTTTCTTCAAATATAAAGACAGCTTTAATACCAATAATAAATATTTTTTAAAATTTAATAAATCTTTAACTTTTATATTTTTTAAAACTATTCTTCCCAATATTCTTTCCAAATCACCTATTCCACAAATTATATCTCTAATATAATAAACATCAGATTTAATAATATCCATTATATTATGACGACGATTTATTTCAGAAACATCATTAACTGGAGATAATATCCATCTTTTTAACATTCTATAACCCATTGGTGTAAGAGTGCTATTCAAAACATAAAACAAAGTATTCTTCTCTATACCATATAAAGAATCAACAATCTCTAAATTCTTAATAGTAGAAAAATCCATAAATATATTTCTACCTAAATTACCCAATTCTATTTTATTTATATGTGACAAATTAATAGATTGTGTATATTTAACATAATCCAACATAAAACCAGCAGGCCTAATTCCTAAATGATTTGCATTAATACCAAAACAACAAAGATCTACAACATTAAAATGATCTAATAAAATATTATAAGTTCTTTTAAATCCAAATTCACATTCAGAAAAAGATTTTAAACAACCAAATTCTTTAATAATTTTAAACCTAAAAAAATTATCAGGATAAAGTAACTCAACAGGATTTGTACGTAATAATTCAGATTTTAATTTATACAAATCATCTAATTCATAAACACAAAATCTGCCAGATGAAATATCTAAAATAGAATAACCAAAATTATCTAATTTATTTTTAGACCATACAGCAGCAATAATATTATCTTTTTTTTCATTTAAATAAATATCTTCACTTATAGTACCTGGAGTAATTATACGTACAACTTTTCTTTCTATCAATTTGCTTTTAAATTTACCATCTCTTTCATAATCACCAACCTGATTACATATTACTATAGATTCACCTAATTTAATTAATTTAGAAATATAACTACTTGATGAACTAACTGGTATACCTGCCATAGGAACATTTTCATGATTAACAAAATTTTTCTTTGTTAATGTTAAATTTAATAAAGAGGATATTTTTTTAGCATCATCATAAAAAAGTTCATAAAAATCACCTATTTGATAAAATAATAACACATCTAAATATTTACTTTTAATATTTAAATATTGTTTTATAATTGGGGTAAACTTATTAAATTTCATAAACTATTTAACTTTAAAAATCAAATAATTTTTTAATTATCTTTTAGAAAATTGAGGTTTACGACGAGATTTTTTAAAACCATATTTCTTTCTTTCTACTTCCCTAGAATCACGAGTTATCAAACCACTGGATCTTAAAACAGGACAAAAACTATAATCATATTTAACTAAAGCTTTACTAATGCCATGACATATAGCAGACGATTGACTGCAAATACCTCCACCCTTAACAGTAATATAAATATCAAAACTTTCTAAATAAACATCACCTATTATTTTAAATGGTTTTAACACAATCAATCTATTTATTTTAAATAAAAAATATTTTTTAAAAAATATCTTATTTATAATAATTTTTCCTTTTCCAGAACTAATAAAAACCCTAGCTGAAGAAGTTTTTCTTCTTCCGGTACTATATATATATTTTTTCATTTTAAACAAACTAAATATCAACTAAAATTGGTTTTTGAACATTATGTACATGATAATTATCAGAAAAAATTTTTAATCTTCTTAACATAAAATGTCTTAAACGATTTTTAGGCAACATGCCTTTAACTGACTGTCTAATAATACGTCTAGAATCTCTAATTAACATATCCTTAAAATTAAAAGATTTTAAACCACCAACATAACCACTATGATAGTAATATATTTTTTTTTTAAATTTATTTCCAGTAACCAAAATTTTACTAGAATTAATAACTATAACATAATCCCCTATATTTAAATAAGGAAAATACTCAAATTTATTTTTTCCACTCAAATAAAAAACTATTTTAGTAGATAATCTACCCAAAATTTTATTCTTTGCATTAAACAAATACCAAACAGGAATATAATTCCTTTTCATAACAAATACCTTATTATTAAAATAATTAAAAAAAAATCAATTTAAACAACCAATAACCATAGATTCTATTTTTATACTAGGCTGACCAACACTAACAGGAACATTTTGACCATCCTTACAACATGTTCCTAAACCACTATCAAATTTTAAATCATTTCCAACCATACTAATTTTGTTCATTACTTCAATACCAGAACCTATCAAAGTAATACCTTTAACTGAACATTTAACTTTTCCATTCTTTATCATATAAGCTTCCAAAATTGTAAAAACAAATTTTCCAGAAGTAATATCAACTTGACCACTACCTAAAGAAACAACATATAAACCATAATCAACACTACTAATCATATCATTTAAAGTACTTTTTCCTCCCTTCAAATAAGTATTAGTCATTCTAGGAACAGGTAAAAACAAATAAGATTCTCTTCTAGAATTTCCAGTAGAAACTAAATTCATTAAATTAGCATTCAATTTATCTAACATATAAGATTTTAATATACCATTTTTAATTAAAATATTTCTCCTTGAAAAAACACCTTCATCATCAATATTTAAAGTTCCTCTACTACCTTTAATTGAACCATCATCAATAATAGTACATAAACTAGAAGCAATTTTACAACCAATTTTATTTTTAAAACAAGAAACACCTTTTCTATTAAAATCACCCTCTAAACCATGACCAACAGCTTCATGAAACAATATACCTGGAGAACCAGAACCTAAAATAACAGGCATTTTCCCAAAAGGAGGATTAACAGCAACTAAATTATTTATTGCTATTCTAACAGCCTCACTAGCCCAATACTCAAATATAGAACAATTTTTATCATTTAACACTTTTTTATTTAATAAATCATCAAACGAATAACGACCTCCACCACCACTATAACCAAATTCACTATATCCATTCTTTTCTACTTGAACCTTTATCAACAATTTAACCAAAGGTCTTATATCTCCAATAAAAACACCATCTGTAGAAACAACTAAAATAATTTCATAACTATTACATAATTCTACAGAAACATAATTAATACAATTATCAATTTTTCTAATATAATTATCTAAATAAAACAATAAATCAACTCTTTTATCAATATACAAGTTTCCAATAGGAATTATAGATTCATAAAAATTATTAATTTTAACTAAATTATTATCATTAACTAAAATTCTCAAATTATTAATATTTTTAACACATGATAAATTACCATTAATTTTATATATTAAATTTAATATAGAATTTTCACTAATTTCACTAGAACAAGCAAATATAGTTCTATCAAAAAATATAGCTCTTATACTTATTCCTTTAATAACATTAAATAAATTAAATTTAATAATTTTATTTTCTAAAGATAAAATTTCACTATTATAATCCTGAAAATAAATATCACCATAAGAAACCCCTTTTTTTTTTAAATCCTCCAAAACATTAAATAAAAAATTTTTCGTTATTTTATTTTTTTTTAAAATACCTTCATAAACAATATCAAAATTCACAATTTATCCTTATATAAACTAAATATTTAATAAAATTTTAAAAATAAATTTTAATTTACTAAAAAAACTAAATAAAATTAAATATTGCTAAATAATTTAAATGACTAAATTTAACAAAAGGTTTTGCAGTAACAACCTTGCATAAACATTCTTTATCCCAATAAATATTGTTAACAAAAGCCACAGGATAACCAAAAGGATAAAAAATATCACTATTATAAGTAACAATAATATCACCCAATTTAATATCAGAATTTAAAGGCAAATCAATAATTTTCATACTATTATTACAACCATTGCCATAAATTAAAGAATTTATACCACTTCTTAATATTTTAACTGAAAAAACATTATTTAAACTACAAACCAATTTAATTTTACTAACATTTTTTTTTACTAACACTACATTTCCAACCAAACCATCATAATTAAACAAAAATGTACCTAAAATAATACCATCATTTTCACCTTTATTTATATAAACATGATCATTGTTCAACAAACTAAAAGAAATAACTTTAACTAAAGAATAATTAAAAAAATTATTTAAAGGTAAAAATAAAAATTTACGATAAATATTATTTTGAAAAATTAATTTATTTAAAAATAATAATTTAGCACTAAGAATATAATTCTTTCTCTTTAAATAAACATTATCTTCATAAATTTTATTAATAAAATAATTAAAAAAAAATATCTTATTTCGCACTAAAAAATAAAAATTATGTTTAGAATTATCAAAAAAAACATTAAAATTACTAAAATAATATTTTATATTAGATATCAAACAATTACTTTTAAAAAAAAAAATAATAAAAACACAAAAAATAATACAAAAAAAACGCTTTTTTTTAAAAAAAATAAACATAAAAATATTAAAAAATAAAATTATTCTTCACTAAACAACTCACCACAATGAACATTAATCATTTCCAATGCTTTTCCACCACCTCTAACAACACAAGTCAAAGGATCATCAGCTATAATTACAGGCATATTAGTTTCTTCTGTTAACAATCTATCTAGATTTTTTAACAAAGAACCACCACCAGTCAAAATCATACCTCTCTCAGAAATATCTGAAGATAATTCAGGAGGACATTTCTCTAATGCTAACATAATAGAACCAACAATTCCATTCAAAGGTTCTTGTATAGATTCTAAAATTTCATTAGAATTCAAAACAAAACTTCTAGGTATTCCTTCAAATATATTTCTACCTCTAACTTCTATTTCAGAAACAAAAGGACTAGGATAAGCAGAACCTATTTCATGCTTAATTCTTTCCGCTGTAACTTCTCCAATTAAAGATCCATAATTTCTCTTAACATAACTAATTATAGATTTATTAAACTTATCACCACCAATTTTAATAGAAGAAGAATATACAACACCATTCAAAGAAATAACTGCAACTTCAGTAGTACCACCACCAATATCTATAACCATTGAACCAGTCGCTTCAGATATAGGTAAACCTGCACCTATAGCAGCAGCTATAGGTTCTTCAATCAAAAAAACCTCTCTAGCTCCAGCACCAAAAATAGACTCTTTTATAGCTCTTCTTTCAACCTGAACTGCACCTACAGGAACACAAACTAAAACTCTAGGACTAGGTTTAAAAAAAAAACTTTCCTTATGAATAATTTTAATGAAATATTGCAACATTTTTTCAGTAATAAAAAAATCATCTATAACTCCATTTTTCATAGGTCTAATTGTAACTATATTTCCAGGAGTCCTACCCAACATTTGCTTGGCATTATGACCAACAGCTACAACACTTTCAGAAAAACCTATCTTGTCCTGCCTGACAGCAACAACAGAAGGTTCATTTAATACAATACCTTTATCTTTAACATAAATTAAAGTATTAGCAGTTCCTAAATCAATAGATAAATCATTAGAAAAAATACCAAAAAATTTCCTTAATATCATATTTTTTTACCTATATAAATATAAAAAAAACAAAAATATCTTCAATTTTATTCTATTTACAAAATATAATTGACTTATACATTAAATACCTTTAAATTAATATTAATTATATTAACTAATATAATTAAAATAAATAAATTTTACAATAATTTCAAATATAAATAAAAATTTAAATAATAAAAACATTATTATTATTTATATTTACTGACAAAAAATATTAACATTTAAAATCCTTTAAAAATAAAAATATTTATTTTTAACATTAAACATAAATTATAAAAATATTTTTTATAAAAATACTTAAATAATAATATATAAATATTTTATATTAAATTAACATCTAAAAAAATATTTAACTATAAAAAGGATAAAATATGTATGCAATTATTATAAACGGTGGAAAACAATACAAAATAAAAACAGGAAAAAAAATATTACTAGAAAAAATAAATAAACCAATAGGACAAAAAATAAAACTAAAAAAAATAATTGTTTTATTCAATAAAAAAAACATCTTTTACAAAAAAAAAACACTAAATTTATTTACAATAAAAGCAAAAATAATATCACATATAAAAGATAAAAAAATAAAAATAATAAAATTCAAAAAAAGAAAAAATTATACAAAAACACAAGGACACAGACAAAAATTAACTCAAATACAAATATTATCAATTAAAAAAAAGGAAAAAAAAAATGGCACATAAAAAAGCTGGAGGATCAAGTAAAAATGGAAGAGATTCACATTCCAAACGATTAGGAATTAAACGTTTTGGAGGAGAATTAGTAAATATAGGAAATATAATTGTAAAACAAAGAGGAACCAAATTCCATGCTGGAATAAACGTAAAATGTGGAAAAGATCACACTTTATATGCAATAAAAAAAGGAATAGTTGAATTTAAAAATAAAGGAATCAAAAAAAAAACATTCATTAACATAATAAACAAATGAAATTTAAAAAAAAAAAATATATATTAACAAAATAAAATTAACTTTATTATCCGGAAATGGTGGTAATGGATGTATAAGTTTTTATAGAAATAAATACAAACACAAAGGTAAACCAGATGGAGGAAACGGAGGTAATGGTGGAAATATATACCTAATCTTAGATAAAAATATAGATAACTTAAATCATTTAAAATGTGAAAAAAAAATAATTTCAGAAAACGGAAAAAATGGAGGCAAAAAAAACTGTACTGGAAAAAATGGAAAAAATAAATTTATAAAAATACCACTAAATTCTGTAATAAAAAATCCAAAAAATAAAAACATTTTACATAAAATAACAAAAAAAAATAATAAATATCTAATACTTAAAGGAGGAAAACACGGAATAGGAAATTTCAAATTAAAATCATCAATCCACAGAAAAACCAAACAATATATCAAAGGTAATAAAGGAAAAAAAAAAAATATTATAATAGAATTAAGATATAATATTGATATAATTATTATCGGACTACCAAACTCAGGAAAAACAAGTATATTAAAAATATTATCTAACTCTAATCCAAAAATAAAAAATTATCCTTTTACAACAACATATCCAAACATCGGAACATTTATAAAAAACAAAAAAAAAACAAAATACAAAATAATAGACATACCTAATTTTATAAAAAAAAAACATTCCAAAAAAAAAAAATACTTAGAATTTCTTAATTTTATCAATTTAAAAAAATGTAAAATTATACTTCATATTATTGATTTAAACGAAAATAATAAAAATATAATAAAAAACATAAAAACAATCAAAAAAGAACTAAAAAATCACATTAATAAAATAATTAAAATAAAACTCTTAACTATTTTCAATAAATCAGACTTAATATCTTTATCAAAAAAAAACATTATAAAAAAAATAGATTTTATTAAAAAAAAAACACAACACAAAAAACATTACATAATTTCAACATTAAATAAATATAATATAAAAAAACTAAAAAATAATTTATATAAATATTTAAAAAACATTCCAAAAAAAAAAAAACAATAAATATAATATAAAAATATTTTATAAACAAAAGGAAAACTAAAATGAAATATATACCTATGACTATTGATGGAGAAAAAAAACTACGTAAAAAACTAAAACACCTAAAAAACAAAAAAAGAAAACAAATAATAAAATCAATATCTGAAGCAAGAAAATTCGGTGACTTAAAAGAAAATTCTGAATATCATTCAGCAAAAGAAGAACAAATATTATGCGAAAAAAAAATAATAGATATAGAAAATAAACTACTAAATGCATTAATAATAGATACCTCAAAAATAAACAACAAACAACAAATAACATTTGGATCAACAATTACTATTTTAAACTTAAAAAACCAAAAAATATCAAAATATAAAATAGTAGGAGATGATGAATCAAATATAAAAAAAAAACTAATTTCCATAAGTTGCCCTTTATCAAGAGGACTAATAGGAAAAAAAACACATGAAATAACTACAATAAAAACACCAAATGGCAATATAAAATACAAAATAATAAATATTAAATAAATTTAAATAATTTACATTAATAATAAAAAAAAATATTTTTTATATATATATATTATTTTAACTATAAAAATTAATATTTAATAAATAAAAAATGAAAAATAAACATTGGCTAAAAAAATACTTAAAAGATAAACATACAAAAAAAGCCAGAAAACTTAACATAAGATCACGATCTTGGTTTAAACTAGAAGAAATACAAAAACAAGACAAAATAATAAAAAAAAATGATAATATTATAGAATTAGGATCATCTCCTGGAGGATGGTCACAATTTATAACTAAAATTATAAATAAAAAAAATAAAATTTTTAGTTGCGATATACTACCTATGAAAAAAATAAAATTCATAAATTTCACTAAAGGAGATATATGTAAAAAAAAAATATTAAAAATTATATTAAAAAAAACAAAATATAAAAAAATAAAAATTATCTTATCAGACATATCACCAAATTTAACAGGAATACAAGAAATAGATAACACAAAATATATGAAAATATTTAAAATAATATTATATTTATGTAAAAAAAAACTAAATACCAATGGTAACTTTATTATTAAATCATTTCTTGGAATTATTTTTGAAAAAACATTAAAAAAAATCAAAAAATTATTTAAAATAATAAAAATAAGAAAACCACAAGCATCTTACATATCCTCAAAAGAAATATATATAATTGGAATAGGATATAAAAAATAAAAATCAAAATATATATAAATAAAACTATACTTAAATATAATTAAATATTCATATAACATGATAAAAAATTTCATTATTTGGTTAACTACAATAATAATATTAACATCTACATTTCAAAACATAGAACAAAAACAATATAATATTAGAATAAATTATTCTAATTTTTTAAAAGATATAAAAAATAATAAAATAAAAGAGGTAAAAATAAATGGGAGAAAAATAGATGTTATTAAAAAAAATAACTATAAATATAAAACTTACATGCCTATAAATGATTTATCATTAATAGATAAATTATCAAACAAACACATAAAAATAATAAGTTTACCAACAGAACAAAATAATTTAATGCTATCATTATTTATATCATGGTTTCCAATGATATTATTAATATCTATATGGATATTTTTTATAAAACAACTACAATCAGGAAATAACCAAAATAGTTTTTTTTTAGGAAAAAATAAAGCAAAAATATTAGACAAAAAAAAAAATAAAATAACTTTTAAAGATATAGCAGGATGTGACGAAGCAAAAGAAGAAGTAAGCGAATTAGTAGAATTTCTAAAAAAACCAGAAAAATTTAAAAAACTAGGAGGTAAAATTCCTAAAGGTATATTAATGATAGGACCACCAGGAACAGGAAAAACTTTGTTAGCTAAAGCAATATCTGGAGAAGCAAAAGTACCTTTTTATACTATTTCAGGATCAGATTTTGTTGAAATGTTTGTAGGTGTAGGTGCTTCAAGAGTAAGAAATATGTTTGAACAAGCAAAAAAAACATCTCCATGTATAATATTCATAGACGAAATAGATGCAGTAGGAAGAAAAAGAAATGCTGGTATTGGAGGAGGCCACGAAGAAAGAGAACAAACTCTAAATCAAATGCTAGTAGAAATGGACGGATTTAATAGCAACCAAAATATTATTATCATAGCTGCAACAAATAGACCAGATATTTTAGATCCTGCACTATTAAGACCTGGAAGATTCGACAGACAAGTAATTGTAGATTTACCAGACATAAAAGGAAGAGAAGAAATAATTAAAATACACATTAAAAAAAAACCATTACACAAAAACGTAAACATAAAAATAATTGCTAAAAGTACTCCAGGATTTTCAGGTGCAGATTTAGCAAATTTAATAAACGAATCTGCATTATATGCAGCAAAAAAAAACCTAAAACATATATCTATGACAGAACTAGAACAAGCCAAAGATAAAATAGTTATGGGGGCAGAAAGAAAATCGTTGATAATGAACGAATTAGAAAAAGAATTAACAGCATATCATGAATCAGGACACGTAATTGTAGGAAATTTAGTTCCAGAACATGATCCAGTTCATAAAGTAACTATAATTCCAAGAGGCAAATCTTTAGGACTAACATATTTTTTACCTGAAAATGATTATTTAAATACAAGTAAAAAAAAATTAGAAAGTAAAATTTCAACTTTATATGGTGGAAGATTAGCAGAAGAAATAATATATGGAAATGAAAACATATCCACTGGAGCTACAAATGATATAAAAATAGCTACATCAATAGCAAAAAAAATGGTAACACAATGGGGTTTTTCTAAAAAACTAGGACCACTATTATATAAAATAGATAACGAAGACTTTTTTTTAAACAATTCATCAATAATAAAAAACAATTATATTTCAGAATATACTGCACAAATAATTGATAAAGAAATAAAAAAAATAATAAATAAAAACTACAAAAGAGCAAAAAATATACTACTAAATAATATAGATATATTACACAATATGAAAAATGAATTAATAAAATATGAAACATTAAACTCAAAAAAAATTAATAATATAATGCAAAAAAAAATAACACAAAAAATAAATATATAATTTTTATTAAATAAAACAATATAACATTTAAAATTTAAATTTATTAAAAAAAAATATATGTATGAATTTTTTTCGATAATATTATTTATAATTTCAAGTTTATTAATTACTTTAATAACAATTAATCCAAACAAAAAAAATATTATGGAGTCATCAATAACATTAAATAATAATACTGTTATGACACCAAAATATATAAAAAATACATTAAACTATAGTATAACCATACTAGCTATACTATTTTATTTAACAGTATTAACATTGAATATTATAAATAATAATAACACAAATAAATTAAATAATAACAACTACAACAATTCAATGAAAAACAACTAAATATAAATAAATACCGAGATGGTGAAATTGGTAAACACACTACCTTGAGGTGGTAGATTCTTTATTGAAAAATACGGGTTCGAGTCCCGTTCTCGGTAATAAATATAAAATTTAAAATAATTAACACTTATAAATATACAATATATTAATAAAATTAAAATAAAAAACACATAGTATAAATTATTAAATTTTAAAAAAAATTTTAATAAATAATACTATATAAATAAAAAATTAATTTTATATTTTTAAATACATAAAAATTACTATGTAAAAAACACAAAAAATAAAAATACAAAATTAAAATAAATTTAAAATTTATATAACTAAAAATTATAAAAATAATTTTTAAACTTTTTTATATAACTTAGTACCTTGTTTTTTTTAATAATTTTAATTGAGGCATACTAGGATGAATAAAAAAATTTTAACAGTAGCGGAAACTGTATCTAACGAAAAATCTTTGCCAAAAGAAAAAATATTTGAAGCACTAGAAAGTGCTTTAGAAACAGCAACCAAAAAAAAACACGAACAAGAAATAGATGTAAGAGTAAGTATAAACAGAAACAACGGATCTTTCTATACATATCGTAGATGGATGGTAGTAAAAAAAGTAAAAAAACCTACAAAAGAAATAACCTTAGATGCTGCAAGTTACAAACATAAAAATATAAAAATAGGTGATTTCATTGAATATAAAATAAAATCCATAATTTTCGACAGAATAACTACACAAACAGCAAAACAAGTAATAGTACAAAAAATAAAAGAAGCAAAAAAATTAATCATACTTGAAAAATTAAAAAAAAAAATAGGAAATATAATAAAAGGAACAATTAAAAAAATAAATAAAGAAAATTTAATTATAGATATAGGATATAATACAGAAGCATTAATAACTAAAAATAATATAACATCTAAAGATAAAGATAAATTTAAATTAGGTGATAAAATAAAAAGTATTTTATATAAAATCAAAAAAAAAAAAAATGGATACCAAATATTTTTAAGTAGATCAAAAAACGAAATGATAATAGAACTATTAAAAATAGAAATACCAGAAATAAAAGAAAAAACAATACAAATCATGTCTATCGCAAGAGAACCTGGATTAAGATCAAAAATAGCAGTAAAAACAAAAGATAAAAGAATTGATCCTATAGGAGCTTGCATAGGTATAAGAGGGTCAAGAATACAAGCAGTATCAAATGAATTATCTGGAGAAAAAATAGATATAATTTTATGGGATAAAAAACCAAAAAATTTTATAATAAATGCTATGGCACCAGCAAAAATATTATCAATAAAATCCATTAAAAATAAAAATATTATTAATTTATCAGTAAAAGAAAATAATTTAGCAAAAGCAATTGGAAAAAATGGACAAAATGTAAAATTAGCTTCATTATTAACTGGATGGGAAATAAATATAATTTCAAAAAATAAAAATTTAAAAACAAAATAATTTTTTATTATTTATATAAACAAAAAAAAATATAAAAAATAAAAATTTTATTTTTAAAATTTTAATTTATCAAAATCTTAAATATAATAAAAATTACTAAAATATTTAAATATTAAAAGAAATTAAATCTTTACCTTCAATAAAATATGAAAAAAAAAACACACAATAAAAATAAATTTAAATTTAATAAAAAAATACACAAAAAAACATTTTTTTTTAAAAAAAACAATAAAAAATATAAAACAACAAAAAACAACAAAAAATACATAAAAAAAAAAATAAATAAACAAAAAAACATAAAAAATAAAAAAAATATATACAAAAAACCAAACAAACAAATAAAAAATAAAAAAATTAAAATAATAAATAAAAAAAAAAATTATATAAACCTAAAAAACAAAAATACTATATCAGAAATATCAAAAAAAACATCAACAAAAAAAAATAAAATAATAAAAATTATTAAATCAATAGACAAAAACATAAATACAAAAAAAACATTAAACATAAAAATATCCAAAAAAATAATACATTCACTAGGATTAAAAACAAAAAAAAATAAACTAAAACTACTAGAAAAATCTTTGATATCAAAAAATAAACCTAATAAAAAAAAAACACCAGTAGTAACTATTATGGGACACGTAAACCACGGAAAAACATCTCTAATAAATTATATAAAATCTAAAAACATAAATAATAACGAACACGGAAAAATAACACAACATATAAAAACCTATACAATAAAAAAAAATAAAAAAAATATAACATTTTTAGACACACCAGGACATTCATCATTCATTAATATGAGAAAAAAAGGAATAAAATTAACAGATATAATAGTACTAGTAATATCAATAAATGATGGAATAATGCCACAAACCAAAGAAATAATAAAATACGCAAAAAAAAACAACGTACCAATAATTATAGCAATAAATAAAATAGATAAAAAAGAATATATTAATAATATTGATAACATAAAAAAAGATATAAATAAATATGGAATAATTCCAGAAGAATGGGGAGGAGAAAATATATTTGTAGAAATTTCAGCAAAATTAGGATTAGGAATAAAAAAATTAATAAAATCAATAATAACATTATCTGAAATAATGGAATTAAAAACAAACACAAAAGATCCAGCATCAGGTATTGTAATAGAATCAAAAATAAACAAAAAAAAAGGATTAATAACAAACATTCTAATTAAAAATGGAACTCTAAAAATAGGAGATATAATTTTATGCGGATACAAATATGGAAAAATAAAAACAATATATAATGATATTGGAGAAAAAATAACATCAGCAACAACATCAACACCAGTAAAAATATTAGGTTTAAAAGGAAATATAAAACCAGGAGAAAAATTTAACATTATAAAAAACATAAAAAAAGCAAAAAAAATATCAAAATATAGAAAAAATAAAACAATAAACAAACAAAAAAAAAACAAACAAACAAAAAACATAAAAACAATATTTGAAGAATTGAACAAAAATACATCAAATAATACAATAAACATAATAATAAAAACAGATACACACGGATCTATAGAAGCTATACTAGAATCTATTAAAAATTTACCACAAGCAAAATCAAAAATTAATATAATTTATTCAAAAATAGGTGAAATAAACAAAACAGATTTAATAATATCTAAAACATCAAAATCAATAATAATAGGTTTTAATACAAAAATAAATAACCATACTAAAAAAAATATCCTAAAAAATAAAATAAAAATATACCAATTTAAAATAATATATGACTTAATTAAAAAAATAAAAAAAATAATAGAATCAAAAATAAAAAAAAACAATAACAAAAAAATAATAGGTAGAGCAAAAGTAAAAAATATATTTAAATTATCAAAATTAAATTCAATAGCTGGATGTATAGTATTAGAAGGAAGTATAAAAAAAACAAATCCTATAAGGATAATAAGAAATAATGATATAATTTACAAAGGAAAAATAAAATCATTAAGAAGATATAAAAAAAATGTAGATTCAATAAAAAAAGGAACAGAATGTGGTATAGAAATAAAAAATTATTCTAAAATAAATATAGGAGATATTATAGAAACACTAAAAAATGAATAATATAAAAAAAAATAGAAAACATGAACAACTAACTAAAGAAATCAAAAAAAATATTATGACAATAATATTAAAAAAATTTAATCACATATTCAAAAATAAAAATTTAATCAATATTTCACATGTAAATTTATCAAAAAATTTTTCAATAATTAATATATATATAAATTTTATAAATCAAATAAATGAAAAAGAAATTAATAAAAATATTTATATACTACAAAAATCAGAAAATTATATAAAAAATATATTAAAAAAAAATATTTATATAAAATATATACCAAAAATAAATTTTAAATACGATAATTTTCATAAATATGAAAATTACATATCTAATTTAATAAAAAAAGCAAACAAAATATTATAATAAGAGTAAATACATGAAAAAAATGATTTTAATTAGACACGGTGAAAGTTTATGGAATAAAAAAAATATATTTACAGGATGGATAGATATAAAATTATCAAAAAAAGGTAAAAAAGAAGCAGAAAACGCTGGAAATCTATTAAAAAAAAAAAATATACTATTTGATTACGCATATACATCTGTATTAAAAAGATCAATCCACACATTATGGAAAATATTAAATATAACAAACTTACAATGGATAAACGTTTTTAAAACATGGAAATTAAACGAAAGACATTACGGATTACTACAAGGTTTAAATAAAGAAGAAACAGCAAAAAAATACGGAGAAAAACAAGTATTAGAATGGAGAAGAAGTTTTAAAACATCACCCCCAAAAATAAATATAGAAAACAATAATCATATTAAAAAAGAACATAAATATAAAAACTTAAAAACAAAACAAATACCAACAGGAGAAAGTTTATTAGATACATACAATAGAGTAATACCTTTTTGGAAAAAAAAAATTATAAAAAAAATAAAAAATAAAAAAAATATTATTATAGTAGCACACGGAAACTCATTAAGAGCACTAATAAAACATATAGAAAAAATATCAGACGAAAATATAATTAATATAAATGTTCCAACTGGAATACCAATAATATACGAACTAGATGAGAAAACAAATATTAAAAAAAAATATTTATTATATTAAATAAAAAATTATCATTTAATAAATATTAATTAAAAAAAAATGGCCCTTAATGGATTCGAACCAATGACCAAACGATTATGAGTCGTCTGCTCTACCTCTGAGCTAAAGGGCCATTCATTATCATTTAATTAATAATCTTATCAAACTAATTAAAAAATTACAAACAAATAATTAATTACCAACACATACATATTTTGAAACTTTTACCATAGCTGGCCTTAATAATCTACCATTAATAGTATAACCATCCAACAATATTTCAATAACCATATTATCTTTTTTAATATTATTTTTATCACTAAATTCTAAAATAGACATAGCCTGATGATAATTAGGATCAAATATAACATCAACTTTATTTACAACATCTATACCAAATTTTTTCATAACAAATAAAAAATTTTTCAAAGTTAAGTTTATACCTTCATATGTATAATCTTTTTTATCTATTATTTTAAGTGCATTATTTAAATTATCAATAATAGGTAACAAATCAACGGCAAATTTTTCAATAGAATATTTATAAATTTTATCTATATCATTTTTATTCCTTTTACGAATATTATCTATTTCTGCTTTATAACGTAAAGTAACATCTATTAAATTTTTATCTAAATTTAATATTTTTTTTTCTAAATCAAATATAATTTGATCTTTAACTTTTAAATCTTTTTTTAATTTATCAAATTCTTTTTTAATATCTATATCTTTCTTTAAATTCAAATCATCACAATTTTCACATTTAATATTAAAATCAACATAATCATTATTATTATCAACAACATCTTTTTTATCTAATAAATCATCTACAACTTTATTATCAATCACAAATATCTCCCAATAAATTAATAAAAAACCAAATAAAAACCTATAAAAACATAATTACATAATTTTAAATATATATTTAATATTTATGTATAATATTCATTATCATACATTTTAACAAAAAAAAATATTTAGGAAAATCATACAAAAAACATTTTACAAATATTTAAACAAAAAAATAAAAAAAAAAACAATAAAATATGAAAAAAAATGGAAAAAATATAATTTTACACAATAAAAAAATAGAATTTAATTTTAAAATAAAAAAAAAATATACTGCCGGAATGATCCTAAAAGGATGGGAAGTTAAATTAATAAAATTCAAAAAAATAAACATAAAAAACAGTTACATAAAAATAAAAAATAAAAAAGAAATATACATAACAAACATAAAATTCAACATAAAAAACAATATTAATAAATTAAAAAAAAATAGAAAAATAAAAATACTACTAAAAAAAAAAGAAATAAATTATCTATACAAAAAATCAAATATAAAAGGATATACACTATTAATAATGTCAATAATTATAAAAAACAAATGGTATAAAATAATACTAGCTCTATGTAAAGGAAAAAAAAAATACGAAAAAAGAAAAGAAATAAAAGAAAAAAAATGGAAAATAAAAAAAATAAAATACCTAAAACAAAAATTGACTTAAAAAAAAAATATATATATAATATATAAAATTATAAGGGGTTGTTTTGGATTTGACATAATATACAAATTTTAATGTGCATGTCGAGGAAACGGTTGGCCGCGTTAAAAACCGTATTTTTAAATGCAAAGAATAATAATTATGCTTTAGCAGCTTAAAGTTGCTTTAAAGTTCGTTTTTTATAATTTGATCTCTACAAAATATATATAAACGTCATAAAAAAAGAGATAATATTCTAAATCGTCTATATTTAGAATATGAATTTTATATAGACTACTTTAATTAAAATTCTTGTTTATTCTAAATTAATTAATAAAAAAAGAATAAAATAAACATGTAATATCAAAAAAATAAGTTATTATGGACGCGGGTTCGAATCCCGCCAACTCCAATAAATAAAATAACAATTTAAAAAGGTGATTAGCTCAATAGGTAGAGCATCTCTTTTACAAGGAGAAGGCAAATGGTTCAAATCCATTATCACCTATAATTTAATTTTTAACTTTTTTAAAAAATATTTTCTTAAACAATATTTTCTTATTTAAATAAAAAAAATTATTTACATTTATATATTTTTTATTAACTTTATAAGAATATATTTTAAAGATAGAATAATTACTATATAATTTAAAATATAATAAATCTCTTAAATTAATTTTCAGATAATTAACAATAATTAATTTTATTTTATCTAAACCTAAACTATATAATCTACCTATACCAACTTTATAAACATCTATAACTTTATTTTCAAACCTTTTATTATTATTAAATTTTTTAACAAAATTATTAGAAATAAAACCAAAATATTTCTTATAAACAATATTAAGCAAAGAAATAACTATTTCATCATTACTTAAATTTGTAAATTCAACCAAATTAAACAACATTTTTTTTAAATCTTTAACAAAAGATACATTTTTATCATTAAAATTTGAAATAATTAATTTACCTAACTTTATCAAACGACTTTTTTCTAACAATAAATCACTAGGTACATCAAAATTACTTATTTTAGAATTAGTAAATTTTTCAATAGAATATAAAAATCTTTTATCTCTATTTTCTAATAATAATATTGTCTTACCAACATCACCTGCACGACCAGTTCTACCTACTCTATGTATATAAGATTCAACATCCATAGGTAAATCATAATTTATTATCAAATCTACATTTCTTATATCTAAACCTCTAGATGCTACATCAGTAGCAACTAAAATTTTAATATCACCATTACGAAATTTACGAATTATATTTTCTCTTAAATATTGATTCATATCACCATTCAAAGAAGAACTTAAATAACCTCTTCTTTCAATTACAGAAGATAATTCCATTGTATAACTTTTTGTACGAACAAATATAATAACAGCGGTAAACAATTCAACTTCTAATATTCTTAACAAAACATTTATTTTTGACATATTAAAAATCAAACAATAATATTGTTTTATATTACAAGGAATATAATTTTTATCAAAAACATTTATTTCTTTAGGATTTTTCATAAATTTCATAGCTATTTTTTTTATCACACTAGACATAGTGGCAGAAAAAAGAGCTATTTGACATTTATTCTTAATCATATAAATAATTTTCTCTACATCTTTTATAAAACCCATACGTAACATTTCATCAGCTTCATCTATAATTAAAGTATTAATAAAAGATAACTTTATAACATTACGTTTAATATAATCTAACAATCTACCAGGAGTAGCAACTATAATATGATAACCTTTTTTTAATAAAAATAACTGAGAACTATATTTTTGACCTCCATATATAGATACAACTTTAATTCCATAAATATATTTAGAAAAAACCTTAAAAGAATTAGTTATCTGAACAGATAATTCTCTAGTAGGAGTTAAAACTAAAATTTGAAAACAATCAACATTTATATTTATTCTATTCAAAATAGGCAAAACAAAAGATGCTGTTTTTCCACTACCAGTTTTAGCTATTCCCAAAACATCATAACCTTTTAAAATAAAAGGAATACAATTAATTTGTATAATAGTAGGTTTAACATAACCAATTTCATCTATTACACGTAATATTTCTTTTTTCAAACCAAAATCACTAAATTTATATGAATTATTTACAACAGAAACTACCATATAAATAATACCCAATTAAAATTATAAAAATAAAAAATTTTTAAAAAACTTAAATTACTTAAACACTTGTTTCATACTTAACTTTATTTTCCCATTATCATCTATATCTAACACTTTTACAGTAACATATTGACCTAATTTAAAAAAATTAAAAATATTATTAATTCTTTTTGAAGAAACCTGAGAAATATGAACTAAACCTTCTTTACCCCCTAAAAAAGAAACAAACAAACCAAAACTAACTATCTTTACAATCTTAGCATTATATACCTCACCTAATTCTACATTAGAAGTTATTTCTTTTATACGATTAACAACATTAATAATGTTATTTTCATTAACAGAAACAATTTTTATTGTTCCATCATTATCAACCTCAATTAAACAATTATTATCATCTGTAAGAGATTTTATTACAGAACCACCCTTACCAATAACATTTTTAATTTGATCTACATTTATCTTAAAAATATGCATTCTAGGAGCATAAGGAGATATCATATTTTTATGAACAGAAATAACAGAATTCATTTTACTTAAAATGAACATTCTAGAATCATTAGATTTATTTAAAGAAAATTCTACTACATCAAAATTAATACCTGTAACTTTCATATCCATTTGCAATGCAGTAATACCACTAGATGTTCCAATAACTTTAAAATCCATATCACCTAATCTATCTTCATCACCTACTATATCAGATAAAACTATTATTTTTTCTTCATTTTTAACCAAACCCATAGCAATACCAGCAACTGAAGATTTAATAGGAACACCAGCATCCATTAAAGCTAAAGAAGCACCACAAGCCGAAGCCATAGAAGAAGAACCATTAGATTCAGTTATCTCAGAAACAACACGTATTGTATAAGGAAAAATATCATTATTAGGAATTAAAGGAAAAATACCTTTTTTTGCCAAATAACCATGACCTATCTCTCTTCTTTTAGGTATACCTATATTACCCGTTTCCCCAACAGAATATGGTGGAAAATTATAATGAAAAATAAATCTATCTAAACAATCTCCTAAAAAAATATTCTCATAATTCTGAACATCTCTAAAAGTTCCTAAAGTAACTACTACCAATGCCTGAGTTTCACCTCTAGTAAAAAGCGCTGAACCATGTACTCTTTTAGGTAAAATTCCAATTTTAATATCTAAATCTCTTATATCATACTGTTTTCTACCATCTAATCTAATCCCATCTACAACTAATTTATCAATCATTATTTCTCTTTCTAAATCAGAAAAAATATCCATAACTAAATATTCTTCATAAATTTTATTTTTTTCCTTTAAATCAACCAATAAATCATCTTTTAAAGATTTTATTTTAAAATATCTTTTCTTTTTCTCCTTTTCAAAAAATAATTTCAATAATTTATCTTTACAAAAAATCTTTATATAATCTTTTAATTCTAAAGATAACTCAATATTAAAATTATCTAATTTTATACTTGATTTATTCTTAATGAAAAATTTTTCTGAAAAAATTTCAATATTATCAATTAATTTTTGAAAACTAGTAAAACCAAAATATATAGCATCTAAAATTACATTTTCTAATAAATTATCAGAAGAACAATCAATCATTAACAAACTATTTTCAGTTCCCGTCATAACTAAATTTAATTTGCTCAATAACATATCATCTAAATTAGGATTTAAAAAATAACTTTTATTCACATAACCAATTCTACAAACACCAAAAGGACCATAAAACGGAATATTAGATATATTCAATGCAGCAGAAACACCTATTAAAGATATAACCTCAGTACTTATTTTTGGATCTACAGAAATAACATTTACAACTATTTGTATATCATTAAAAATATTTTTTCTAAATAACGGTCTTATTGATCTATCAATTAATCTAGATATAATTATTTCATTATCACTCAATCTATATTCTCTTTTAAAAAACCCACCTGGAATTCTACCAACAGAATAAAATTTTTCTTGATAATGAACATTTAATGGTAAAAATTTTCTATCTATATTTGATATATCACCATAAACAACGGTAACTAATACAATAGTATCACCCATACTAGCTATAACAGAAGATGTAGCTTGACGTGCTATTAATCCTGTTTCTAATTTTACTTCATCTTTTCCATATTTAAACTTAAAAAATGTATGCTGTAACAAAATATTTTCCTTTAAATTAATTACTTTTCTTTATAAACAACATAATATAAATACAATGTTTTAAAATATTACAAATAATTAATTACGTAATTGTAATTCTTTTTTTAAATAATTAAATTCATTAAAATCATAAATTCTTAAATAATCTAACAATTTACGTCTTCTAAAAATCAACTTTAATAAACCCCTCTTATTATGAAAATCTTTTTTATGAAAAGAAAAATGATATTTAAGTTTATTTATTCTAAAAGTCAATAAAATAATTTGAATTTTACTGCTACCAATATCTTTACTACTTAAACAATAATCATTTAAAATTTGTTTTTTACTAACTAAATTAAACATTAAATTTACCATTAAATTAATTAAAAATAAAAAACCTCCTCTTAAATTTAAAAGAGGAGGTACTAATAAAAACATTTTCTTTAAAAAATAATAATATAAATACATTATATTATTACATCATTCCACCCATACCTCCCATTCCAGAACCATTCATACCACCACCAGCATTTGAATTACCACCTATATCAGATTTTTCTTCTTTAGGCAAATCAGTAATCATACATTCAGTAGTTACCATTAAACCAGCAACTGAAGCTGCATATTGTAACGCAGAACGAGTAACTTTAGTAGGATCTAATATACCCATATCTATCATATCTCCATATTTTTCAGTGGCAGCATTATATCCATAATTACCACTACCTGCTTTAACATTATTAGCAACAACAGATGGTTCATCACCTGTATTAGATACTATTTGACGCAAAGGAGATTCCATAGCTCTCAAAGCAACTCGTATTCCAACATTTTGATCTTCATTTTGAGCAACTAAATTATTTAACCTTTCAGCAACTCTAACTAAAGCAACACCACCACCAGCAACTACACCTTCTTCAACAGCTGCTCTAGTAGCATGTAAAGCATCTTCAACACGGGATTTTTTTTCCTTCATCTCAACTTCAGTAGCTGCACCAACTTTTAAAACAGCTACACCACCAGCTAGTTTAGCTACTCTTTCTTGTAATTTTTCCTTATCATAATCAGATGTAGCTTCATCTATCTGTTGACGTATTTGAACTATTCTATTAGATATTTCTTCTTGTTGTCCAGATCCATCTATAATAGTAGTAGTATCTTTATTAACTATAACTTTTCTAGCACTTCCTAAATCTTCTATAGTAGATTTCTCTAAATCTAAACCTATCTCTTCAGAAATAACTGTACCATCTGTTAATATAGCAATATCTTGCAACATAGATTTACGTCTGTCTCCAAAACCAGGAGCTTTAACAGCTGATACTCTTACAATACCCCTCATTGTATTTACCACTAATGTAGCTAAAGCCTCACCTTCTATATCTTCTGCAATTACTAATAATGGTTTATTAGATTTAGCAACAGATTCTAATATAGGTAACATTTCACGAATATTAGAAACTTTTTTATCTATTAATAATATGTAAGGATTATCTAATTCTACAATTCCTGAATCTGTTTTATTTATAAAATAAGGAGATAAATAACCTCTATCAAATTGCATTCCCTCTACTACATCTAATTCATCTTGCAATCCAGTACCTTCTTCTACAGTAATTACTCCCTCTTTACCAACTTTTTCCATAGCCTTTGCTATCAAAGTACCAACAGTTTCATCTGCATTTGCTGAAATTGTTCCAACTTGAGCAATTGATTTAGAATCAGAACAAGGAACAGATAATTTTTTCAATTCTATAACAGCAGAACCAACTGCTTTATCTATACCCCTCTTTAAATCCATAGGATTCATTCCAGCAGCTACAGCTTTTAACCCTTCATTTACTATAGCTTGTGCTAAAACAGTAGCAGTAGTTGTTCCATCACCAGCAACATCATTTGCTTTAGATGCAACTTCCTTAACCATCTGAGCTCCCATATTTTCAAACTTATCTTCTAACTCTATTTCCCTAGCAACAGAAACACCATCTTTAGTTATAGCAGGAGCTCCAAAAGATTTATCTAAAACAACGTTACGACCTTTAGGTCCTAAAGTTACTCTGACTGCATCTGCTAAAACATTAACACCGCGCAAAATTTTTAATCTTGCTTCATTACCAAATTTAACATCTTTAGCTGCCATTTTTATATACCCTTTAAAACTAAAATATTTAATATTTATAAAAAATATATTATTTAACTATAGCTAAAACATCACTTTCAGACATAATTAAAACTTCTTTATTATCTATTTTTTCAGATTTTACACCATAACCATCACTAAATATAACAACATCACCAACTTTAACATCCAATGATTTAACATTACCATTATCTAAAATACGACCTTTTCCAACTGCTAATACTTTACCACGATTAGATTTATTTGCAGCTGAACCTGTTAATACTATACCACCAGCAGATTTCGATTCTACCTCTTTACGCTCAACAATAATACGATCATGTAATGGACGAATTTTCATTTATAAATTTACCCCTTTTAATAAATTATTTTTTATTTTTTAATTTAACTAATAATTATTATATCTTTTATTTAAAATATTACAAAAATATTAAATAAAACAAAGAAAAAATTAATTATATTTGACTTAATATAATTAATAAAATATAATTAAAAAATACAAAATATCTTTAAAATAATAATATCTTTAATTTAATATGAATATACCTAAAAAAAATAACATTATTTTAATACTTTGTACAACATCAAATATAAAAAACGCTAAAAAAATAACAAAAATATTACTTAAAAAAAAACTAATTTCTTGTGCAAATATTATAGAAAACATACAATCATACTATTTATGGAATAAAAAAATAAAAAAAGAAAAAGAAATAAAAATAATAATTAAAACTTTTTCTATTTTAAAAAAAATAGTTTATAAAATCATAAAAAAATATCATAATTATGATATACCTGAAATATTAGTAATAAAAACAAAAAATTATAATAATAAATATTCGAATTGGATGAATAAAGAAATTAAAATTTAAAACAAAAATACAGCCCAGATAGCTCAGTTGGTAGAGCAGAGGACTGAAAATCCTCGTGTCGGTGGTTCAATTCCACCTCTGGGCAAAATTTATTTTTTTTATTTATCTTTAATTAAAATAGATAAAACATCATTAACAGTACATTTAGACAAAACATCCGTAGATAGTTTTTTTGCAAAACTTAAAGAATTATTACAAATAATTTGTTTTACCTTAGGAATATTATTAATATTCATACTTAACTCTTTTATTCCCAAACCTAACAATAAAATTATTGCTCTTTCATCAGATGCTAATTCTCCACAAATACTTAAACTTTTAACATCAGGATTAACTGAATCTATAACATATTTAATTAAATGTATAACTGAAGGAGATAAAGGTTCATACAAATGAGAAATCATAGAATTATTTCTATCTACAGCTAAAGTATATTGAGTTAAATCATTAGTTCCAATACTAAAAAAATCTAATTCTTCAGATAAATATTTAGAAATAATAGCTGCAGCAGGAGTTTCAATCATAGCACCAATTTTTATATTATCATCAAAATCATGTTTTTCTTCTAATAACTGTAATTTTAATTTTTGAATTTCATTTTTTAAAAAAAATATTTCTTCCATAGAAATTATCATTGGAAACATAATTCTTAATTTTCCATAAACAGAAGCTCTTAATATTGCTCTTAATTGACTATATAATATATCTTTTCTATCCATACAAATACGTATAGCTCTCCAACCTAAACAAGAAACATCTTCCTTAGGAAACTTCATATAAGGTAAAAACTTATCACCTCCTAAATCAACAGTACGTATAGTTACAGGAAAATTCTTCATTAATTTTGCTATCTTTTTATAAGATAAAAATTGTTCTTCTTCAGAAGGTAAAGATTTTCTATCCATAAATAAAAATTCAGTACGATATAAACCAACACCTTTAATATTATTTTTAATTAAAAATTTAATATCTTTATCATTAGCAATATTAGCAAATAATTTTATTTCATGACCATCTGTAGTAATAGCAGGTAAATTTTTCAATTTAATTAACTGTTTTCTTTTAAAAAGAAAAGAATTATATTTATTTTTCAAAGTATTAAAAATATTTTTACAAGGATTAATATAAATTTTATTATCTACAGCATCTAAAATTAAATAATCATTATTAAAAATAATATTTGTAATATTCTTGACACCAATAATAGCAGGTAAATTTAAAGATTTTGCAATTATAGATGTATGTGATGTTAAACTACCTAATTCAGTAATAAAACCAACTATCTTTTTTAAATTAAATTGTATTATTTGAGAAGGTAATAAATCTTTAGTGACAATAATTATTTTATCTTTTATATTAGAAAAATTAAAATCAATAAAATCTAAATTTTTTATGTTATAAATTAATCTTTTTCCTATATCTAAAATATCAATAACTCTATCTTGTAAATATATATTATCTATTTTCTTTATATCATTTATATGTTTTTTAATAATTATATTTGTTGCATTATCTGCATACATTAATTCATTTTTAATTAAATTAATTATATCTTCTTTTAAATTATTATCCTCCAACAACATTATATAACCATCAAACAATAATTTTTTATCTTTATTTTGTTTTTTTATTTTTAATCTTATTTTTTTAAGTTGATTTATAGTCTTTATATGAGATTTAACAAACAATTTAATTTCATCATCTACTTTATCAAAAGTTATTTTATTAAAATTTAAATCCACTTTCTTTTCATTTAAAACAAAAGCACTTCCAAAGGAATAACCTGAAGAAACTATAATACCTTTTATTACCATATAAATACCTTTTAAATTTTTATTAATACATAATATATTAAAAACATATATTCATAAAATAATTTTTTATAAAATATTATTCTAATTTATTAACTAAATTATATAAAATTTTTAAAGCTCTATCTTCATCTTTTCCATTCAC
Source organism: Candidatus Stammera capleta (assembly GCA_036689265.1). Classification (GTDB taxonomy): domain Bacteria; phylum Pseudomonadota; class Gammaproteobacteria; order Enterobacterales; family Enterobacteriaceae; genus Stammera; species Stammera capleta_AF. The sequence goes on along the minus strand of CP144777.1, from coordinate 2,127 downwards.
TATAATAGTTAACTTAGAACCATTAGAAATTCCCAAAGTTTGAACTTTTAATAAACTTTTAGCATCAACAATATTTCCATTAAATTTCAATTTAATTTCAGAAATAAATTTTCTAGCCTCTTTAACAAATCTTGTAGCTGGTCTTATATGAAAACCATTAGATAAATTAACAATAATAGATTTTTTTACCATCTTAAAATATCCTAAATTTTTATTTTTAAACATCATCAAAAATTATTATTACATTAAAATTTTATTTTTTTTTAAATAAAATAAAATATATTTTATCATAATAAAAAACATATATATTTTAATTTAAAAAAAACATTAATTAATATATAATTATTACTAAAAATCAATAAATAAAATTTAAAAATATGATAAAAACAATTACATTTTTACTAATATTATTTACATTTAATTATAATGTAAAAGCAAACAATTTTTTAGAATACAATTTAAACAAAAAAATATATATAGGAAATCAATTAAATATTGTAAAAAATTACAATATAAAATATGAAAAACAAACAAACAAAATAAATACTTACACTAATATAAAACAAATATTATCAAGTATATACTTAGGATATAAATACAACAAAAATTTAAATCTAGAAATAGGATATAATTGGTTAAATAATATTTCAATTTATAAAAAATTTATTAAAGAAAAAATAGAAACAAATGGAATAAATTTATCAGCTATTTTAAAAAAAAATATATACAAAAATTTAAATATATATACCAAATTTGGAGAAATTTTTATAAACGAAACAATTACAAAAAATAATAACTTAACAAGAAAAAATATTCAAAAAAATATACATAATATATATCCATTATTAAATATAGGATTAGAATATAAAATAAATAAAAACATATACTCTAAATTAGACTACCAAATAATTTATAGTAAAGAAAACAAATTTAAAAATACACTAATTAACATTAATTTAATATATAAAATAGATAACATAAATAATTTACTAAAAAAAATAACTAACATATATTTTAATAAACAAAATAATATAAAACAAAATAATAACTTAACAAGAAAAAATATTCAAAAAAATATACATAAAAAAGTAAAAACAAAAAACAAAAAACAAACATATAATAATAATTTTATTATAGAAAAAATAATACAAAAAAATATATATAATTATAACAAATCAATTAAAATACAAAATATATCTATGAAATCAAATAATTAAACAAATTTATTAACTATTTTCCTTAAAAAACAAAATATATTAATAAAAAAAGTATCAGATACCATATATTTTTTAATATCTAAATTTATATTTAAATATAAATTTATATTTAATAATTTGTACCATAAATATACTTTTTTTTTATTATTTTTTAAACTTAAAATAATATTTTTTTTATTAGAAATACTTAATTTATTAATTTTATTTAAATCAAAATAAATATCATCTATAGAACCAATATTATTAATAATAACAGAGGCTTTTTTTAAACCAATACCCTTTAAACCAGGTATATTATCAGATCTATCTCCAGACAATGCTATTAAATCTCTAAAAAAAACAGGATATATATCATATCTATTTTTAATAAAATCAACATCAACAATACTATTTTTATTCATTAATAAAAAAACATTTCTACTAATCAATTGATAAAAATCCTTATCAAAAGATAAAATATATATATCATATTCTGTATCAAATTTATAATTAATTTTAAATATTAAAGTCCCAATAACATCATCAGCTTCTTCATTAGGAAAAATAACAACATCAACACCATTCTTTATTAAAATTTCCATAATGATATTTATATACTTTACAAAACTATAAGATAACTTTTTTCTATTTAACTTATAACCTGAATACAATTTTTTTTTAGACTTAATTTTTCTACAATCAGAAACAAATATAATATATTTAGGAACAAAAATCTTATAAAGAGAATTTATCATGTTAAAAAAAATATAAATGGGTTTTATATAATTTACAGAACACAAATTATTATAATTAACAACATAATATGATTTATATATATATAAAAGAATATCAATAACGAAAATGGAATTTTTATTCATTTTTAAAATTAATAAAAATATTTTAAGCTTAAAATGAAATTTTTTCATTTTAA